>CAYWMN010000127.1:0-10272 GCA_964459065.1 uncultured Acidobacteriota bacterium | reverse complement strand
AACTTGCCCTGCTGGACGAGGTAGGTCTTGCAGGTTTCCCAGATCAACTGGGAGACTTCTGCCATGGAGCGGTGCACGGGAAGGTTCTTGATGTGGCTGTAGATTGCCAGCCCGAACAGCAGCCCGAAGACGCAGAACAGGATGCCGTACATCAGCAACTCATGGCCGCCGATGCCGAGAAATTTGACCTGAGCAAAATCGGGAAGCTTCAGATTGGCTTCGCCGGAAGGCTGCTCGGCCGTCTGGGCCAGGGCGGAAGCTGCTCCCGCCAGGGTGAGGGCCAAGGTTGCCGCGGCCGCTGTCGCCGTGCGGCGCAGGACGGAACTCTTTTTCGCGAGCAGGTGGAGACATTGGTCTTTAAATAATGCGCATCGTGATTGGAGCGCACGCGAGACCGTACTCTGATTAAAAGCACCGATTCTGAGACGACGTGCAAGCCATCCTACGAACAACACGAGCCCGGTTACGGGCAGAACATCGCAAAGCAAGGTCATTTTCGTTTCCTTCGAGGTAGGGTTTGTCAGCTGTATGACAGGAAGACTCTGTTGACTGCACAATACCGGGCTCATTTGGAAGAAATTAATTACCGGCCTTATAAGCCTAGACTTATAGCACACGCGGGAAATTCCCGTCAAGGAAGTGCCTCATTGTAAAGGTACGTCGGTTTCAGGGGGCGGTCCAGATTTGCAAAGGCGCTTGCCTTTCATCCACAGATTTCTCAATAATAAGTCTTAACGCTGCACGCCCGTTGCTTCAGATTCACTGTGCGATCAGGAATTCGGGCGTTTCCGGCAGCCGAAAACGAGAGCCTACGCCTTGTGACACCCGCTTACGAGCATGGAAAGAACATCGCCCGCCAGATTTTTCATGAGGTTATGGCGGCCATCGACCTTCGCCGTGCGATGCGGGAGACCCTGCGCCGGGAGGGTGAAAACCTTCTAGCCGGGGACGTTCTCACGCCGCTTGGCGAAAAGCCGCCGCGCGTGGTGGCTTTTGGAAAGGCTGCGGGGCGCATGGCGGCGGCGCTGGACGAAATCCTCGACGGCAAGACCGGGGAAGGCGTGGTTGTTGCGCCGGCCCCGCCTTCCATCAGGGTCAAGAACTTCCATTATTTCATCGGCGGGCACCCCTATCCGAACGCCGGCAGTCTTGCCGGCGCCCAAGCCGCCTTGGAACTGGTGGCCGGCCTTGGGAGCGAGGACCTGGTGATCTTCCTGGTCTCCGGAGGTGGGTCGGCTCTGTTTGAGAAGCCTCTCAGTCCTGATGTTTCACTCGACGAACTGCTGGAGTTTAACCGCACGCTGGTGACCTGCGGTTTGCCGATTGAGCAGATCAACGTGCTTCGCAAGCACGTCTCTGCAGTTAAAGGCGGGCGGCTGGCGAAGGCGGCGTTTCCTGCGCGCCAACTGACGATTTTTGTCTCTGATGTGCCCGATCATCTGCCGTCGATGGTGGCCTCCGGCCCGACGATGCCCGACGATTCAACGCTTGACGAGTGCCGCCGGCTGGCCCGGGAAAATTGCCTGGAGCCGAAATTTCCATCCGCGTTGCAGGGATTGTTCGAGGAAACTCCCAAGGCGGGAGATCCTTGCTTTGAAAACTCGCAATACGTGTGCCTGCTCTCGAACCGGCAAGCCGTGGACGCCGCCAAACAAGCTGCGGAACGGCAGGGCTTTGTTTGCGCTATCGACCCGAATGGTTGGGATGCTGATTATAGGACGGTTGTCGGCCAGAATCTGGACTCCCTGGACTTGCTCGCCCGCGCGCATCCCGGAAAGCCCGTTGCCCTGATTGTCGGCGGGGAAGTCACCTGTGCGGTGACGGGTTCGGGAATGGGCGGCCGGAACCAGGCCTATGTTCTGGAGGCGGCGCAAATGATTCCCCACCAGCGCCGGGTGGTCTTGAGCGCCGGCACGGACGGCCGCGACGGCAACAGTCCCGCCAGCGGGGCGGTGGCCGACGGGCAAACGGTGGCGCGCGCGCGCGCCTTGGGGCTTGATCCCGGTCATTACCTTGCGGCGAGCGACTCCTATTACTTCTTCCGAACCCTTGGTGATACACTGGATACTGGTTTCACGGACAATAATGTCCGGGACATACGGCTCTGGCTGGATTTTGGATCGCAATAAGGCGGTTCACCGTCGCCAGCCGAAGCGCCGTCCGAACCTCGTCGGGGCTCCCCGCAAACTCATTTTATGGAGGCGTGCAATGGCGCAATCGGTAGGTTTTATCGGCTTGGGAATTATGGGGCAGCCGATGGCTTTGAACTTGATCAAGGCCGGCTACAGCCTGAGCGTTTTCAACCGGACCCGCAGCAAGGCCGAGCCCCTTGAGCGCGCCGGCGCGCGAGTTGCCTCAACGCCCGCTGAGGCAGCCCGGGATGCCGACTTCATCGTCAGCATCGTGAGTGATTCTGCCGCCTCGGAAGAAGTGATTGCGGGCAAAGACGGAGTTCTGCAAACCATCCGCCCCGGCGCCATCGTGATTGATTCTGCGACCATCAGCCCGGTGGTCAGCCGGAAGCTGGCCTGCCAGACTGCCGGCAAGGAAGCGAGTTTCCTGGACGCTCCGGTCACCGGCAGCAAGCACGGCGCTGAAGCAGGCGAGTTGACTTTTATGGTGGGCGGCAACCGCGAAACGTTTGACAAGGCCCTGCCATTGTTGAAAGTGCTGGGCAAGACGCACATTTACTGCGGCGAACACGGCGCGGGACTTTCCGCCAAGCTGGCCCAGAACGCCATCCAGTCCACCATGGTGGAAATCTTCTGCGAGGGATTTGTCCTGGCCACGAAATCCGGCGTCAGGCCCGAGGTGATGCTGGAAATCATTCAGAACAGCATGGCGCGCGCGGTGCTGACCGATTTCAAAGCCCCTTTTATCTTTAAGGGCGACTTCACGCCCTATTTCCCTCTCAAGTGGATGCACAAGGACGTGACGCTGGCCATGGAAGCCGCCTTCGCCAAGGGCGTTCCAATGCCCGTCACCGCCGCCGTGAAAGAAGTTTACGGCTCCGCGCGGGCGCAGGGCAAAGGCGAGCTTGATTACGCCGCCGTCGTTACTTTTCTGGAAGAGCTTGCAGGCGTCAAGGTCCGTTCGACTGAAGAAGCGAAGTCATAACCGCCGGGCTCAAGGCAGGAACCTGAAGCCGCCTTCGTGGCTGGTTGTGACGTAGAAAGAGTTGTTGCCGGTTCTCAAATCTTTTCCATAAGTGAAAATAACTGACAGGCCTCCAAGCACGCTCAGTTTGACCTGTCCGCCCGTATCCCAAAGCCACTGGCGAGATCCGAAACCCTCCGAATCAGAATAGATTCTTCCTGAGTCCAGAAAAGGCGCCAGCCGCAGCTTGAACCATCCGCTGTTGTAGAGGTTTTTGTTGATCTCCCAGTTTGAAAGCAGGTACGCGCGGCCGAGAGGCGCGCTGCCTTTCCTGCCGTCCCGCGTTCCGATGTGGGCGCGAAGCAGAAGGTTGTTGTCGCGCTCGAGTCCCAGGATAAACAGTTCATCAAAAGGGGCCCTGCCGAAGATCTTGCCGGCATGGAAATCTTCATCCACTTCGTAGTCATCTCCACGCGATTGTGGGAACCAGCGAGCTCGCACGGAACCTTGCAATCTGGAGAAATCGCCAAACCCTGTTGCATAGAGTTTGCCCAAACTGCCCTGGGCGCTGGCCGTCAACGTAAAGCGCTTTTCGGGGATTCGCAGCAGTGCGTATTGGGCTCCGGCGCGGACTTCCAGCGCGAAACCCTTGGTGAAAAGGGAATTGGAAAATCCCGCAGGCAAATCGCGGAAACGGCGGTCGGAAAGCGACAAGCCGGCGGCCCAGCTCAGGCGGCTGTTGACGATGGACCGGACTCCGCCACCCGCCTCCAGCTTTTCCATGTTGAAGGTTGTAAGAGGTGAACCCGTAACGCGGAAGGTTTGCGAAACGTCCCAGTTTTCGTTCCGGCCGTCCACATAAAGCTGATAACGGAATTTTGGATTTCGCGCGAGAGGAGCCGAAACCGAGGCGAACACTCTCCTCTTTTGGTCATCCCAGCGGAACAGAGTTCGGACGTTGAGCGCCGAGCCGTGCAGGTTGTAATACGCGGGATAAACGGTTTCGTAAGGCGTTCCCCGCAAAAGCGAGAGAATCCCTGTAAGTTTGTTCTCACCCCACCCGTTTCTTTCGATGCCGCTCAGAGTTAAATCAAAGCGATCGCTATTGCCGTCGGGATGGGGCGTGAGGTCCAGGCGAAAGACCGGGAAGATTCCCAGTTGCCTCAGTCGTGCGCGCGTGGTCCGGTATTGCTGGAGCCGCAGGACGCTTGCGGGGGAACACGTGAAGGCACGGTCGAGCAGGGCGGGATCAACGCGGAGATGCTGTGGCGTGTGGATGGCCGCGATCCGAGGTTTCCCGGAACGATTCCAATACTTGAGAGCGGCCGGGAGATTTCCTTCCAGGAAATACAGGGTCGCGAGAAAATTCAGCGCGTACGGGTCCTTCGGGTCCAAACGGAGAGCCCGGTGGAGTTCATGCTTTGCCTTCCCAAAATGTTTCTGCTTGAAGGCGATTCCCGCTAGCTCCACCGGAAATCGTTTGTCTTGTGGATACTGTTTTTCCGCCGCCCTGAAAACTTCCGCCGCCTCATCCCAGCGCTTGAGCCGAGCCAAAGCCATCCCTCGAAAGTAGTCGATGTCGGCTGAGTGATTCGTAGAGCAAGGTGCGGCGCTCAGCAAATCCCGCCACTGGCCTTCGTCGTAAAGTCTATGAAGCGTGGAGCCGGCAGCACAAGGCTTTCGGGCGTATGCGCCGGAAACGCCGGCCAGCAGCAGCAAGACGCTGAACGTTAGAATTTGAGCTTTCACCGGGCCGGCCTGGGAACTGCCAGAAGAGTCCAGTCGTCCGTGGCTTTCCAGCGCTTTTCAAAGCGTCGTCGGTCAACTTTCAAAAGCTTGCGCTGGGCCGGATCATTGATCAGCACAAGCTGTTGCCGCCAATCAAGCCCCACGACAACGACATAGTGGAGTGGTTCCATCCGGCCATCGCCGAGCGAAACGATCAGGGGACGCCCCTTCAAGAGATGATGTTTCAGGTCTTGCCATTGGCCGGAGAATGCGAAGACGCGGAAACCGTTTTGCCGCAGGTAGCGTTCCATGTCTCCCGCATAAATGCCTTTGGCCTGGGGACTGTAAAGGGTGCGGTCAATTTGGTCTGCGTCCTCGGCGGCCGGCACGCGCCCATCTTTGCTCCGCCGCCAATATCGCATCACCATTGAAATGCAGGCGGCGCCGCACCCGTTCTTTTTCTGGTGAACAAAAGGTACATTCAACCAGATCCCTGAGGACGCTGCAAGGGCGGTTCCAAGCAACGCGGGAAGCAGAGCCGCCGTCCATCGAAGCGAACGCGGGCAACTTTGCATGTTTTTTAATGAGTGGCAATAAGAACCACGATGGCTGTTCCCAGCGCGATCAGGATATAGGTGATCTGCTGATTGGTGAGTGCGCCGGCAGCGAAATTCTTCTGCGCATTACCGGCTTTGGAAGCGAGTTGCGCCAATTCCTGGTTGCTCAGTGTGGGAATGGCTTGCTTGATTTGAACGGTGTCCAGGTGCGCGGACTTCAGAGCTTTTTGAGCCTGCCGGGAAGAAAAGAAATCTTCCACTTTGGCAATATTATTCTGCCGGGTCCGGGCGGCTGAAAGAGCGGTCTGTTGAAGTTCTGCCGGTGAAATTACGTGCTTCTGGGCAGCCGATAATGGTTGAGCCTGGAATAGAAAAGCGGCGGCACAGAGCAAACCGGCAATGAGCAAGGGGCGGACTGATGATCTCATTGCAATTCCTCCTTAACAACAGTATGGTTTGCCCCTCCCCCAGTTCTTCATTGTATAGGGCCCGGATGAGTTCGACAACCCCGCCCCTATCGGTTCGTAGCGCAGGGGCGGTTGATCTGGTTAATAGATGCCTTTCACGAGGCCGCCGTCGACGGCGATGGAGACGCCGGTGATGTAACTTGCGCGTTCCGAGGCCAGAAAGACCACGGCGTTGGCAAACTCTTCCGGCCGGCCAATGCGCCCCAGCGGAGTCCGCTTTCCCCACTGGGTCTGGACCTGTTGCGGCTCGATTCCCTCTGCTTCAGCGGCTTTGGCTGAAAGTTGATCGAGGCGGGAGGTGAGGGTGAGGCCGGGGCAGACGTTGTTGACGAGGATGTTGTCTTTTCCGTATTCGTTGGAAAGGCTCTTCATCAGGCCTGTGACGGCCGAGCGAACCGAATTCGATAGAACCAGGTTGTCGAGCGGCTGCTTGACCGATGCAGAGGTGATGGTAATGATCCGTCCCCAGCGTTGTTTCTGCATGATCGGCAGGACTTCCCGCACCAAGTAAAGCGTGCTCATCAGATTCAAATCCACGCCGGCTTGCCAATCCTCGACAGTGGTGTCGGCAAAAGGCTTGGCCGGCGGGCCTCCGGCGTTGGTGACGCAGACGTCAATCCGTCCGAACCGCTTGGCTGTTTCCGCAACGAAGGCGCGCACCTGGTCGTAATGGGTCACGTCAACGGGACGCGCCAGGACTTCCGCGCCGGTTTCGTTGCGAATCGCCTCCGCCGTTGCGTTCAGCGTTGATTCGGTTCGCGCGCAGATCGCCAGCTTGGCTCCCTCACGAGCCAGCCCTTCCGCCACAGCTCTTCCGAGCCCCTGGCTCGATGCCGCCACAATGGCGACGCGGTCTTTCAATCCCATGTCCATACGTCTGTCTCCCGGTTTCCTTTTAGAATTTCAATCGGCTTCCGCATCCTGCCCATGGGCCACGGCCGAACCGTCCCGGCAAATCGCCGCAAACCGCCGGCCCCAATCGGATTCCTTCAGGCTTGAAGGGCGTGGTTATTTCTGGGCGGCCAGCCAGTCTGAGCGCACGGGGCAAAAGACTTCGATGTCGATCGAGTCTTCAAGCGCCTCGCCTCCGTGGGGCACGTTCGCGGGGATATGCAGAACATCGCCTTTCCGGGCAATAATCTCTTCGCCGTTCACCGTGAACTTGATGGCCCCTTCGATCATGTAGGCAATCTGTTCGTTTTCATGCTGGTGGACGGAAACCGCTCCGCCCTTGGCAAAACCAAACTGCGCGAAGGTCATCTTCTCGGTGTGGAGGACCTTTTTCCAGATTTTGGAATTCACTTCTTCTTTTTTCACGGTGTCCCAGTTCAATAACGGCATGATCTTCCTCCCATCGGTTTTGACTTCACGTTCAGGCATTTTACATGCCGCGCCTGGGGATTGGCGATAAAATATGCAGGGCTTCACTTTCGAAATTGACGTTTTATCGATGGGAGGATCGAGGTGCATTCCGAAACGCGCTTCCTCTCCAGGAGGGACCATGGGGTCTGCGGTTGCCAGAGCGATTGACGCGCTGGCGCTTGTCTACGCGGTGCTGTTTTTTCCGGTGCCCGTTTATTGGCTTATTTTTCACCCGGGCGTTCGTTGGTGGCGGCGTGTCGGCAACCGGTCGTTCTGGGTGGCGCTGCCGGTGTGGCTGCTGGCGGGAGTCCCGCTGATATTCCTGCAGGGGCCGCTGTGGGCGAACCGGCTGCCTCGCAACGTTTTTACGTACGGACTGGGCACACTACTTTTGGCGTTATCCTTCTGGATCATGGCGAAGGTGCACCGCGAATTCAGCTTCAAGAAGCTTGCGGGTCTGCCGGAATTGAATCCCCGCCACGCTCAACGGGGAATTGTCCGGTCGGGTCCTTATGCCTATGTGCGCCACCCAAGATACGCCGATCTGATGCTGGGCTTTATCGCTTTTGGCTTGCTGACCGGATCCAAAGGTATTTTTCTGCTGGCAATCCTCTCCATCCTGATGTATTTAATAGTCACTCCGCTTGAGGAGCGGGAACTCCGGGAACAGTACGGTGCAGAATATGAAGCCTACGCGCGGACGGTGCCCCGCTTTGTGCCCAGGTTTTGGCGGAGGACCTGCAACCTGTCTTAATAAGGAGGTTCTCATGCGATCCTTGATCCAGGCGATTCTGCTGGCTGGCATGGTGCTGTGGGTTCGACCTTTGCCTGCGCAACAAGGTCAGAGCTGTTCCAACTATTCCATCATCATCGGTTCCCCCGAAGATAAGCTGATGCTGGCCGTGAACGGCGCGGATGACCCCACCGCAAAAATCGCAGCGCTGGAGAAGTTTGCCCAGGCGCATCCTGGTTCCACGTATGCGCCCTGTGCGCAGGAATTGCTGACCAAGAATTATGTGCAGTTGAAGCAGTATGACAAAGCGATCGCTGCCGGACAGAAGGCGATTGCCGCCAACCATTTGGATGTTTCGTTCCTGCAAAATCTCCTTCAGGCTTACATTGGCCTTGGCAAGGCGAGCCCGGAGGCCTTTGACGTTATCGCGAAGGCGGCGCCGCAAATCAAGGCTGAGTCCAAGGTCTTTACCAGGCTGAACGAAGCTCCTGCCAAGGTGGCGGCTGCAAAGAAAGCCGCTTTGCAGCAGGCCAACCGCGACAAAGCGTACATGATGTATGCTTTTTTGAATTTGTTCCCGCGGGTTACTGATCCGAACCAGCGCATCAAGGCTCTGGACCAGTTTTGCCAAGCCTACCCGCAGTTAGCCAAAGAACATGCCGGGAATTTGAACTATCGTTACGCGGTTGCCTACGCCCAAATCAACCAGCCGGAAAAAGCCGACGCTTATGCTGAAAAGGCTATTGCCGCCGATCCGAACGATATCGACGCTTTAAACCTGGTGGCTTACCATTATGCATTCCGCGTCCCTTCCAAACGGGCCGAGGCCTCCACCTATGCTAAAAAAGTTCTCGCGCTGATCCCTGCCGCGAAAAAAACCGAAGGGATGTCGGACGACTATTTCAAGACCCAGCAGGACACTCAGGAAGGAATGGCTCTCATCACGCTGGGATATCTGAATCTCGTGCGGAATGCAAAGACCCACCGCGTTGCTGGCGCCGTCCGGGAGTTTTCGAAGGCGGCGCCTCTTCTGGGCTCGAATCCTGAGTTGCAAGGCGAAGCTTACTACCTTCTGGGATATGCCTATGAGACGCTTTATCCCGCCCGGCACCGTGAAGCCTATGCTGCACTCGAGAAGGCCGCAAAGGTTCCAAGTTCAATGCAAGGGAAAGCGAAAGAACTGCTTGTGAAAGTCCGTCGCGCAATGCGCTAAGCTTCGCTGGGGGAAGCGGAGCGCGTTTGCCGTAATCTTTAGACCCTGGGAGGAGCATCAAAAGTCAAAACCAAATCCACGCCGCCGAATGCGCGCTGATGTTCAGGGGGTGACATCCGTGCGGCAACCGGGAGGATCCATGAAGAAGCTTGCCTTAATTCTGGTCTGCGGCATGGTTTTTCTGCTGGCCGCCTGCAATCAGCAGCCAGCCAGTGCAAGGGAACGGTCAGCGGCCTCGTCGGGCACGGTTCGAACCTTTACGGGCGAAATTATGGATAGTACCTGTGCGGAAGTGGGATCTCACAAACCAATGCTAAGCCCCAACGGCCCTAGAAACGCCAAGCAATGCACGCTCAAGTGCGTCAAGATGGGAGCAAATTTCGTGCTTTACAATCGCTCTACTAAAACGACTTACCAACTGGACGACCAGGCCATGCCGAGGCCATTTGCGGGAGAGAAGGTCAGCGTTACCGGAACCTTTGATGCTTCGACCAAGACTATTCACGTTAAAACCATTAGCGCGGCCTGAGCGGCGGGGCGCTCAAAGGGCGACAGGCCTGGGGCGGCCTGCCTGAGACTACAAGCTAGATTCAAAGACGATCAGGGGTCCAGCAACCCCGGCGGATATTTTTGCCTGCTCGCGGACTGCAAACCCGGCGGGCGGCTTCGTGCCACCCGCGCCCTCTAGGGTTCGGCTTCCGCCCGATAGGGTATAATGAAAGTTTACCCTTCAATTGAACGGTGTTCTTATGCGCTACGACAACATTCTGGAGGCCATTGGCCACACGCCTCTCGTCAAGCTCCACCGCATCACTCGCGGGTCCAAGGCCCAGGTTTACGCCAAGTGCGACTATCTGAATCCCGGCGGCAGCGTGAAAGACCGCATCGGCATCTCCCTGGTGGACGATGCCGAGCGGCGTGGATTGCTGAAGCCCGGCGGCACCATCGTCGAAGGCACCTCCGGCAACACGGGAATGGGCCTTGCCTTGGTGGCCGCCGTCCGAGGCTATAAAGCCATCTTCACCATGGCCGACAAGCAATCCAACGAAAAGGTTGACATGTTGAAGGGGATGGGCGCCGAGGTGATTGTTTGCCCCACGGCGGTTGAGCCCTCTG
>CAYWMN010000126.1:0-10360 GCA_964459065.1 uncultured Acidobacteriota bacterium | reverse complement strand
GATTACACAAACAATCGTGCGCCTGTTCATGCACCACCACTTAGACGAAAAGGGAGAACCACAAGAATGTCTGAAGAAGTAGTCAAGCTGGGCCAGAATGTCACTGATTTCGAACTGAACACCTACGATCCTGCCGAAGCAAAGTTCGGCGTTTTTAAGCTGGCCGACCAGAAGGAGCGCAAGCGCTGGACGATCCTGTTTTTTTACCCCGCCGACTTCACATTTGTCTGCGCCACGGAATTCGCCGCCCTGGCGGAAAAGCACGAGGAGTTTTTAAAGCTCGGCTGTGATATTGTGACGGTCAGCATGGACACGCAGTTTGTGCATCTGGCCTGGCGCCAGAACGAGGGTGAACTCGGGAACGTCCAATACCCGATGGGCGCCGACCGCACGGGCAAAGTCTCGCGCCTGTTCGGCGTCTACGATGAAGGCACCGGGCACGCCTTGCGCGGCACCTTCATCATTGACCCGAAGGGCGTGCTGGTGAACTCGGAAGTCAATTTCTACAATCTCGGCCGCAACATCGACGAGCTGCTGAGGAAGTTCAAAGCCAATCTCTACATGTCGGCTAACCCGGCGGAAGTCTGCCCGGCCAAATGGCGGGCCGAAGGCGATAAGACCCTGAAGCCCTCTGAAAAGATGGTGGGCAAGGTCCACGAAGCCCTGGCCGTTTAATTCTGCATTCGGGTCCGGGCATGGAAACCGCTTTCTATGGCGAAAAAGAAATCGGGACATCCTGATGAAGCCATCCCGGGCGCGGACTCATCCCGCCGCGGCTTTCTGCAGGGCATGATGGCCGCGGCTTTAGCCTGCACGACGGGCCCGGCCGCCGCCGGCCAGGAGCTCACAGCCGGCGATGCCGGAAGCTCGGCTTTGGGCGGAGGCGTCCTATCGCTTGACGAATTAGCGGGCGATTGGAAGCGCCTGGCTACCCTGGCCAACTATCCTGCTATCAACAACTTCTGGGGAGCCCTGCAGATAACCGGCAACCTGCTGGCGGTCACGGAGCTGACCTTCCCGCCGTTTTCCCAGGGCATGGACAGCGGAAATCTCAGCCTCAACGGCGCCGAAGCAACGGCCCACGAGAGCCGCTGGTACGCCTACCAGATTCTCCGCAGGACTCGGACGCGGAACCTGGAGCTGGAAAGCTCCGTCCGGATGGTGTTTGAAAATCGCGGCGTCCTCTTCCGCTTGAAGCTCAAGAACCTGACCGAGGTGGCACAGCCCGCCGAGCTCAAAGCCGACCTCCGCGGCTTTGTCGGACGCTACGATACCGGCTGGTCCTTTCGATTTCCCCGCCCCCAGGACCCCGATGAATTTGCCGCCTCGCTCGCCGCGGGCGGAAATCTGCTGCTGGTGCGCCATTTGAAATCGCCCGCGCGGGTGGCCTTTGCCTTTGCCGAAAAGCCCGGCCGGCTGGAAAGCGCGGGGCACTACGGAAGGGCGATCTGGAATTTCACCCTCCATCCCGGCCAGGAACGCACCCTCGACTACGTCATGGCGGTGGGCAACCGGGATGACGAAGCGTTGTCTTTGGGCCGGCGCTGGGCCGCCGGATTCAACTCCGCCTTTGAAACCGCCAAGGGCGACTGGGCCCGCCGTTACGCCCGCGTCTTTGAGCCCGGAAACAATTTCTATTCCGGCAGCCTGCCGGTGCTCTCCACGCCGGACGAAGCCATGCGCCGCGTCTATTACATGGGCGTCGTCTCCCGGCTGCAGCTGCTGCGGACGAATCTGCCCGTCCAGCCGCGCGTGGTGGTGACCGGCGGCCCGCAGTTCGCCGTCACCGTCACTTATTTTTGGGACAACACTTCTTTCCTGATGTCGATGCTGGACCCGCAGATGATGCGCCAGCAGTTGAAGCGCTGGCTGACCCTGGATATTTTCCGCTGGTACGCGCAGGACTGCTTGAGCGGCGAAGGCCGCGGCCGGTGGTATTCAGCCAATAATGTTTCGGTTTTCGCCCTGCTCTCGGGCCACCTGCGGGTAACGGGCGATTACCGGCTGCTCGACGAAAAGGCGGGCGGCAGAACCGTCCTTGAGCACCTTGTTCGCCTGGCCACCGGCTGGAAGCAGCTGGTTCCCAACGGCGGCCAGCTGGCCGACTACGGCGCGGCCAACAACCTTTTGGAATGCGATCCCACCTATATTCACGCCGTCGCCTCGCTGAACGCCGCCAATGTGGGCATGATGCGTTCGCTCGCCAATCTGTTGGAGTGGAGGGGCCAGGCGCGGCAGGCGGCGGATTTGCGCCGGGAGGCCAAAAAGCTCGCCCGCGCCGTTCTGCAGCTTTACGTTCCCAAGGAAGGCGTGTGGTATTGCCGGCAACCGGACGGCCGCCGGTTCAAGGTCCGGCACGTCTATGATTTCGTGACCGTCGTCCGGTGGATGGCCGAGGATCTTTCCCCGTCCATGCGGCGCGAGATGGTGGCTTTTGTGGAGCGCGAGCTGTTGACCGAATACTGGATGCGCGCCCTGTCCCTGGAAGATCCCGCCGCTCCCCGCTCCGACCGGCCGGACCACGGCCCCATGGGCGCCTATGACGAATGGCCGGCGCTGACCCTCGAGGGATTGGTTCAACTGGGGCGCCGGAAGCAGGCGCTCGACGCCTTCTACCGCTTCGAGGGCGTTACCCGCGAAGGGCCTTACGCGCAGGCACATGAGATTCTGGGCCGCCAGTGGGATGATCCCGTGCGGGTGGCCAGCCGCGGCCCCATGACCACGCACAACATGATCGGCAGCGTGTTCCCGGAGTTGATCCTCCGTTCGTTCTTCGGCTTCCAGCCCGATTGGCGGGGCAAGCAGGTTCTGGCCGAACCCGCTCTGCCGGCGGGATTTCGGGCCAGGCTTCGGGGCCTGCCCTACCGGGGCAGACTCTATGATTTAAGCGCCGGTCCCCGGGGCGTCTCCATGCAACCGCGTTAAGCCCCTAAAAACAGCGGGAAAAGCTGGTTGGGCCGCCCGGGCGGCTTTACGCCTGACGCCTGGCAGGGTAAACTGACTAAGGTCCGGTTTCTACGCCACCAGGGGTTAGAATCCCGCTCGGTGGCAGGTTGCACAGAAGCGGACTTTCCGATAAGATACGCAACATTAGTGGAGCGCCCGCCTGGAAACGGGCGCCCTGGAAATAGACGGCGGGGAGTGTCATCTGCGCTCAAAACCCCGGAACCCGAACGCCCTGGCCGCGCGAACTCCTGAATTGAAACCATGATTACCCGACAGATTGGCAAGACCTGCTGGTATGGGTACAACGCGATCATCCGAGCCTTTGCGAAGGTCGGCGTCAACCCCAACATCCTCACTTTTATTGGGTTCACCATCAATCTGGTGGCGGCGTACCTGTTTGCTTACGGCTATTTCCGCTGGGCGGGGGCAACGATCTTTTTTGGCGGCATCTTTGACCTGACCGACGGCCCGGTGGCGCGGACCACGCGGCGGGTGACGCCGTTCGGCGGTTTTTTCGATTCCGTCCTGGACCGCTACTCGGACCTGATTCTGCTGATCGGCCTGCTGATTTATTACGGCCGCATCAACCGCTCCGTCTACGTCACGCTGGTGGCGGCCGCCATGATCGGTTCCGTGATGACCAGCTATACCCGCGCCCGCGCCGAGAACCTGATCCCTTCCTGCAAAGTCGGTTTCCTCGAGCGGGCTGAGCGCGTGGTGCTGATCATCATCGGCGCTCTTTTTGACCGCATGGCCCCGGTGCTCTGGGTGATTGTGATTCTTTCCAACCTCACCGTGGTTCACCGCGTTCTGCACACTTACCGGGAAAGCCGCCGCATGGCCGCCGCTGCTTCCGAACCGGAAGAGCCCGCCCAACAGCCCTTGCCCAAATCCGTCTCCGGCTTTGCGGGCAAGAACGAGGCGGAAGCCCCGGCTGCCGGCAGTTCCTAAGGATCACACGGTTTCAGGCTATTTCGTTGATTTCCTCAAGCGCTGCGTCGACAGCCAGGGGGACCGCTTTGCGAACATCGGGTGAAAGTTCGGTTCCCGCCGTAAAATCCGCACCTTCCACGCCCAACACCACCAGGCGCTCCGGAAGCCGGCCCATCACCCGGCTCAGTTCCACGGCCTCGGCCACGCCGAAAGCGTGAGTCGAGTCTCCGAACAGACTTCGATCGAGAGGTTGAAGCCGGCAGTCGATGCGCCGCAGCGTTCCCGGCCGGGCGCCGGAGCGCACAGCGTCAATCAGGATCACGGCGCCAGCCTCCCGCCACGCCTCCATCAACTCAGCCCCTTCGCCCCCGCGCTCAAGAACCTTCGCCCGGGCAGGCGCCCGCTCCCTGAGCCGGCGGGCCACTTCCAGGCCCACTCCGTCGTCGCGGGCGTAGGCGTTGCCGATGCCGATCACCAGCACCGGCCCTGCCGATGCGTTTTCCGCCATCTTATTCCCGGTCGATCTCGAGCTTCAAAAAGTGGGTTGCGCAGGAGATGCACGGGTCATAGTTGCGGATGGCCTGTTCGCACTGCCAGCGGAGTTTTTCGGTGGAAAGGTCCAGACGCTCGGGGACGTACTCCCACAGATCCTGCTCAATCACCTTCTGGTTCTGCGAGGTGGGGGGAACAATTTTCGCGTCCAGAATCATGCCCCGGTCGTCCAGGCGATACCGGTGGTACAGGGTTCCCCGTGGAGCCTCGCTGCTGCCGCATCCCCTGCCCGCCCGCGGCTGCACTTCCACGGCCGGAGCGTCGGGCATTTCATACTCATCGATAATGCGCAACGCCTCCTCGCAGGCGTAGAGCGTCTCCAGGCTTCGCACGATAATGCTTTGGAACGGATTGCGGCACACCGGCCCCAGCCCCGCCTCGCGCGCCGCTTCCTGCACCGTTTGCGGAAGCCGGTCGAAATTCAGGCTGTAACGCGCCATCGGGCCCAAAAAGTACGGCCCCTCGCCCCTCAGCACGGAATGCAGAGCGTTGGAATGCTCCACGTGCTCCTCGGTAAAATGCTTTTCGTAGTCCTGCACCGAAATGTCGAGGCCGTGGCTTGAAACCAGCCGGCCTTCGTTGAAGGGATATTCATCCGGATGGCGCATGGCCACAAAAAGGTAGTCGCGGTCGAATTCCGGAAAGGTCAGCTGGGCCGTCCAGCGCACGGTTGCAAGCGCCAGATCGCGGGCCCGCTTCAGCTTTTCAGCGATGGGAGCCAGTTCCCGCTTGGTGGGCACTCTGTAGAACCCGCCCACGCGGACGTTGATCGGATGGATTTCCCGGCCTCCCACCAGAGCCGCCAGCTCGTTTCCCGTCTTCTTCAGAGCGAGGCCCTGCTCGACCACCTCCCTATGATCTTTCGCCATCTGGATGGCGTCGGCGTAACCCAGAAAGTCCGGCGCGTGCAGCATGTAAATGTGCAGCGCGTGGCTTTCGATCCACTCGCCGCAATAAAGCAGGCGGCGAAGCTCCCGCAGCGGCCCTTCAACCTTCACGCCAAAAGCGCTCTCCATGGCGTGCACGGAGCTCATCTGGTAGGCCACCGGGCAGATGCCGCAGATGCGGGCCGTGATGTCCGGGGCTTCGTGGAAGCTGCGCCCCCGCAGGAAGGCCTCAAAAAAGCGCGGCGGCTCAAAAATCTTCAGCTTGACGTCAACCACCTCGCGGCCTTTGACCTTCACGTACAGGCCGCCTTCGCCTTCCACGCGCGCCAGGTAATCAACCTTGATGGACTTTACTTTCATGGATTCTGCTCTCGGTGTAAAAGGGTTCGGCGTAGGCATTAAAGTTGCGATAGATCTGCACCAGGTCTTTGCGCGCGGCGCCCAATCGCTCCCACGCCAGGCTCAGTTCCCGCGTATTGGCGGATTCCTTCGGCCCGAAGCAGCCATAGCACCCGCGCTGGTAGGACGGGCAAATCGCCCCGCATCCCGCGTGGACCACGGGCCCCAGGCAGGGCGTGCCCTGGGCCACCATCACGCAAACCGTGCCGCGCCGCTTGCATTCCATGCAGACGCTGTGAGGGTGGACGTTCGGCTTGCGGCCCTGCAGAAAAGCGCAGATCACTTCCACCAGCTGCTCCTTGTTAATCGGGCAGCCGCGCAACTCAAAATCCACCTGGACGTGCTCCGAGATCGGGGTCGATTTCTTCAAGGTGCTGATGTAATGGGGCGTCGCGTAGACAATGGAGATAAAATCCCTGACGTCCGCAAAGTTGCGAAGCGCCTGGATGCCTCCGGCCGTGGCGCAGGCGCCGATCGTCACCAGAAACTTGGAGGCGCGCCGAACCTGATGGATGCGCTCGGCGTCGTGCGGCGTGCTGATCGAACCCTCCACCAGCGACAAATCGTAAGGGCCCTTCACCACCGCCCGCGAGGCTTCCGGAAAGTTGGCGATTTCGATCCGCTTGGCGATGGGCAGCAGCTGGTCTTCGCAATCGAGCAAACTTAACTGGCACCCGTCGCAGGACGAGAATTTCCAGACCGCAAGTTTGGGTTTATGTTCTTTGGCCAACGCTAAATCCCCCGGATATTCAGCAGCGATTGAATCTTCCCGTACGCAAACACCGGGCCGTCTTTGCAGATGAAGGTCGGGCCGAACTGGCAATGTCCGCAAAAACCCACGGCGCACTTCATGTTGCGCTCCATGGAAACGTAGATGTTGTCCGGGTTCGTTTCCATTTCCGCCATCTCCTCGACGGCGAAGCGCATCATGATTTCCGGACCGCAAATCATGGCGACGGTTTCAGAAGGATCGAATCTGGCCCGCGGTATAAAATTCGTCACCACGCCCACCGTCCCGCGCCAGGAAGAAGACGAAGCGCGGTCGACCGTCACCTGCACGTCCACGTCAAACCGGCCGCGCCATTGCTCGACCTCCTTGGTATACAGAAGATCGTCCGGCGTCCGGGCTCCATACATCAGCACCACGTTGCCGTATTTCTGGCGGTTGCGAAGCACGTGATAGACCACGGGCCGCAGCGGCGCAAGCCCGATTCCGCCGGCAACGATCACCAGATCGCGCCCGGCGGCCTCGGCCACCGGCCAGGCGCTGCCGAACGGTCCCCGCACGCCCACCGTGTCGCCCCGCCGCAACCGTCCCAGAGCCTTGGTGGTGGCGCCGATGGCTCGGATCGTATGCACCAGCTTTTGGGGCCGTCCCGGGTCACCGGAAATGGAAATGGCGACTTCGCCCACTCCGAAGGCATAGAGCATGTTGAATTGCCCCGGAGCAAAGTGAAACGCGCCGCCCGCGCCGCCGGCCGGAACCAGCTCCAGCGTAAAGGTGTCGTACGTCTCCTGGCGCACCCGCTGGACCGTGTAGGGTTGCGGCAGCATCGGAGCGGCAGGTTCAGCACCCGCCATCGCTTCAGGGATTAAGTTCGTAGACATTGAGCAGTTGCAACCTCGTGGCCAGAAGGGCCCGCGCCATCAATTGCGAAAAACGCTTCATGAAATCGTATCCCAGGTCGTGGTTCGCCTCCGACTTCTTGCGCAGGCACGCGCCGTCGAGCGCAATGGCGCGGGTGAATTCCAGGGCCCGCGCGTCGAATCGCCATCGATAGGGCGGAAACAGCCACGACCACCCGAGAACCTCGCCCTGTTCCAGTGTCAGGATGACGATGGGGCCGCGTTCCGGCGCAAACGCCTCCAGCGCCACCTTGCCCTGGCGAATCAGGTAGAACTGGTTCGCTTCTTCCTCGGCGCGAAAAATGTGTTCCCCCGCTTCAAAACGGACGTTGGAAGCACACCCGGTCAACAACTCCAGATAGCGCTCGTCCATGCCTTTAAAAAACGGATGTTCGGCCAGGATGCGTTCAAGAGTTTCCATGTTTATCTCCCATCAAGCCTTTGGGCGCTTGGGGCGCTTGCCGAATCGCCCGAACTTCTTCCGTGATGTCGATGGCCACCGGGCACCAGGTGATGCAGCGCCCGCAGCCCACGCAGCCCGACGTTCCAAACTGGTCGAACCACGTTGCAAGTTTGTGCGTCATCCACTGGCGGTAACGCGTCTTGGTGGTAGCCCGGATGCTGCCGCCGTGAATGTAAGAAAAATCCTTGGTAAAGCAGGAATCCCACTTTTGCCAGCGCTCGGCGTGCTCGCCTTCAAGGTCCGTCACGTCCTCCACCGTGGTGCAGAAGCAGGTGGGGCAAACCATCGTGCAGTTGGCGCAGGCCAGGCACCGGGAGGCTACGTTGTCCCAGCGGGGATGCTCGTAGTTTTGATAGAGGAGCTCCTTGATGTTGACCGTATCCATTTGCCGGCCCATTTGCCCGACGGCCCTGGCCACGGCGTCTTCAGCCGCCGTTTCTTCCCGCTCGTCCGCTTCGCGATGCGGAAGCTCCGCCAGAATTTCCGCTCCGGCCTGGGTCCCGGCTTCCATAACAAAGTAGTGGCGGTCCGGTTCGATGACTTCGGTCAGCGCCAGATCAAAGCCCGCCTCCGCCTTGGGCCCCGCGCCCATTGAAGCGCAGAAGCACGTTTGGCCGGCCTGGCTGCAATTCACGGCCACGATAAACGCCCCCGCGCGCCTCGCCTGATAAAGCGGGTCCACGTAACCGCTCCCCAGAAACACTTTGTCCTGGATGGCGATAGCGTGCAGGTCGCACGCGCGCACGCCGATGAAGGCCATTTTTTGAGCATCCGGCTTTTCCGGCGTAATTTCGAGGCCCTTCCCTTGGCGGCGAACCTGCAACAGGCGCTCGGCGGGAGGATGCAGGAATTTTTTCCAGGATTGAGGGCCGGCCGCGTAGCCGAAAAGCGCGTTGTCGCTGCGCTTCTTAAGCCGGTAGGTGGCGCCTTCCTGCTCATCCGTCCAACCGGCCGGCAGGTCGGCGGCCGATTGAACCTCGTCCAGGACGATGGCGCCGTCGCGCACCACCGGACCCAGCAGCCGATAGCCTCGCTTGCCGAGCGCGCTGAACAGCCCGTCGAGGTTCGCCCTTTCCAGAACCAGACGGGTTCCGATTTTAACCGTGGTTTCCGGCACAGTTCCCTCTCCCTCAGCGCCCTCAAGACACCCATCGGAGGAAAATTCGTCTTGGATTACTGTTCAATGTAATCCGTATGGGTTTGGCCGGCAGTGACAGGCATCACACCCTTGTAAGACACCGATCACCGCCCCGGTCCGCATCATTGCCTCAGCGCGCCTCCGCCGCCTGGTCCCGGTCCGGAAGATTATAACCGTAGGGTGCAAAAACCCCTTTTTTTACCTGCGGATACGGCGTCTGCCAACCACGAACCGCGTGCCACAGAATCCGGTTGAGTGTGTCGGGAGGCACGTCGTCTGGCAAGCCGAAATTCATCTTCATGGAAGCGAGCGCCGCCCGCCGCGCGGGTCCCTGCAAGGCGTTGAGAGACGGGTTCGTCTGGAAAAGCGGCTGCGGGGGTTTGACGGCAGTATAGGGCGTAAAATTCGGGGCGTTCTGGAAGCTGTTTCGCATGTCGGTGGCAATGCGGTCAAAAATCGACATCGTGGGCAGGCCCAGCATCCGCTCAATCGTTTTCACCATGCTCACCTGGGAATAAAAGGTTGAATCCACGATGCCGCGCCGGGTATACGGGCTGACGGCCAGGGCCACCGTACGGTGCCCGTCCACGTGGTCGATGCCGTCCTGGGCGTCGTCTTCCACCACAAAGATCGCCATGCTCTTCCAGAAGCGCGATCGCGACAAGCCCGCGACGATTTTGCCCAGCGCCCAATCATTATCCGCCGCCATCGCCTGCGGAGTGGAGACGCCCGGATGCGTGCCCGCCGTGTGGTCACAGGGCAGTTGCACCAATACCAGGTTGGGCATTGCACCCTTCTTTTCCCAACCCTGCAGGTGCTTCAAAAAGATTTGCGCCCTCACCTCGTCGGGAACCGCGAGCGTCCAATAGGGATAATCGTGGACCAGAATCCGGTTGAGCGATGCCTCGGGAGCCGTCACATGGAAGCGGCCGGAAAAGTCAGCGCCGGCTTTCCACTCCGCAAGGAATTTTCCCCGCTCCTCAACCTTCATTCTGTTAAAAGGAACCGGCACGTATTCGCCGAAGTCGCGCACCGTCCGATGGTGGGCCAGCGCATCGTTCCAGATAAAGCCGCTCGAGGCGGGCGCGATCGGGTCGGCGCCGTCGTAGGGATAGCTGCGCCCGTGATAGCCGGGCCAGTAAACGTAATCGGTTTCATCGGCCTGGGTCAGCCACTGGTGGCCGTCGGCGCTGTTGCCGCCGGTGGCGTAAAAGTTGTCGAGCAGCACAAACTGGTTCGCCAGGCGATGCTGATTAGGGGTAATGTCCCGCCCGAATTCCACCAGCGAGGGATCGCTGTTGCCCTTGCTCATGTCGCCCAGCACCTGGTCGTAGGTCCGGTTCTCTTTGATGATGAACACCACATGACGGATCAGCGAAGGATCGCCCGCCCGCATCGGGACCGGCAAAGGTTTGA
>CAYWMN010000125.1:0-10370 GCA_964459065.1 uncultured Acidobacteriota bacterium | reverse complement strand
GTGAGCGACGGGGATCGAACCCGCGACATCCAGAGCCACAGTCTGGCGCTCTACCAACTGAGCTACGCTCACCATAGGGCTCTGGGTTCAAAAATCCAGAGCCTTCTTTTTTCTAACATTTACTCAACAGAAGTGTCAATGTTAAGCGACCTCGGCAAGGCTCAAGACTGCGGCGGGCGATGAGTTTGCCGGGCCTGTTGCCCTTTAGCGCGTCCAGGATGGCAAGCCGGGAACTGCTGCGCTAGTGGGTCGTCAAGATTTTATGATCGTGTTTGTTTAGAGGAACTTCCTGGAGTTCCGTCGGCTGCTGGCAGCAGACGCACCTGCCCGGCCCAAGCGCCACGATGTTGCAGGTTTCGCAGTAATAACGAACGCGGTAAAGCTCGCCATGATGGATGGTGTAGATGTTGTTCACCTGGAAATTGCCGTCGGCGCGCATCTTTCCTTTCAGGCGAACTTCATCATTGCGCAGCCGCTTGTCTTCGAGAGTTTTAAAGATGTAATGGTAGCGTCCCGCCAGCGGAATCCGCTTGCTGGACGTGGCGAGAACGGGGCCGGTTCCGGCCACGAAAATCAGTTTGCCCTCAATCGTCTGTTCACTCGGCTTGCCGGCTGCATCGAGAGCCACCGTGGTTGAGCAGAGAAAAGCGGCGCACAATGCGGCGGCAACCACGGCCGCCCGCGCCGACCGCGACACTCGAACGCTCAATAGCCCTCGGGTTGTGCGTGATGTTTTCTGTAAGTCCATGCCGGATTTCGGAGTTCCTGGAAAAAACTCTAGCCCTGGTATTGCCCTACCAGGACGATGGCCAGCGGGAAGTCAGCGCCAGCAAGCTGGGTTTTGGCTTGCAGAGCCCAGTTCTGTGAATAATCCTGAAACACGGAAGGGAAAGTCTTGTCGGAATCGCTCACGGCATCCATCAACATCACGGCGGGGTGTCCCGTGCTGGTAGCTTTGCGGCTCAGATTCATGGTTTGCGAAAAGGTAAGGGGTTTGGTGCCGTCCGTGTCGTCAGCAGCTGGAACCAGCAGGAGAAAGTCGCGATATTGACTGACGCCCATGTGATTGCCGTCCTCAGGAACCAACTCGTAGCGAAGCGTATAGTAGCCGGCTTTGACGGGCTGCCCGCGGTAATCCTTGGCTGCCTCAGGAAAGTGGATGACGCCGATCAGGCTTCCGGGCTGCACCTTGCCGTAGAGCACGTTGGCGCCGGTGTCCGGATTTGCGGCTGCGGGGAGCTGCTTGAGCAGCCAGACCTCGCAGAGCTGTTTGCCTGCGCTATCGAGCAGACGTGACCCTTGCGCTTGAAGGGAATTCTTGACCGCCTGGCTGACGTCACCGCCCGGCAGCCCGCTGCCGGCTTCGATCTTATAGGTGCCCTGGGCAAAAGCAGCCACCACAACGGCCAGGAACGAAAACAACGTGAACGTTAGGACCCGACGCATACAAACCTCCGTGCTGAATTAGGTTAGGACCATACTCTGCAGATATGGGGTGCGGGAACCCACATCCCGTCCTGAACTTCAATTTCCGGGGCCGCAGAACTTTACTCGGAAAAGCTTCCCACAAACGCACTGCGGCTGTCCCGGTTGTTCCAGACGACTCCCAGCCCTTTGCCGGTGAACGCATCAACCTGCGTAAAAGCGGGCATGGAACGCGCCACTTTGGTCAGGGGCGGGTAATAGACTTTCTCATTGCCGCAAATGATGTCGCCCTGGCACAGGGGACGAGTCCTGACCCGCGCCAGATTGCCTGCCGTCAGCACGTCGTCGCCGTGGTTCGCTCCCACTCCCGCCACAAGCCGGACCGGTGCGATATCGACCCGCACGACATGGCTGAGCAGCTTCGCCGCACGTGATTTTGCGAAGCTTTCGAGCGCCGCCCGTTGCCGGGGCGTCGCTTTTTGGTCAACGATCAACACTGATTCGGCCGGGTACGGATTGCGGAAAGGATCCCCGAGCGTTGCCTTGGCCTTGACGATGGCCACCACGCTCAAACCGCCCAGGTTGGTCCCGTTCCAGCTTCCGTGGGTAACCTTCCAGGCCAGGATGGCCTGTTTCCCTGCCAGGTTTACCTGTGAACTGGCAAAGCAGGGGCCGGTCCACACATCGGCATTCCTCACTTCCAGGTAATGCCCCTCAATCGCGCCCTTGCTGGGCACAGCGGCCATTATCAGAAAAAACAGGCAAGCTATGCCGGTTACGCGAATTCTAAGCATATTCACCCCCATTGGCTTTACCGTGCCGTATTGCTAAATTTTATCCCATTCCAAGGGCGATGTTCAACGATCACACTGAAGCTGACACACAACCTGCTTGTATGGCTCAGGAGCAGCGTCGATAAACAGATCCCGGCGCCATTAACCTGGCCGCAGCTTCAGACACAAACCCCGGCTTTTAGATTCAACGGACTGTCAAAAGGTTACTCGGCCTCTGGGGCGGGGAAGTTACAAAACCTTGCGGTGTTGTGTGGACGGGTTCTTCTGGCGCGCACGCCCTGGGGGCGTTTCGTTCAGCCGCACTCACACGCCATGAAACCAGAGGCGCGGCCGGCTTTGTCCTGCGCCTGCCGGCTGCCTAAACGGGATCGAAGCATCCCCGGCCCGGTTTGCAACTTTCCGGTTCTGCAACCTGGCCATCCGGGCCGAGACAGTTCTGGGTGTGGCTGCACCAGAAGATTCCGCTGCTGCCGCTGGGAATTCTGGGGTCGGGTTCGGCGTCGACAAACATCTCTTTGGAATTAAGACATCGGCACGCGGCGTGGCTGCTCCCGGTGGGATTCATGGGTTCGGGCATACTCATGATTCTCCTTTCACGGCGCTCAGAATGGCGCGTTTGACAGCGATGTGCGCAAGCCGCACCTTATAGCCGTTTTGGCTCAAAGGAGTGGCCTTGCTCGCGGCGGCCTTGCCGGCCTGGTCAGCAGCTTCTTCCGTGATTCGCTTACCGGCAAGCGAATGTTCGGCTTCGGCAGAAGGCCAGGGTACAGGAGCCACATGGCCCATGACGACTCGCGCGCTTCTCACCGTATCGCCGTTCAGGTGCAAGGCCACCGCGGCGGTGACCAGCGGCCAATCGAGCCCCTCTTTTTCCCTGACCTCGTAGGTGGCCATGCGGACGCCGTGGCGGGCCGGAACAAGGATTTCAGTCAAAATTTCATTGGGCTTAAGAACGTACTCCCTTTCGCCTTCGCGGGTGGGCGTAATATAGAACTTGCCAAGGTCAACTTCGCGCTCGCCCCCCGGCCCGTGGAGCCTTACTTTTGCCCCTAGGGCAATCAGGGCCGGCGCCAGACATGAGGCGTTCACAAAGTAGGCCGGGCCGGAATTCCCCAGGATGGCATGGTAGCGATTCTGCCCGTCAGGAACGAGCGATTTGCCCTGGTATTGGGCCAGCAGCCCGTAACCGTTGCGAAAGTACCAGCATCGCGGGCGCTGCAGCAATTCGCCGCCGACGGTTCCCATGTGGCGCATCTGCTCCCCGCGAATGCCGTCGGCAGCCTGATAGATGGCTCGATAGTGTTCACGGATAATTTTGCTGTCCAAAAGATCCTGGATCCTGGCCAGCGGTCCGAGCCGCAGCCCCGCGCGCGCATGATATTCGACCCGGTTAAGGCCCTTGATCCTTTGAAGGCTCACCACCCGCTTGGGAGTGGTGATGTGATTTTTCATGGCGCTGAGGAGGTCTGTGCCGCCCGCTAAAACCTCGGTTTCGCCCCAGCTGCTTCCCAGCAACTGAAGGGCGCCCTGCGTGGTGTTGGGCCTTGCATATTCAAAGGCATCCATCAGGCCAAACCTCCTTTTTCGAGAGCTGCCAGAACTTTGTCAGGGGTGAAGGGCAGGGTTGGGACCCGGACGCCAATCGCATTGGCCACAGCGTTAGAGATGGCCGCGCCCGGGGAAATTACCGGAGGTTCACCCAGGCCGATCACCCCGCGCTCGTCATAGCCCGGCCCGGTCATCATGTGCACGACCAGCTCACCGATATCTCCGATCGTTGCCAGTTTGTAAAATTCCATATGGGGATTGAGCATCCGGCCGAGCGTTTCGTCCATGACCTTCTCCTCAAAAAGCGAATAGCAGATGCCCATGATCATGGCACCGTAAACCTGGCTTTTCGCCGTTTTGAGGTCGATGATCAAGCCGCAGTCCTGAACGGCCACCATGCGATTCATTTTGACCTGGCCGGTTTCGGTATCGACGGAGACATCCGCGATCTGAACGCCGCCCACGCCGCTGTCATTCAAGTGGCAGGGGCCGGGGTTTCGGCCCAGGGTCTGGATCGTTTTCACGCCCAGTTTGGAACAGGCTTGCTTCCAGGTGAGATGCTTCGATGGATTGCCTTTTACCTGGATCCGGCCGTCGCGCGCTTCCAGCTCATCGGGCTGCACACCCAACGAAGGAGCCACGGCGGCAAATAATTCGTTGCGGGCATCAGTCGCCCCGCGCCGCGTTGAACTGGAAACTCCTCCGACCGTCGTGCTGCCGCCGCTGGCGCCGTCATAGGGATAGGAACTGTCGCCAATCTCCACTTTGACGGCTTCGACGGGAAGCCCGAACGTTTCCGCTACCGAAATGGCGATAACGGTTCTGGTTCCGGTGCCCAAATCCTGGCTTCCCAGACGCACCGTCACTGAGCCGTCCGGCCGCACGATGACGTTGCAGGAGCTGGTATGGCCGCGTCCGCCCCATGTGTGGAAGCTCATTCCCATGCCACGCTTGATGGGGCCGGGAGTCTTGTCCCCGCGTGGGTGCCAGTGTTTCTTCCACTCCGCCAGCTCGGAAGCTTTCAGGATCTCCTCGCGGTACACTCCGCTCAAAAGCTTGGGAGCGAGGTTCAGGTTTTTCATTAGAAACTCAGCGGGGTCCATCCCGATCTTGGCTGCCAGGTCGTCCAGCGCAGCCATGGTGAGAAGGCAGCCTTGGGGATGGTTGGGCGCCCGCCACGCGCGGGAAGGTCCGATATTCGCGGCAACCATTGTATGCTTCCAGCGGGAGTTCGGCGGTCGCAAGACGTAGGGAAGAGGGGGATGTCCCGCAGGATGCACGCCTCCAGTGCCCCACGATTCCGAATCCCATGCGGTCAGCGTTCCATCCTTTTTGGCTGCAACGCGAATCTTGGCGAACGCTGACGGCCTTGCTCCGGCAACCTCAAGCTCCATATCGCGGTCCAGCATTAATTTGACAGGCCGTCCGGTCATTTTGGCCAGCTGCGCGGCAACAATGCCCCAACGATCGGGAGAGAATTTGCTTCCAAAGCCTCCGCCGATATGCTGGCAGACGGTTTCAATATTACTGTCGTCGACGTTGACTTTCTGTAACCGCAAACCTTTGCCGATCTGCCCCGGCAATCCCGAAACGCTCTGGGTTGAAGACCAGGTCTTCAGCGTTTTGCCGTCCGTCCACTCGGCCACATTTCCATGAGCCTCCAGGCAGCAATGGGTGATGACCGGAAGGCCGTAGTAACCTTTGGAAATCACCGCCTCAGGATCTTGAAAAGCTTTGTCGGGGTCTCCGGCCGTTTCCTGGCCGCCGGGCTTGGTCCGTCCTGCCGCTTGATCTCGCTCTAAGTCTTCTTCGCGAACCAGGTGGGGAAGCTGCTCATATTCGACTTTGATCCGCTGGCGGGCGTCTTCCGCAATCTGCTCATTCACCGCCGCTACGGCCACGATCTCGTCGCCGGCCCACTGAATCTCAGTGCCCGTATCCTGAATAATGAGGACCGCCTTGACGCCGGGAAGCTTTTGAGCGCGGGAAATATCAATGGACTTGATTTTGGCGTGAGCGTAAGGGCAGGTCAGCAACTTGGCCGTGAGTAAACCCGGCCGGCTTATGTCATAAGTGTACCTGGCCCGGCCGCTCGATTTTTCAGGACCGTCAATCCGGTCGATGGGTTTGCCAATTAACTCGCGGTCGCCTGTTTTGGGCCAATCGTATTTACACGTTGCCATGGCTTCCTCCCTTCATCTGCTTGGCAGCCTGCAGAACGGCGTGCCGGATTCCATGGTAGGTTCCGCATCGGCAGAGATTGCCTCCCAGACCCTTTTCAATGTCCTCAAGGGACGGATTGGGATTCCGCTCCAAAAAGGCCGTCGATGCCATCACGAATCCCGGCGTGCAGAAGCCGCACTGCTGGGCGTCGTGATGGACGAAGGCCTCCATCACCGGCGTGAGCTGGTCGTCTTGGGTAAGACCTTCAATCGTGGTGACGTCATGCCCTTCGGCTTCGATGGCCAAAACCGTACAGCTGTAAACGGGCTTGCGATCCATGAGCACGGTGCAGGCGCCGCACGTGGCCCGGTCGCAAACCTTCTTCGATCCGGTGATATCCAGACGGTCTCGCAAGGCGTCGAGCAGCGTAACTCGCGGCTCAAGGTTCAGCTTGTGAACCTTGCCATTCACACGCAATGTGACCGGAACGGCTCCGGGTCCGACAACTTCAGCTCTGGCCGCCGGCTCGGCAGCTTCCACGGCGCTGGTGCCCACCAGTAATCCGCCGGATACGGTGACGCCGGCGCCTTTCAGAAAATCGCGGCGCGTTAAAGATGGCTTAGCTGAGGAGGCTTTTTGAGGCTGGTCTTTTCTTCGTCGCATTGCGGGCTCCTTGTGGGATGAGCGTTGCCTCTACAGTTTGACGATTCAGACTCCGTAGGTCAATACAAAAGAGCCTTTTCTGAACGCATCGAGCCCGGTTCAAAACACCGTTATCGAACGCACATTCCAACGATGGTTGAGGGCCGGTCGCCCGGCCTACAAACCCCGGCCTCAACGGCTGCCGGAACCCTCGCCGGTCTCTGCGAGAACAGACTCCTGCGCCGGTGGTTCTGCAAGGCCTTCATCGCGCCGGCGGCCCAGGTGCCTGCCGAGCCATCGCTGGAACTGATCAAGATAGGTGTAGTAGACCGGAGTGAAGTATAAGGTGATGACTTGCGAGAAGACGAGGCCTCCCACCACCGCCAAACCTAAGGGTCTGCGTGACTGCGCGCCGGCTCCCAATCCCAGGGCGATGGGCATAATTCCCATAAAGGCGGCAAAGGTTGTCATCATAATCGGCCGGAAGCGGACAATAGCGCCGTGATAGATGGCTTCCTGGGTTGACTTGCCTCCGCTTCGTTCCGAGTCCAGCGCAAAGTCGATCATCATGATGGCATTCTTCTTGACGATGCCCAGCAACATGATGATGCCCACAAAGCCGTACAGGTCGAGTTCCAGGTGGAAGGCCGTGAGGGTCACCAGAGCGCCCAAGGCGGCTGACGGCAGCCCCGATAGGATCGTGATGGGATGGATGAAGCTTTCGTAAAGAATTCCCAGGACCAGGTAGATGACCAGGACGGTTGCGATCAGCAGCACTCCCAGCCCCACCAGCGACGACTGAAACTGCTGGGCGGTCCCTTCAAAATTGGCACTGATGTCGGCGGGAAGCGTTTCACGCGCCAGGCGGCCAACCTCTGAGACGGCGCCGCCCAAGGCCACCCCGGGCTTCAGGTTGAACGAGAGGGTTACGGAAGGAAGCTGGCCGAAATGGTTGACCGACAAGGGCCCCAGGCCTTCGGTGACTTTGGTAACGGTATTGAGAGGCACCAGTTGTCCGTTCGAGGATCGAATGTACAACATGGAAAGGTCGTCGGGATGCCGCTGATATTGCGGTTCCAGTTCCGAGATCACCCAATACTCATTGTTGGGAGCATAGATGGTCGAAATCCGTCCCTCGCCGTAAGCGGTGGTTAAGGCTTGTTCAATCTGGTAGGCCGTTATCCCCAGAGCGGTCGCCTTATCCCGGTCAATGTGGATGTTGACCTGCGGATTGTCAATCTGCAAGTCCGTTGTCACATCCTGAAACCCCGGAAGCTCGCGCATCTTGTTTTCGAGAAGGACCGAATCCCGGTAGAGTTCCTTTGTATTGGGCCCCTCCAGCGTATATTGGTACTGGCTCTTGGTCAGATGCGCGCCAATGCGGATAGGCGGCGGGTTTTGCATGAAGGCCATGATGCCCGTGATCTTGGCAAGTTGAGGGCGCAATTGTTGGATCACGTCGTCCGTGCTGACCAGCCTGTACTGCGGCCCGAAAGGCTTGTGAGGAAGATGGAAAAAGTTCTTAAGGCCCGCAGTGAATTCCTGCCACGCCGAGGGACGATCCTTGAGATGGCAGAAGAAAATTCCGGTGTTTCCGCCCGATGAGGGCCCACCGGCTCCCGCTAATGAGAAAACAGTGTTGATATTGGGGTTCTTGCGAACCACTGCAACGACCTCCTGCTGAAGCTCCTTCATCTGGTCGAATGAAGTCCCCTGCGCCGACTGGGTGAACGCAAAGATGGCTCCGCTGTCTTCGCTGGGCAGGAACCCTTTGGGAATCTTGATAAATAGATATCCGGTGAGAATCAGAATCAGGAATGAGGCAATCAGGGTGGCCAGCCGGTAGCGCAAGACACCGCGCAGACTCCAATCGTATCCATGCAGCAGGTGGTTGAAAATGCGCTCGATCGCCTCATACAGGCGCCCGTGTTTCTGGGTGCGTGGATGCCGCAGGAAGCGGCTGCAGAGCATGGGGGTCAGCGTCAACGAGACGAGCCCTGAAACCAGCACGGCCGACATGATGGTGACGGAAAATTCATGCAGCAGGCGGCCCATGATCCCGCCCATAAAAAGCACGGGAATAAAGACGGCGGTCAGAGACAGCGTCATGGAGAGGATGGTAAAACTGATTTCCTTTGAGCCCTTCAGGGCGGCTTCCATAACGCCTTCGCCCATTTCCATGTGGCGCACAATGTTTTCAAGCATGACGATGGCGTCGTCGACAACAAAGCCCACGGCCAGGACGAGAGCCATCAGCGATAAGTTATCCACCGTGTAACCCGCCAGATACATCACGGCGAAGGTGCCGATGATCGACATCGGGAGGGCCAAACTGGGGATGAGAGTGGCCGAGAGATTGCGGAGAAACAGGAATATGACCAGGATCACCAGGCACAGCGTCAGGTAGAGCGTGAACTTGACGTCGTGGATGGAATCCCGAATCGTTACCGAGCGGTCATACTGGATCTCAAAGTGGATGGACGCCGGGAATTCAGACCGGAAGGTGGGAAGCAGCTTCCGGATGTTGTTAACCACTTCCACGGTGTTGGTTCCCGGCTGTCGCTGGATTGCCAGAACCATCGCGCGGCGGTTTCCAAACCAGCTCGCAACCTTATCGCTTTGGCTGCCGTTGACGATGTTGGCGACGGCGTCCAGACGAACCGGAGCTCCGTTGCGGTAGGCAATAACCAGAGGCCGGTAGGCGGCCGCATCATTCAGCTGGCCTTCAGCCTGGACGACATAGGATTTATGTTTGCCGTAGAGCGTTCCCGTCGGCAGGTTGACGTTGGCGTTCTTAATGGCCTGGATGGCTTCATCGATGCCGATTTTCCGGGTGGCCAGAGCCTTGGGGTCAAACTGGACACGAACGGCGTACTTCTGTTCGCCGAAGACCCGGACCTGCGCCACGCCACTGATCATGGAGATGCGCTGAGCCATCATCGTGTCCGCATACTCGCTGGTCGTATAGAGCGGAAGCGTGTCTGACCATACCGCCATGTAGATGATGGGCTGGTCCGCCGGATTCACCTTGCGAAACGTCGGCGGCGACGGCATGCCAGGGGGAAGTTCACCCTCGGCCTGGGTGATCATCGACTGAACGTCTTGCGCGGCCGCATCGATGTTCCGGCTGAGACTGAATTGCAGGCTGATGCTGGTCCTTCCCTGGGTGTTGGTGGATGACATCGAGTCAAGCCCGGAAATGGTGGAGAACTGCCGCTCAAGCGGGGTGGCTACCGATGAGGCCATGGTTTCCGGGCTGGCGCCGGGCAGGCTTGCGCTGACCGTGATGGTGGGGTAATCGACGCTGGGTAAATCACTGACCGGCAGATAGCGGTACGCCATAACGCCAAACAGCAAGATCCCCAGCATGACCAGTGTTGTCATTACCGGCCGGCGGATGAAAGGTTCGGAGATGTTCATGAGGTGCTTTCCTGGGCCCCGGCTGGCGTCTTTTTAACCATGACTGTGGCGCCGGGGTAGAGCCGCAGTTGGCCATTGGTTACGACGGTCTCCCCAGGCTTGATTCCCCTGCTGATCACGGTCATGCCATCCAAAGTATTGCCGACTTCAACAGGACGAATTTCTGTCTTGTGGTTGGGGGTGACCACATAGATGTATTGGCCTTGCTGTCCGGTTTGGACGGCCTGCGACGGTACCACGGTCACGTGAGGTTGCATCGCGAGGTCGAGAGTAACGTTGACGAATTGGCCCGGCCATAGACGCCGGTCGCCATTGGGGAACGTAGCTCTCAGCATGATCGTTCCGGTGCTGCTATCCACTGCATTGTTAATAAAGCTC
>CAYWMN010000124.1:0-10526 GCA_964459065.1 uncultured Acidobacteriota bacterium | reverse complement strand
CGTGGACGCTGAACCCGGTGTTTTGCGACGGCGTCACGATCACGGGCTTGAGAATCGTGAGTCCTGAGCACTCGCCCAACACCGACGGCATTGATCCCGAATCCTGCCGGAACGTTCACATTTCCGATTGCTACATCGACGTGGGCGACGACTGCATCGCCATCAAATCCGGCAAGAACGAAGTCGGACGGAAGGTCGGCATGCCGTGTGAAAACATCACCATCACCAACCTGACCACGGCCCACGGTCACGCCGGGGTGGCGATCGGGAGCGAAATGTCGGGCGGCGTGAGGAACGTTTCGATTTCCAACTGCACCTTTAACGGAACGCAGCGCGGCATTCGCATCAAGAGCCGGCGCGGGCGCGGCAACGTTGTGGAAGGGATCGTCGCGAGCAACATCAGTATGCGGGACGTGCCGGTGGCCATCTCCCTAACCACGTTCTACGGCGGCCGGAGAGGCGTTGAAACCGCGGAACCCGTGAACGAGGGCACGCCGCAATTCCGCCACATCTATCTGAGCAATATCACCGCTTTAAGGTCGAAGTCCGCCGGCGAGATCATGGGCCTTAAAGAAATGCCGCTTACCGATATCAGCCTGGAGAACGTCGTGATCGAAGTCGGCTCGGGGCTGGAGTGCGAGAATCTTCGCGAGATCGGCCTGCACGCCGTTCAGGTAGATACCGCAAGCGGGCCAAGCCTCAGGGGCACGAACATCGAGGGACTGGAACTCGACGGATTCCGAACCGGCGCTCCGCATGAAAACACGCCCGTGGTGGAGTTGAACAACGCGCGGGACGTGTTCGTCCGCGGCTGCCGGATGCCAAAGACGGGCGGGCCGTTCCTCGGCGTCAGCGGACCGGAAAGTTCGCAAATCGTGGCGGCCGCGAATAATTTCCCGGCGGGCCGCGATGCCTTCACCTTCCGCGGCGGAGCGAGCGGAAAAATCCTGACCGAAAAATGAGGATTGCCGCCGTGGGAGCAGCACCCGAGGCGCGCTTAGGGAGCGCCGTGGCCGTTGTAGATCTGGAATTCCCGGATGGCGGGCGGGTGGGAAGCCGACAGGATGTTCAGCCGGACGCGCGATGCGGTGGTGGCTGGGAAGATATCAATCTTCTTATGGCCGATGGACGTGCCGCGATCGAGGGTCTGCCAGCCATCATCGCCCCAAACCTGGACGGCGTAAGACTCAACGTGCTGGCCGCGATTGAGCCATTCCATGGTGACGGTGCGGTCAAAGGTGACGGGTTTCGGGAAGCGAACCTCCAGCGTGGCGTGATAAGTGTGCGGGGGCGCAATCCAGAAAGTATCGGGATGGTTGTCAAAGGCGGCGCGAGCGTCTGCGCCCGCGCTTGCCGAGGGAACACCATTCGCCGCCAGGTTGTGGCCGTAAATATGTCGGAGCGCCTTGCCAAAGGCTCGCAGGCGCTGAACGTCAAGCTCGGGCAGAAGCCCCCGTTCGTCGGGAGCGATGCCGAGCATCAGTTGCGCTCCGTGGCCCACGGAGTTGTCGTAAATCCTGAGCAGTTCAGGCACCGTCTTGAGCGTCGCCGCGTCATTCGGATGCCAGAACCAGTGGCGGGTGTGCAGCGGCGTGTCGCATTCGGCCGGACGCCAGCGCAGGTAACCGGCACGGTCAATCACGTCCCAATTTTCCGCCGGAGCGTAGCCGCGCTCGTTGCCCACCCAGCGAATGTCTCCCCACTTGAGAAAACCGACGTCGGCAAAGATCAGCGCGTTGGGCTGGTAGGTACGCAGCAGGTGGGTGTAGGCCTTGAAATTGTAGACGTGGCCCGCGCTGCCTGCGCCGTCCAGCCAGAACTCGACCAGTGGCCCGTAGCGCGTGATGAGCTGCTGCATCAACCCTTCATAAAACTTGTCGTAGGCCTTGTTCGAACTGTAGGAAGGCTCATGGCGGTCCCAGGGCGAAAGGTAAACGCCGAACTTCATGCCGTGGCGCCGGCACGCTTCCGCCACCGCCTTCACCACGTCGCCGTGGCCGTTTTCCCAGGGGCTCGAAGCCACACTGTATTGAGTGAGCCGGTTGGGAAAAAGGCAGAAGCCGCCATGATGCTTGGCCACCAGCACAAGATATTTGGCTCCGGCAGCCTGCGCCGCCACCACCCACTGGTCGGGATCGAACTTGACGGGATTGAAGACCGAAGGACTGACCTTGCCGCTTCCCCACTCCTTGTTGGTATAGGTGTTCAGGCCAAAAGAAACCATCACGCCGAATTCGAGGTTCTGCCATTCAACCTGTTGAGGGCTGGGGCGGATGTCGACAAAGTTCCGGGCGGAAAAAAGCGTGGGCGGTACCAGCCCGGCCGCAAGCGCCATCAACAGCGCCGGCAGAAACCTCATGCGCCGGCGCGCGAGCCACGGAGAAAGGTTCTTCATTTTTTATGTCCCGTCATTAAGAATCGAATGCACGCCATACTCGGCCGGGATTTTACCACGAATGCGGCTCCCGCCGGCAAGTGGCTGCTCGCTGAGGATGAAGAGGTCTTTATCCCCCGGCCACAATACCGCTCACGCCATCAAACTTAGAGGTTGCAGAAACGGCCTGGGGCACGATATGTTGCCAAGTTCAACGTGTGGAGCTGAGAGGCCCTCACCCGCCGACAAAAGGAGAGACGGACAATGAAAGTGCTTGTGACCGGCGGCGCCGGATATATCGGAAGCCACACCGCCAAGGCTCTTGCCGAAGCCGGGCACAGCCCGATTGTGCTGGATGACCTGAGCACCGGGCATCGCTCGGCGGTCAAGTGGGGACCTTTGATTGAAGGCGACCTGGGCGACCGCGAGCTGGTGAACAGCATCCTGCGCGACTATCAGATTGAAGGCGTTCTGCACTTTGCCGCCTGCCTGCTGGTGGGCGAATCCATGACCAACCCGCAGAAATATTTCTGGAACAACGACGTCTCGACGCTGGGGCTTCTGGACGCGATGAAGGCGAACGGCGTGAAGAACATCGTGTTCTCATCGTCGGCGGCCACCTACGGCAATCCGGAAAAGGTTCCGATTCCCGAGGATCATCCCCAAAAGCCGGTGAATCCTTACGGTGAATCGAAGCTGTTTGTGGAGCGGATGCTCAAGTGGTATGGCTCCGCCTACGGATTGCGATGGATGGCGCTGCGCTATTTCAACGCGGCGGGAGCTGATCTGGCAGGCGAAATCGGCGAAGCGCACGATCCCGAAAGCCACCTGCTGCCGCTGGTGATCCAGGCGGCTCTCGGGCAGAGGGCGGCCGTGGAAATCTACGGCAGCGACTATCCCACGCCGGACGGAACCGCCATCCGCGACTTTATCCACGTGAACGACCTTGCCGAAGCGCACGTGCAGGCGCTGGAACATCTGGCAAAGGACGGCGAAAGCACCGCGCTCAACCTGGGAACGGGCCAGGGGCATTCCGTGCTGGAAGTAATCGACGCCGTGGGAAAGTTTGCGAAGCAGGAAGTTCCGGCGAAAAAAGGGCCTCGGCGTGCCGGGGACCCGGCCGTTCTGGTTGCCGACCCCGGCAAAGCTGAACGAGTTTTGGGATGGCGCCCTCGCCACTCCGACCTTGAAACAGTGGTTCGGAGCGCCTGGCAGTGGCACTCATCGCAAGGCCAGAAAAAACCCTAGAGGCTATTCCACCGTCACGCTCTTGGCAAGATTGCGGGGCTGATCAATGTCACAGCCGCGCAGCGCCGCACAGTGGTAGGCGAAAAGCTGAAGCGGAATCACGGTGAGCAACGGCATCACGAGATCCAGCGTGGGCGGAACAAAAATCACATCATCCACCAGAGAAGCAAGCCTTTCATTGCCGGTGGTTGAAACGGCGACGATGCGGCCGTCGCGTGCGCGGATTTCCTGAATGTTGGAGGCGATCTTTTCGTAGGAACTGTCTTCGGGAACAATGGCCATAGTTGGAAACGTCGGGTCGATCAGCGCGATCGGCCCGTGCTTCATTTCGCCCGCCGCATAGCCCTCGGCATGGATGTAAGCGATCTCCTTCAGCTTGAGCGAGCCCTCCAGCGCCACCGGATATTGATACTTCCTGCCAATATAAAGGAAGTGCTGGGCATCAACGTATTTCCGGGCCAGCTCGCGGATTTGATCCGATTGAGTCAGAATTTCCCGAATCTGATCCGGAACTTTTTCGAGCGCCCGGATCAGATTGAAACCTTCTTCGTAGGAAAGGTCGCGGCTTCGGCCAAGGAGCAGGGCGATCAGGATCAGGATGGTGACCTGGGAAAGAAAGGACTTGGTGGAAGCGACGCCGATCTCGAGCCCCGCATGGCAGTAAACGCCCGCGTGGGTTTCGCGGGCGATCGAGCTGCCGATGGCGTTGACGAGACCCAGCACCAGGGCTCCCTTGCGCTTGGCCTCGCGCAGCGCGGCCAGCGTATCGGCCGTTTCGCCTGACTGGCTGATGGCCAGGACGGCGGTGTTCTGGCGAAGATTCAATTTGCGGTAGCGAAACTCCGAGGCCAGCTCCACTTCCACCGTCAAGTCCGTCAGCGCCTCAAAAACGTACCTTCCCAGCAGCCCCGCGTAATAACTGGTGCCACAACTGACAATAATGAGGTGGCGAGCCTGCTTGAGACGGTCCAGGACGGATTCCAGGCCACCCAGCTTGGCGACGCCTTCGGAATGGTTAAGACGGCCGCGAATGGCATTCTCCACCGTTTCGGGCTGCTCAAAAATCTCTTTGAGCATGTAGTGCGGGAATTCGCCGAGTTCATGGGCGCCCGTGTCAACGTCAATGGCGGTAACGCTTCGATCGACCCGCCGGTTCTGGAGAGTGCTGATAAAAAACATCCACGGCTCAAGCCGTGCGACTTCATTGTCTTCAAGGTAGACGACCTGATCGGTGTGCTGGGCAAGAGCCGAGGGGTCCGAGGCGGCCAGTGATTCGCCCTGGCCAATCCCCAGGACAATGGGGCTGCCCCGCCGCGCCAGGACAATCTGATGAGGATTCGAAACGTGCAGGGCGGCGATTCCAAAGGTGCCTTCGACCTGGAGCAGGGCCTTCTGGACAGCGGCCTCAAGATCACCCTGATAGGCGTTCTCGATCAGGTGCGCGAGAACTTCCGTGTCCGTTTCAGAGGTGAAGATATGCCCGGCGGCCACGAGTTTCTTTTTGAGCTGCAGGTAGTTCTCAATGATCCCGTTGTGAACCAGGAAAAGCTGACCGGAACAATCACCGTGCGGGTGGGCGTTGGCCTCGGTGGGTTTCCCGTGAGTGGCCCAGCGCGTGTGGGCGATGCCGGTGGACCCTTGGGGCTGCTCCTGCCAGACCTTCCGCCCCAAAACCTCGACTTTGCCCACCGCCTTGGCAACGTAGAGCCGATCGCCGACAATGGCGATGCCGCTTGAGTCATAGCCTCGGTATTCCAGGCGCCTGAGGCCCTCAATCAGAACCGGAACAGCATCCTTGCAACCCACATAGGCGACGATTCCGCACATGGAAACTCCTTTTCCAGCAGAGCCGCAGCAAGTGCCGGACCGGTTCGGCTAAAACGCAACGAGCCGGCAGCCCCTCAGTCCGATGACGCGGCGTTGCTGGAGCGCCAATTATAGCCCAACTGCCGCCGCCCCCCCCCAATTACCGCCCTGCTAAAAAAAAAATGCAATTCTTTGCAACCCTTGCGGGGGATCGGCCATCCAATTAAGTAATTCAACTCTGTGACTACCTGGGGAAGTGGGTGCTGCACAATTACTTAATATAATCGCTCACTTCCCCCTTCCCTTTTAAGATAAAGACAAGATGATCCGGCTGGCGCAGCATGCCGCGCCAGCGGGCGAGCCTTCTAAAGCCCTATCTCGGTTGGGGCAACCCGGGGCTTGAAAGTTGTTTTTCCGTCAATTGAAGTCTTACGCGTTTTCCCTGGCCGTGTTTGCGCGTGAGCCAATCTTCCAAATCGTCCTGCAGCGCTCGCAGGTCCACCCGGAACCCCACCTCCAGCAGGCCGTCATCCACCGGCAGGGCATCATCAAAAGCCGCGCGTCCGGTAAAGTTCCGCATTAAGCACTGATCGAGCCACCCGAGAGGGCAGTCGCGCGCCGGCCCGGGTTCAAGAATCGTGACGTGAATCTTCCTGGCAAACATGACGGCAGCCACTCCGGGGCGCTAGTCGCGCAAAAAGGAAAACCAGCCTTTTTTCCTGGACGCGCTCGCCGGGGCCAGAGGTTGAGGAATGGGAGGAAAGGCCGTCTTGTTGACCACGGCGGAAGGATTCTTGACCAGCAGCAGATCCGCCACATCTTTTCCCCTGGCGGCGGCAACCTTCTCATAGCAGGCGGAAAGCCCCGGCGGCCGGTGAACAAGATCGTGCGCGTCAGAAGCGAAAAAATGGATCAGGTTGCGGTCGAGCCACTGTTCAGCGAGCGCCTGGGCCCTGGACCCGAAACCGCCCAGGTAGGATTTTGCGGTGACTTGAACCAGGCATCCGCGCGTGGCCCAGTGGTAAAGGAGTTCGGGCTTGGCCTGGAAGGTCGAATTCCGCTCCGGATGCGTCAGGATCGGGATAAACCCGGCAACCTCAATTTCATAGAACACGTGATCCATCTGCTCGGGAACAAAGTGCTCGGCGAATTCCACCAGCAGGTAGGCGCTGTCATTGATGGTGAAGCCGGAACCGCCCTGGGTGAGTTTTTGGATGTTGTCGTAGGAAAGGTGGAAGTCACACCCCAGCAAAAGCCTGGGACTTTCGCCCACCGCGGCCTGAAGCTCCGCAAGCTTAACGCGATTCGCTTCCGGATCGAAAGCGTACTTATAGTTGCTATGCGGCGTGGCTACCAGGTGCGTGGTTCCATCGGTTGCCGCCATTTGGCACATGGCCACCGCGATCTCAAAGCTCTTCGCGCCGTCGTCAACGCCGGGCAACGGGTGGCAGTGAATATCAATCAAACAGACGCCCCTTCTCTAAAGAAGAAGTCAGATTTCCATCCACGGGAAATCATCATCTTCTCCGCTGAAAAATCAGCCCCCCCCCAAGAAACTCAATGCCTAGTTTAACGCCTTAGCCGGGCGAACGGTCAAGGCGGCCCCGGAAACAGCCGCCCATCGGAAAAGACATTTTGACCGGTCGCCGGCATGACGGAAACGCCAGGGAGGCGCGGCGCAATCTGCAAGATTCCGGATTTCGTAGAGGATAAATACAGAAAGCAATATAAAGGCGTTCCGGCAGGCCATTTACCACATAGTTATTTTACCATTTTTGAATAATTCTACCACATTGAATCAAAGTAACTTAGCTTAAGGTTGGAAATTTATGAGGCCAAAACAAGCTTTTGGACCCGCTCGTGCATTAACCTGCACAGAGCTCGTCCGAGTAAGCTTCCAAAGACTTGGAATCTTACGGGAACGTAGCTCAGAGATTAGACCCAAGACCCGACGCTTCGAGGGGGGATAAAATTCCCCCTCTTTTTTTTGTACCTTTTTCCCTTTCCATTTCTTAAACTTTTGTTTTTGGTTTGCAGCTCACGACTTTCATGACAAGGTAGCAGTGAGAATGCCGAAGCCTTTATTTTGATAAGGGAGCCTTACGGCAGAATTGGCGGGGGCGTGTTTGCTCTCCAACCATCCTTCGATTAGGATAGAAGTCTTCTAAGCTGATGCCAGATATCTCCATCGACGGGTTCATCAAGCAAAAGGTACAATCCGTTCAAGATTTCACCTATCTGTTGACGGCGTCGATTTGGAACCTTTTCAGTTCTCCCCGCTACGTCGCCGACACGCTGGTTCAGATGGATATCATCGGGGTGGGCTCATTGCCGATTGTCCTGCTGACCGGCTTCTTCACGGGCGGCGTTCTGGCCCTGCAGACGTACCGGACGCTGAGCACCTTCGGCGAAGTGGCGATCCTGGGGCAAGTGGTTTCCTTATCCGTGGTGAGAGAGCTGGGACCGGTGCTCACCTCGTTGATGGTTGCGGGGCGCAACAGTTCCGGGATCGCGTCGGAAATCGGTTCGATGCTGGTCAGCGAGCAGGTTGACGCCATGCGCGCCCTGGGGACGGACCCGATCCGCAAGCTGGTCACTCCGCGCCTGTATGCCACCATCATCACGCTGCCGCTGCTAACGATCCTGGCGGACTTTTTCGGTCTGCTGGGAGGATTTATTGTGAGCTATTCGGTGGTGCACTTGTCTTCCATCGAGTACTGGACATACGCCTACCAGGCACTGTCGTTTCAGGACGTGACCCAGGGCCTGATCAAGCCTTTCTTATTTGCCGTCATTGTTGCTTTGGTGGGATGTTATTTTGGGTTGAGCACTCAGGGCGGGACCGAAGGCGTAGGACGCTCGACCACCCAGGCCGTGGTGTGGGCGTCGGTTTCGATTCTGGTGGTCGACTTTTTCGTCACCAAGTTCCTGATCGCCATCCATTTCTTCTGAAGCCGATTTGGAGATCAGGGATCGGGATGGTTGCCGGGCGAGGCTTGCAACCGTGCCGCTGGTTTTACGCGGATGCGGCCGCCGGCCGGCCTGAACCGGCATTTCGCATGAATCAAACACCTGTCATTGAATTCAAAAACGTCTGGCTTTTCTTTGAGGAAAAAACCGCCTTGTCGGACGTCTCCTTCACGGTGGAGCGGGGAGAAACGCTGATTCTGCTGGGCGCCACGGGATCAGGTAAGTCCGTGACCCTCAAGATGGTCCTGGGACTGATCAAGGCCGACGATGGAAAAGTGCGGATCGAAGGACGCGACCTGGGGCCCATCCCGGAAGCCCATCTGCGCGACATTCGCCAGGGCATGGGGATTGTGTTTCAGGAGGGCGCGCTGTTTGATTCGCTCTCGGTCTACGAAAACGTCGCCTACCGGCTGCGGGAAGAAGGCGTGGAGGATGAGGCAGCCGTCGAAAGGCGGGCGCGGCAGGTTCTGAGCTTCGTGGAACTGGAGCCCGCCATCGACAAGATGCCTTCGGAATTGTCGGGCGGGATGAGGCGCCGGGTTTCCATTGCCCGCGCCATTGTGGACAATCCTCCGATTATGCTGTACGACTCGGCCACCGCGGGCCTTGACCCCGTAACCGCCCAAACCATCAACCATCTAATCCTCAAGCTGCGGGACGTCAACGGCGTGAGCTCGATTGTGGTAACCCATCGGCTGCAAGACGCTTTTTGGCTGGCCAAGTTCGCCTATTCCCCTGAAACAGAAGACCTGGTCCCCCTGGACACGGACGGCAACAAGGGCGGCAAGGCGGTGACGCGATTTCTGGTGCTCCGGAACGGGGCCGTTTACTTCCACGGCACGCCGGATGAAATTATTTCCACTCGGGATCCTTACCTCCGGCAGTTTCTAAGCTGAGGTCGCAGGCGGCAAGGGGTTGGACTAAAATAAAGGCCTGGATTCATTCTGGAAGGGAGGAAACATGCCTCAACGCAAACAACTCACCTGGACTCAGCTTCGCGTGGGCGTGCTCGTCATTTCTGGACTTCTGGTTTTGGGCGTCGGCATTTTCTTTATCAGCGGCCAGGTGGGCTTCCTGACCCGGCATTACCCGCTCAAGACCTATTTTTCGAGCGCCAGCAGTTTGCGTGACGGCGCCCAGGTGCGGCTGGCGGGAATCGCCGTCGGGAATGTGGAAGGCATCCACATTTCAAAGTACACGGACCCGAGCAAAGCGGTTGAAATCGACATGAAGATCGCCAGCAAATACCAGGACCAGATTCGAACCGACTCGGTCGCAACGATTGAGACCATCGGATTGCTGGGGGAAAGTTATGTCGACATCACCCGCGGCGGGCCCTCGCATCCTCCACTTCCCGAAGGTGGCGTGGTCAATAGCCACGAAGAAGCGGACATTAAAGCCATCGTGCAGAACGCCAACGATGTGGTTTCAAACCTGCGCGTGCTGAGCGCCAAGCTGAACGACATCACCGGCCAGATCCAGCACGGCCAGGGCTCCATTGGCAAGCTGATTTACGAAGAAAGCTTTTACAACCGGTTGAACAAAACCGCCAACGAGGCGCAAGCCCTGATGACGCGCGTTGAGCAGGGGCACGGCTCGCTGGGCAAGCTGCTCAACGACGATACGCTCTATGACCGCGCCGTTTCCACCGTCAACAAAATCAACCAGATCGCCGACGAAGTGCAGAATGGAAACGGCAGCGCGGCCAAATTTATCAATGATCCGTCGCTCTATAACAACCTCAACCAGACCGCCCGCCACGCCAACACTCTGATGGCGAACATCAATGAGGGCAAAGGAACGCTGGGCAAGCTGGCCAAAAACCCCCAACTCTACGATCGGCTCAATGAGACGGTGCAGCATTTGGACGTGATCACGAACCGCATCGACCGCGGCCAGGGAACCCTCGGCAAACTCTCGACGGACCCGACGGTGTACAACAATCTGGCAACAAGCACTCAAGCCCTGAGGCAGTTCCTGAACGAGTTCAGAACCAATCCGAGGAAATACTTAACCATGCACCTCCACATCTTTTAGGGAGAAGTTTCGAAGAAAGGTGAAGCGAGGGCGGCTGGCGCGGCCCGGGCGCTCTGCGATAAGATAATCGGATGAGGCTTTTTGGCAGCCG
>CAYWMN010000123.1:2893-10599 GCA_964459065.1 uncultured Acidobacteriota bacterium | reverse complement strand
TTGTGGTTCTCTTTGACCGTGCCCGGTTTCGGGCGCGCAAGCCGGCCGTTCCGCTAGGCGGGCTGCCGGACGTTGCTGCGGATAAAATCCACAATCTCTCCGGTGGAAGCGCCCGGCTGAAAGACGGCCGAGACTCCGGCGCTTTTCAAAGCGGGGATATCCGGGTCCGGAATGATTCCGCCGACGATGACCAGCACATCCTGCAGGCCCTCGTCGCGGAGCAGTTCGCAGATCCGCGGCACGATGGTGTTGTGCGCCCCGGAAAGAATGGAGATTCCCACGGCGTCCACGTCTTCGTCCAGCGCGGCGCGCACAATCTGTTCCGGCGTCTGGCGCAGCCCGGTGTAAATCACTTCCATCCCGGCGTCGCGCAGAGCGCGGGCCACAATCTTGGCGCCCCGGTCGTGGCCGTCCAGGCCTGGCTTGGCGACTACAACTCGAATCCGGCGATCCGTCATTTCAACAGGTCCATTCCTTTAGGATAGAGGCGCGCCCGGCCCGGCCGTGCGTGTTTTGCCCCGGAACAATTCTATCGAAAAGCAGGCTCTTCGTAGGTTCCAAAAACTTTGCGCAGCACGCCGCACATTTCGCCGAGGGTTGCATACGCGCCGACGCACTCCAGAATAAAGGGCATCAGGTTGCCGTCTGTGTCGGCCGCGGCCGCCAGCGCCTCAAGCGCCGATTGCACCCGGGCGTTGTCGCGAGTCTTTTTCAGCTCCGCCAGCTTCTGCCGCTGGTGTTTTGCCACGCTTTCGTCGATCCGCAAAAGATCAACCGGGTGCTCCCGCCCGGAGGCGAAAGCATTGACGCCGGTAATGATTTTCTCGTTGCGCTCAACCGCTTTTTGATAGGCGTAAGCGGCTTCATGAATTTCTTTTTGCGGAAAGCCCTTTTCAATGGCCGGCACCATGCCCCCGAGCGCGTCAATCTTGTCGAAATATTCGTAGCAGGCGCGTTCGGTATCGAGCGTGAGTCTTTCCACAAAATAGGAGCCCGCCAGCGGATCGACTCTTTCGGCGACGCCGCTTTCATGCGCGATCACCTGCTGCGTGCGCAGGGCGAGCGTTGCGGCCTGCTCGGTGGGCAGCGCCCAGGCTTCATCCAATGAATTGGTGTGCAGCGACTGCGTGCCGCCCAGCACTCCCGCGAGAGCCTGAAGGGTGGTGCGCACAACGTTGTTGTAAGGCTGCTGTGCGGTGAGCGAGCATCCCGCCGTCTGCGTATGGAAGCGGCACCGCCAGGAGCGGGGATTGCGCGCGCCGAAACGCTCGCGCATGACGCGCGCCCAGATTTTGCGCGCCGCGCGAAACTTGGCGACCTCTTCAAAAAGATCGTTGTGGGCGTTGAAGAAAAAGCTGAGGCGCGGCGCGAATTCATCCACGTCGAGCCCCGCGCGTTGCACCCATTCGACATATTCGATGCCGTCGCGCAGCGTGAAGGCCAGCTCCTGCACGGCCGTCGAGCCGGCTTCCCGGATGTGATAGCCGCTGACGGAGATGGGATTCCAGCGCGGCGTTTCCCGCGCGCTGAACACAATCGAATCCACCACCAGCCTCATGGAGGGCGCGGGCGGAAAGATAAACTCCTTCTGGGCGATGTATTCCTTGAGGATGTCGTTTTGAGTGGTGCCGGAAATCTTCTTCCAGTCCGCGCCGTTCTTGCGCGCCACCGCCAGGTACATGGCCCAGATGATGGCCGCCGGAGAGTTGATGGTCATGGAAGTGGTTACCTGCTCCAGCGGCAATCCCGCGAGCAGCGTTTCCATATCCTGAAGGGAAGAAACGGCGACGCCGCACTTGCCCACTTCGCCTTGGGCGAAAGCGTGGTCGGCGTCATAGCCCATCAGGGTGGGCAGATCGAAGGCGATGGAAAGGCCCGTCTGGCCCTGCTCCAGCAGATAATGAAGGCGGCGGTTGGTGTCTTCCGGGCTGCCAAAACCTGAAAACTGGCGCATCGTCCACAGCTTGCCGCGGTACAGGGTGCGGTGGATTCCGCGCGTAAAGGGATAGTCGCCCGGATCGCCGAGATCGCGCTCGTAATTGAAATCCTGGAGGTCGGATTCCGTGTAGAGCCGCTCGACCGGAACACCCGAAAGGGTGGTGAACTTTTCAGGGCGGCGGGGCACCCCTTTGCCGGCTTGGTTGGATTTTTGCATGGCGGCCCGTGTGTTTGCAGGCTCTATCTTATGCCGCGCGCAAATTTGAAGTCAAACCGGCGGGGGCCGTCGATGGCCTGCAAAATTCGCCTAGACTCGATTGGGAAAGCTTGGCAGAATGGAAACTAGCTGGCTAAGCGCGCGGCGCGATGCCATAGCGTAAAGCCCGATGCCTTGTCGGGGCGTGGCGCAGCCTGGTAGCGCGCTTGCCTTGGGCGCAAGAGGCCCCCGGTTCGAATCCGGGCGCCCCGACCACTTCATTGAATAACTTATCGCCGGAGCGGCCTTTTTGCCGTTACCCGTTCTGCAAGGCAGGCTGCGCGGGAAGCATGAGCCTCCGGCCCCAGCGCTCCAGACCGTCCCTGTATTGGGGCATTTCCGGCTGCGAACAGGAGATGTCAACAGGCTCGGAGCCGCTTTTGACGTCGTGTTCCTGCCAGACGTATAAGGCGAGCCGGGTGTGTTCAGCCGGGATTTTCCCTGTCAACCTGAAGGTGGATTCGCCCGGCTTGACGTCACACAGATACCAGGTCCATTCGCTTTCGTATTTCAAAACCTCGCTCCACGGCGAGCCGGCTTTCACAGCATAGTATCCGATGTGCCCCTTGGAAGACCGCACATCCAGATTCGCCGTCTCACCGTTCACGGAACACGAACAGGTGCTGGGATAATGTTTTCTTCCAGGGAATTCCACGAGAAAAAGAAGTTTCCCTTTGCCGGCCGCGGAAGGCATCGACACGGTGGCTTCCAACTCAAAGGCGTTCGTAGCAACAGGGATATTCTTCTCGCTCAACCAGTCAGTTTTCGAAGCGTTCTTTTGGGAGCACGACAGGACCTTCCCGTGAATTTTCTTTTCAGATGGAACCTTTGTCTGCACGGTGCGCTCTCCCCCGGAAGGAAGCAGAATCCGGGCCTCACCCGACGCTGCCGGCGATACCCGCATTTTCCCGTCCGGTTCGCGATACCAACGCGCCCCCAGCGCCACCGGCTCGCGCAGGTGCCGCCGGGGAATCATTTCCAGGAACAGCAATTCCCAGGGAGCGAGGTCCAAGGCGAGGCTTCCGTTGCCATCAAGGCCAGTGGCAATGCCTTTCCGGTAAGGATACTGGGTATAGCAGACGGCGTCCCGCAAGCTTTTTGGCGCGCCAACGTCGGAAAGCTTGAGCGCGTATTTCTGCGATTCATTGGACGGGTTCCGAACTGCGATGAGGCCGCGATCACCGTCCCAGTGCGCATAGGCGTAGGGCTCGCCCAACTCGACGCGCGCGGTTGCGATCCTGGTGTTCCGAAGGATTCCCTGATTCTTGCGCGCCCAGCGAAGAAGCCCCGCGTAGATTCCCCAGTCCTCATCACTCATTGACTTTGGATTGATATAGCTTGGAACGTAAAATCTGCCCCGCCCAAACGCCATGGCCGCGTGATTGGGAAACCCGGCGGCTTTGTCGCAATGGACGATATCAAAATATTGCAGCGCGTTCTGGGGCAGCCAGACTTCGTGAAGGGAAGAAAAGATGTAATATTCACGCGCCGTGGTTTGGGCTTCGCGGTAGTCGGGCGCCGGGCCCAACCCGCGCGGGCAATCCGCTCCGGCGTTGCCCCAGACGACGTCGGCGTATTGAATGATCCAGGGGCTGATGTAGTTGACCCAGGAATTCATGTAGGTCGGCTCGGCCACCAGGTCAGGGTTGGCCTGCTTTGATGCCTGGATCAGTTCAAGCGAATCCTCGGCAAGCGGCTCGACCGAATCAACGCCCGGCAAAAGATTGTCATGAGCCCGATTCTCTGTGGCAAAAAAGCCGTCATACTTTATTTGCCCCAGCTTCTTTTGTTGGACCAATCGTTGCAACTGGAGCTTGGCTGCCCGGCGATATTTTGGATCCGCGAGCGACAGGCCCCGCCGCACATGCCCACCCTGCTTTTTGCTCACGACGCGGTAGCCTTGTTCGGCAGCCCATTCGTAGTCGATGACAGGGTGGTATAACTCGCTTGGCGACATCCACAGGCCGGGCTTGCCGCCCGCCGCGGTGACCAGAGCGACCATGCCGGCCAGGCCGTCCGGGTGATCCTTGAGGTTCACCCGCCAGATGCTGTGGGGATCGCTCCACCCCATGTCAGCGGTCACGAGGTCAAAGAAAGTGCCATGCTGGTCATAGAAGCGCTTCTTAAGCGCCCGGAGCAGATCGAGGAGTTCGTCCTCTTTAAAGACCGGCGGCAGACTCCACCAGCTGTTATAGCAGGCGACCAGACGAGGCTCGCTCAGGCGAACGTCGTCAATGTAGTGAAGAAACGCTTCGCGGACTTTGCCCGGCTCGGAAACGCCGGCAACCGTCGAATGGAGATTGAACCACTCCGGCCCAACCGGCTTGCCGCCCGGCCGGCTGCCGAGCGTGAATCCGTCAGGACCGTATTCGTTGAAGGCCGCCACAAATTCCACGCCGGCCCACAGCGTTTCGCAGAAGATGGGATGGCTGCCGTATGGCAGGTGGTCGGCCTTCATCGATTGCCAGTTCCGGCGGACGCCTTTCCAATTTTCAAGATCGGCGCGCATGATTGGTCGCGCGCCCGGCTGGCGGCGCCGAACGGCAATCTGTTTTCTGAGGTAACTTTTCCCCGGCGGCAGGGAATACTGAACGCGGATTTCGACAGGCTCTTCGGGATTCCGGTACAGGAGGACAAGGTGGTTGTTGCGCTCGGCCGCGCGGGTCAACTGCATGGCGGACGAGGTGAACACAATTCCTTTGTCGAACTCGACCGTAAAGTCTTCGCGCGGAAGATGGACCACTTCATTCGCCAGCTTGTTGGTCAGGCGGCGTGAGGCGATTTTGCCGTTGCGGATGATGAGTTGAAAATCGAGGCTCGCGTTTTGGAGGACGCAGGTCTTGTCTTCTGAGGCGACCGCCAACCTGGGCGCGGCCATCAGCGCCAGTCCCTTCAGACAGCCGCGGCGGGTGATGCGAGGTGTTTCTTTGTCCATGGGATCCGTCTCCTCCTGGCGAATTGGCGGTACTGGAAGTAAGGTAGTTTATATCACAGGGCGCGGCTGTGAAGCGGATTAGGGTGCAACTGCCGGGTGGCTACCCTGTGTCCGGTTGGCTGGTGACCCGGATTTTGTCCCAGCTTCTTGCTGAAGTTTTGAGCCGCGGCGGTATAATCTCTCAGTTGCCGCCATGCCGCAAGAGCCAAAACTCGGCTTAACCTCTATTCCTGGAGCGAAAATGAATTTCTCACGCCGTGACGCGCTGAAAGGCGCTCTCGTATCCGCAACGTCGTTTGCGGGGCTTGGCAGCCTTGCCGGCCGGGCTCGCGCGCAATCTCAAACACCGGTTGAGCTGCCTGCCGTGGAGCTGCCGGCCGGCCGACGTTTGTATCCTTTTGTGTTCAGCGATTCAACCCGGAAAGTGCAACAGTGGGGCGTGAAGGGGAAAATCTATCCGCACGAATTTTTCCCGGAATTCCTGCCGGCGCTGGTTGACCGCACGCTGGTCTTTGACCATTTCGATCTTGGAGCGGGCGGAGCCGTCCGTTGGATCTTTACCGGCCGGCGCGGAGGTTTTACGGTTGAGATTACGCGCGGGCAAATTCTCTTGACTCAGCGCTACTACGATTCCGCAGGGCTGGAGCCGCTGCTGAAGCATCCGCCGAAGAAGAGGCACTTCCCCGAACGGATTTGTGATGCTTCCACGATCCAGTACCGGGGCGCGGTGCGCACGGTGAGGGTGGCGCTCGATTCGCGGCTGGGGCTCGCGCTGTTGGTGAACGGCCGCGAGATTTGCCATCAAACTTCGGTGCTGGATGTTGAACGGCACCAGCTTGCCTACACGGGCAAGTATCCGAACGTGCGCGGCGCGTTGCTGGAGCCGGAAGTCGAAGCGGCTTCCGTCAGGGTGCGGCCGGCTGAGCGGCGCCAAACGATGATCGGATTCGGCGGCATCACCACCCCGACCGCTTACGTCCAATTGAGCCGGGAAGGGAAGCGGCGGTGGTGGGAACTGCTGGCGGAATACAACCTGCTGCTGCAACGCGAATTCCCGATGGGCAAGCGCCTGGACCCGGCGATGGATAACTGGACCCGGCTGGCCGATGCTTCGCCGCACTACTACGGCGACAACTTTCCGAATGGAGAGGTGAGCGACTTCCACTATCTCAAGTCGCTCGGTGAAATCGGCGGCAAAGTGATGTTTGAATTCTGGCAAATGCCGATTTGGGCTCGGCACCCCAAAGTTTGGACCGACCCCGGCGGGAGGGTCCATCACGACGTCCCGAACCCGGAAGAGTTCGTGCGCGCGGTACTGGACTATTGCCGGGTGTCTAGGGCGCGAACCGGAAAGCCGCCCGATTACATCGGTATCCTGAATGAAACCGATGAGCCCAATGAAATCTGGGACCGGATGACCCTGGGTTTGCGCAGGGCTCTGGACCGTGCGGGATTCGGGGCAATCAAGATTTACATGCCGGACCGCCCGACCGTCGCCAAGGGCATTCGGACGGCAAAGGATTTCCATCGGCTTCCCCGGGCCTGGGCCGCAACCGATTTCAGCGCCGTCCACATGTATGACTATCAGGACGATTTCACGGATCCCGACAAGTTCGACGCCAAGCTTGACGAGTGGCGCCGCCTGACCAAAAGCAAGCCGTTCCTTTCCACTGAGCTTTGTATCAACCGCACGCAGTACCAGGAGCAGAGTTACCGCCTGGCGCTTTTGATGGGGCAGCTCTACCACAAGAACCTGACCCTCGCGGCCGCGAGTGCCCTGTGTTATTGCTGGCTGTTGGTGAACGTGCAGCAGCCCTCGTTCGGCTGGACGCGGACGCTGTTTGTTCCCGACCCGTCGGAGGGGTTCGTGCCCAGGGATTCGGGCTTTCAACTGCGGGTTTTCGGCGCTTACAGCCGCCGGGTGCGGGAGGGCATGGTTCGCGTCGAGGTCGAGAGTTCCAACCCGGACGTGATGGTTACGGCCTTTGAGGGCGAGGGAGGAGCCAGAACCCTGGTCGCCCTGAACCGCTCGCTCAAAGCACAGCGGGTGCGGATTGAGTGGCCGGGTGCGAGTTTTGAATTTAAGGAGCTGACCGACCCGTATCACCGCAACGCGGTGGAGAAGCTATCGTCGGAGGTGGGCGGCGGAAGCCTTGAGACGACCCTTGAGCCGGGTTCGGTGGTGACGCTTTCCAACGTTCCGCTCAGAAAACTCCCTGCGGGTTTCACTGTGCCGGCGTAGGTTGCCCGGTTCTTATTTTCCATCCCGGCGGGAGTCGTCAGTAGCGCTTTCGACTCGGATTCCCGCCGCAGCCATGGCTTCGATCAAAAGCGACGGCCTGGTAAAGAGCACGGAATGGTTGATGCCCAGTGAGCGCGCGGCGCCCACGTACTCGGCAATGTCATCCGTATAGAAGGCGTCGGCCGGTTTAACGCCCGCCATTTCAACGGCGGCGTGATAAATGCGATGGCCGGGCTTTTTTTCGCCCACCCGAAACGAAAGGGCAAACTGGTGGAAGAGGCGCATCCAGGGAAACTGTTGTGAGATAAATTCAAAGTGCAGTTCATTTGTGTTGG
>CAYWMN010000123.1:0-2883 GCA_964459065.1 uncultured Acidobacteriota bacterium | reverse complement strand
GCCAACGCACTGAAAAAGCCGGCGTCAAAATTGGCGGAAGTGTCAAAAATCGACGACCACGCCTCCGCGAAGGATTCGAAAGGCATTTCGACGCCCAGCTCCCGGCAGCAGGCCTCATAAAACTCGGTACTGGACATGGCGCCGGTTTCATACCGGGCCGATAGCCCGGAAGCTTCGAAGCGCGCGGCGATTTCGTCCGCCGTGAGATTCGAGTGGGGCTCCAGGCCGTGATAAAACCGTTCGTAATCGAAAGGAACCAGGACGTTCCCTAAATCGAAAAAGAGCGCTTGAACCATTTTATTTTCCAGGGAGACGGCGGAACTTCTGCGAAACCTCTCCACCCTTTATTCAGACCCATCACGCCGAAGATGCATCGTAACGCATCACCAGCACTGTGGAAACCAAGACAATGACGGCGCCGATGATGGCGACGTGGCTCAGGCGTTCTCCCAGGATGGTGATGGCCAGGATTACGCCGAAAATCGGTACCAGGTAAAGAGAAAATGACGCGACGGTTACATCCAGGTGCTGCAGCGCCTTAAAGAAGACCAGCATCGAGGCCCCGTACATGAAGATCGCCAGGAAGCCGAAGGCGAGCCAGCTTTTCCCGTCGAGCGTGGCGAAAGTCTTCCAGTGGAAAGGCTCCACGGTGAGCAGCAACGGGACGCTCGCAACCGAGGCGCAGATGTAACTGAAAATCAGGATTTCAATCTCACTGAATTTGCGCAGCAGCCCTTTGCAGTAGACGTTGTAGAAAGAAGACCCGAAGCAACCGCCGACAATCAGGAAATTGCCGATCAGAAAGCGTGACTGCAGAAAAGAGCTCTGGCGCACGTCGGCTTCTGAAAGCAGAAGTACGCCGGCCAGTCCCAGGATGAGGGCGATCACGCGCAGGCGCGTCAGTTTTTCCTTCAGCATCAACGAGGCCAGGACGGCGCTGATGACGGGAATCAGCAGATTTAGAATCGCGCCGTTCGAGGCGAGCGAATCGCTGATGCCCCAGGTCATTCCCAACTGGGCGAGGACCTGCCCGGCGACCCCGGCGATGACAAATTGCTTCCAATCCGCCCAAGTGACCTTCTTGGCCTGGGGATTGCGCCTGCGCTGCCAGATCAGGAGAGGAATGAAGAGCAAAGTGGTCACGTAAAAGGGCAGGAAGGTGATGGCAATGGGGCCCATTTGCCGGTCGAGAAACTTGACGGCAATTCCCTGGCATGACCACATCAAACTGGCAAGCGCGAGAAGGAGAAAGTAAAAGCTTGCGCTCTGCGTGCGCTTCCCGGTGCTCGGCGAAGTTGTTGTGCTCATGCTTTAAACCTGGACCACTCCGAAGTCGTCGGCACCCATGGAGCTTCCTTCAAAGACGTAAGGATCAAAGCCCTGAATTTCCTTATAGCCGCGGACGATTCGCAGGAACGATTCGCGCGCGTCCCGATGGCCGAGGATGGCGACGGTTCCGCCGGAGCCTCCGCCCGTGATCTTGGAGCCATAGATGCCTTGAGCAATTCCTTCCTGCCGCGCCAGATGAACGATCAGATCCGTCGCGTCGGATCCTAATCCGCATTCCGTATAGGCGAAATGCGACTGGTACATCAGGTCGCCCATCAGCTCAAAAGCTTCGGGGGAGTTGCTTTGGCCATTGCCGCGCGCCAGCTGGGCAAACAACCGCACGCGCTGATTTTCTTCCACGGCGTAGCGCGTGGCGGCCCGGATGGGATATTTAGCCTCCGGTTTGACGGGTGTGAAGGGATCGATGTGAAACTTTGCGGCTTGGAGATATTCTTCTCCCGTCCATTCGGCCGGAAGGCGCTGTTCATACAGGGCCCGGAACTGGGAGGGCGAAATATCGGACGGGTAACCGTTCCAGCGTGAATCGACCCAACGCGGAATTTCATTGCTCTCATCCAGGCGAAGGTGCAACTCTTCCCAGTCGCAAATCATTTTGAAGCCCATAAAGCAGGCAGCCCGGGCCGCTTCATACTCCATCCCCGTCACCGCATGGCGAACGCCCGAATCAATGGCCCAGACGGCGAGATCGGAAGGAAGGCGCACGGGCGGCTGCGGTTCACAAGGCTTGCACACCATGGGCAGGCAAGAACCCTCATGGCCCAGAACGATGATGGCCTGATCCATGATGCCGCAGGCCGATTGGGCAATCACGTTTTCCACCCACTGGCAGGCCTGAGCCAGTTCGATGCCCTTGTAATTGATTCCATAAGCCTGTGCGGCCGTCTTCATCACCGCAATCTCGACGGCCGCTGAGGAGCTGACTCCCTTGTTGAGCGGAACATCGGATTCGATGTAGATGCTGGCGCCTGTCTGGAGGTGATCCGGGTACTTTTTTTTCAACAGGTGGAAGATTCCCAAAAGGTAGGAAGTCCAGCGGATTCCCGGCGACTGGTTGACCAGCCGGCGCACATTGTCTTCACTCGTCAGATCGGCGAGCTTGAACTCAACCTGGCTTTCCCATCCATAGTCTTTCATCTGGGGATTCAGGAAGACAATCAATCCGTCATTACGCAATTGCGCGGCCGCCCAGGTTGCCTCGCGGATGGTCATCTCAAAAACCAGGCCGCCGGTGTAGTCGACGTTGCCGCCGATCAAATCCAGCCGCCCGGGAGCGCGCCCGATCTGGATGGGAGCGCCCGAAGAGAAGAATTCGCTTTTTTCCCGCAGTTGCTTGACGGTGTCTTTAAATGCGCGCATGGGCCATTTCCACAATACTGTTGGTAAGATAGTCCACCGCCTCGTCTGTTAACCGGGGGTGGATCGGCAAGCTCACATATTTTTTGTAACTGGCTTCGGCGACCGGGCACTCTCCTTCGACGTGGCCGAGGCGCTGGTAAACCGTGCTTAAATGCATGGGCGTGTAGTGCGACCACA
>CAYWMN010000122.1:0-10719 GCA_964459065.1 uncultured Acidobacteriota bacterium | reverse complement strand
GCGCGGCTGGTGCGGGAGACGGGCGCCGACGGAGTCCGTCTGGACTCACTGGGCTTCTATTTCCTCTCCTGCTACAATCCGGCGCACCAGCACGACACGCCATTCGGATACAACCAGTGGATCCAGCAGCTCCTGGACAAAGTCAGCCGCGCCGTGCGGGCCGTCAACCCCGATTGCCTCCTGATGACCGAAGCGCCGGTGGACTTTTTCTCCCAATGGTTTCATGGCGGTTTGCAGTTCACCTATCCCCGCGAGATCCCGCCCATGCGCCTGGCGCTTCCCGGTTACCGTCCTGTCATCTACCTCCCGGGAGGACCGGTGTTCGCTTCGCTGAGCGGCGAGATCGGAGGCGCCAACGGGTCCAAGCAGTTTCCCGAACGGATGCGATTGGATGAAAACTGGCGCTCCATGCGGCAAGGCGTGGGCGAGACGCTGGTGTGGGGCAAGGCGGCGGATAAGGACCCTCAGGCCTCGCTTCCCGAGGTGATCGTCCGCCTGTTTCACGGCCCCGGATATTCGGTGGTGGTGGGAGCGCGCCCCGGCAGCAACGATCCTCTTCGCTTTCCCGACAATACGGGCATTTCCTCCAAACGGGAGCCTTTTACGGTGCGTGTCAAGGGAGTGAGCGGACCGATCGAGGGCGCTTATCTTTACGACATCGAAAAGGCCACGGTCGCTCCGCTCAAAATCAGAAAGAACGGCGAAGCGTGGACACTGCCCATCCGAAATACGAACTGGTTTATGGTGCTGCTTCGCAAGCCCCAGGGGCCGGCGGTCGCGAGCTTCAACGCGCTCGGAACTCTGCACGCGGGCGAATCCGCGGAGCTGGACCTGGCGCTGGTGGGCGGTCCAAGGCATAAAGGGAAGATGCCGGCCACGCTTTCAAGCCGCGGCCTGGCGTTTGCTTCCGGGAGCACGCCAAGCGTTTCCGTCACTCTTCCGGGCAAGGCGAGGCTGGTTGTCCCGGAGGCGACTCCGCCTGGGCGCTACGAGGTGGAACTTGAAGGGGAGGGATTGGTCGGCATCAAGCGCTTTGTCGTCGTGGAATGAGGGGATGCCTGGCCAGAAGTCCTGCGCCTTTTACCTGCCGGAGGAAGCGTCGAGCGATCCATAGAGGGTCGCATTCGGCTGGTATTGTTGCTCATAGGCCGTGATCTGGTCTTGAAAGCGCAGTGACAGGCCGATTTCATCGAGCCCCTTCATCAGGCACTCGCGCCGGAAGGGATCAACCGTGAAGGGGATCTGGAGCGCGTCCTGGCCGGAGGCTTCCGTGATCGTCTGGCTTTCAAGGTCCACCGTTAACTGGTAGCCCTCCCGCTGTTCCGTCCTTTTGAAAAGATCATCCACTTGCGCGTCCGGCAAGACGATCGGAAGGATGCCGTTCTTGAAACAATTGTTATAGAAAATGTCGGCAAAGCTTGGAGCGATGATGACTCGGAACCCGTAATCGAGCACCGCCCAGGGGGCGTGTTCGCGGCTGGAGCCGCAGCCGAAATTCGTGCGCGTCAGCAGGATGGAAGCGCCCTGGTAGCGTGGCTGGTTCAACACAAACTCCGGGTTGGGTTTCTCCCCGTCAACATAGCGCCAGTCATAGAACAGGAAACGGCCGAATCCCTCGCGGGTGATCGCCTTCAAAAACTGTTTCGGAATAATCTGATCCGTGTCCACATTGACGCGGTCAAGCGGCGCAACCAGTCCCGTGAGTCTTACAAGAGATTCCATCTTAAGCTCCGTAAAAAATTGCGATTGATGACAAATGAAATAGAAGCTCTATTCTGCGTGCCCGACGTCCCACTGCCGGATGTCCACAAAGTGGCCGGCTACAGCAGCGGCGGCCGCCATCATCGGGCTCACCAGATGGGTGCGCCCGCCCTTACCCTGGCGGCCTTCAAAGTTCCGGTTGGAGGTGCTGGCGCAACGTTCGCCGCTTGGCAGAACGTCCGGATTCATGGCCAGGCACATGCTGCATCCGGCATCGCGCCACTCAAAGCCGGCGGCGACAAAAACTTTGTCGAGCCCTTCCTTCTCCGCCTGGGCCTTGACGGCCCGCGATCCGGGAACCACCAAGGCTCCTTTGATGTTTGGAGAAACCTTTTTACCGTCCAGAACCCGCGCCGCCAGGCGCAAATCCTCGATCCTTGCGTTGGTGCAGGAGCCGATAAAAATCCGGTCGAGGGGAATCTCGGTCATCGGCGTGCCGGGTTGAAGACCCATATATTCCAGCGCGCGCTCCGCAGCCGAGCGGGCGACCGGGTCCTGGAAACTGCCGGGGTCGGGCACCTTTCCCGTGACGTCTGCGCCCATGCCGGGGTTGGTGCCCCAGGTGACTTGCGGGGCAATGGATTCCGCGTCAAATTCCACGACGCGGTCATAGCCGGCGCCGGGATCAGAAACAAAAGTCTTCCAGCGGTCGACGGCGGCCTGGAAATCTTTTCCCCTTGGGACATACGGCCGGCCCTCAAGATAAGCAAAGGTCGTCTCATCCGGAGCCACCATGCCCGCGCGCGCGCCGCCTTCAATCGACATGTTGCAAACCGTCATCCGGCCTTCCATGGAAAGTTCGCGGATGGCGTCGCCGGCATACTCGATGACGTGGCCGTTGCCGCCGGAGATTCCAATCTTGTTGATGATTGCCAGCACAATATCCTTGGCCGTGACCCCGGCCGGCCGATGGCCGTTCACCCGCACCAGCATGGCCTTGGACTTGAACTGCGCCAGGCACTGGGTTGCCAGCACGTGTTCCACTTCGCTGGTTCCGATTCCGAAGGCCAAGGCGCCGAACGCGCCGTGCGTGGAAGTGTGGCTGTCACCGCAGACGATGGTCTGGCCGGGATTCGTGAGGCCCAGTTCGGGGCCGATGATATGCACGATTCCCTGCCTTCGATGATGCATATCGAAAAGCAGAATGCCGTTTTCCTGGCAGTTGTGGGCGAGCGCCTCGAATTGCGCGGCCGCGCTGCGGTCCGTCATGGGGAGCCGGCGATCCGTGGTGGGCACCGAGTGGTCCATCACCGCAAAAGTGAGGTCGGGCCGGCGGACCTTGCGCCCCGCCGCTCTCAACCCGGCAAATGCCTGGGCCGAGGTCACCTCGTGGACGAGGTGGCGGTCAATGTAAATCAGCGCCGGCCGGCCCGGTTCTTCCCGGACCACGTGGGCGCTCCAAACCTTTTCATACATCGTAAGTGGTGGCATCTTTTCTAGAACCTAGCTTATTAAGTTATTCGCTCTAAGCAATTTATTATAATGCCTTCCGCGTTTTCCGACAAACCCGCGGTCCCTGCGCGCGCCGACTGCCGGGGATGGAAAAATAGCTGCCCTATAGCATCTGCAGCTCCTTCGGGCTTAGAATCGAGCCGTATGCCGCCTCGAAATAAGGATCGCAAACCGCCCGCGCGTTCCGGAAACGCCGCTTCACGACGCAAGTTTCTCAAGAGTGTGCTGGGCGCAGGCTCTGCCCTGGCGGCTTCCTCGGCGTCCGCCGCCGGGGGAAGCATTAAAAAGCGCTCTCGTTGGCGCGCTCACACCGTGGCTGGCATTCGGGAAGGCTACCAGGTGGCGGTTGCGGATATTGACGGCGACGGTCGCCTCGATATTCTCGCTTTGAGTTCGCAGCAGAACATCGTCGAGTGGTACCGGAACCCTACCTGGGAGCCGCGGCCCATCACAACCACCACCGAAAACAACATCAGCCTCGCGCCCCTGTTCCGCCCGGGTTATCCTGCGCGCGGCATGGCGCTCGCCTGCGGTTTCTACCTGAACCGCAGCAGCCGGGGAGGAAGCCTCTGGTGGGCGGCGCCAAATTCTTCCCTGAAAGCCGAATGGTCCCTTTCCCCGATCGGCCGAATTCCCGGCTCACACCGGCTGCGCTGGGCTGACATTGACGGCGATGGCAGGCTGGAACTGATTGATGTCCCGATTGTGGGAGCCGGTTCCCGACCTCCCGATTACTCCGTTCCGGCGGCGATCACCTGGTTTGAAATGCCTCGTGCGCTCCTTGCGGGCCGGAGTAAAGGCAAGAAGGCTTCAAGTGAATGGGTCTCGCACCTTATCGATCATTCTTTGACCCTTGCCCACGGAGTTCTGGTGATGGACTGGAACCACGACGGCCGCGACGAATTGCTCACGGCCAGCTTCCAGGGCGTCAATTTGTTCGAGCCCAAGGGCCGCGGCGCGAAGCTCCGGTGGACCAGGACGCTTCTTACTCCCGGCGATCAATCTTCCGCGCGCTACCACGGTTCGAGTGAAATCGGAGTGGGCCGCGTAGGCGGGCATCGATACCTTGCTACCATTGAGCCGTGGCATGGGAATCAGGTGGTCGTTTACACAAAGCCTTTTGCCGCCCAAGGATTCTCACGGCGGCAGGTCATCGATTCGAGCTTCCGGGAAGGACATGCCCTCGCCTGCGCCGACCTTGATGGCGACGGCAACGACGAAATCGTCGCGGGCTACCGCGGTCCGGGAAATTCGCTGTTGATCTTCAAAGCCGCCAATGAATCTGGCACTGCATGGACGCGGGAAACGCTGGATCCCGATATGGCGGCTTCGGGAGTGGTGATTGCGGACGTCAATGGTGACGGACGCCCGGACATTGTCGCGGTGGGGTCGGCAACCGCCAACGTTAAATGGTACGAGAACCTGGGCCTCTGACAGTTAGGGGCCTGGGAAGCTTGCCGGCCGCGCTTTGCGCCGATTGCAACCAATCCCTGATTGAGCCGGCTGGCAATCCTCTGCAAGCCGACTCGGGTTCTCTTAAAAGGGTTCTCCGTGGAAACACTTGTCGATGCTTTCCTGAAGGGTTTGCCAGGGAATGTACATCCGGGTTCCTATGCGGAGAGAATAGACCCGGCCACTATCGAGCCAGCGGTAGAAGGTTGAGCGCGAAACGCGTCCGCCGGTTCGGAGATAGAGAATGCGCCACGCGCGCGTAGGAGAAATCAGTTGCTGATGCTCGTTCGTGCGGAAATTGCCGTGGTTCAAGCTGGAGTTGTTTGAAGCGAAATTCATAGCAATCGCACCTCGCCTGGAAATGGAATCGAATAGCCGGTGGTCGCGCCTCGCGCGCCGAATTAGCCTCCAAGGGTTTGACGTTCGCTGGATGAGCGTCGGATAGGCCCGGCTAGGCTCCTCCACTTCCTTGAAATTCTTCCCACTCTCTAGCCATGCGAAGCCGGTCGCGCTTTTGGCTTGCGTCGTACTCGCTATCCGGAGACACAGCGAGTGCGGCGTTGAGCACAAGCTGCGAAGGCTGCTGCGAACAGAACGGAACGGGTTCTTCCATTTGCCGCTCATGGTAAATACACTTTCCGGTCCGGGCAGACGCCGCCGGGAATACACAGCCTTTCTCCGAACAGCGCGGGCTCGTGAAGGATGTACTTTGAGGTGCAGTGCTTGTTTGGGTGGAAAAGGAGAGGGTGGTGGCTTTCGTGGGCTCGTGGAAAATGCTTCCGTTATGTCGGGGAAATGTTACAGAAGCCGGCTGGCGCCTGGAATTTGTCGAGAAGCGGGAGCGGCTATTCACCTTATGACTTGCCATGTTCGTCCTCCTTGAGGCTCGCCGCGTGGCGGGATTGGGGTGGGGGCCGTAATGTGTTCATAAATAAGGGACAGGACCGGAACGGGACTACACAATTCAGGAAGAATGGAAACCCATTCAACCAATCGGTGTCGGATTTACTAAAGCTTATTTCCGAGGTGACCGAATTGCATAGGTGGACGCTGCATTGGCGAGTTGAACCGGTAGCTGATAGGTTCCGGAGGTGGTTCGGAAGGTGATTTCTGTGATCAGTGACATCGGAAGTGCCTGCAAAGTACAGTAAGCTAATGGCTTGATGAGGTATTAACTGATTCGTCATTTCGTAAGGGATACCCGTCCGTTTGGCCATTGACAGAACCTTAGTTATCGCTCACGATGCACCATACGCTTCAGGCGTGAGTGTGATGTATGGCAGTGGAAGTAAAAAACAAAATACAAACGCTCCCGCACCTCCTTCTGTTGTATCAAGGGAGATGTGATGAGTGATATACTCTGCAATAAGCGGGGTCGGAGAGAGTGAATACGCCCCCTTGCCCCTAGCCTGATATGCTATACTAGCCTATCACAGTATCAATGTCAACAACTTTCTGAAAGGTTTGATGCATAGATGACTGAGCTGAATGTACCGAAAGTGGTCCGTAGAGTGAGAGAGAAGCTTCAGGTGAGCCAGGAAGGGCTTTCCCGCCTCTTAAACGCTACCAAAGGAGCGGTACAACATTGGGAGCGGGGAAGAAACCGTCCGGATTTGGCACGAGTGTGGGCCTGGCGCCCGCTCTGCCCCCCCTCGCCGGAGCGCACCGACCGCGATGCCCTGATCCGCCAGATTCAGGAGCAGGTTTCCCCGCTTGCCGACGGCAAGACTAGCCTGTCAGACATGATTGGGCCCAAGCGGAAGAACGGCAAGTTTGCCTTCGGTTTTCCGCGCGAAGGGCTTGATGTCCTGCGCCGGGAAAATCAACGGTTGCACCGGCAAGCTACGAAACTTCAGTCTGAGCTGGACAAGAAGGCTGAACAAGTCCGGATTCTTGAAGACCTTGTCAAGGACCTTCAACGTGAAATGGCCCAATTGAAATCTTAAGTCCCCGCCTGATAGTTCCTGCTGCCAGGTGATTGCGTTCGTTCCAAGTGATCTTCCCTTGCCATCCGCGAGACGCTTGAGAACTTCTGTGTGCGTTTCGGAGAAGATGGCGCCGTGCCCTGGGCAACCCTTGGGCGATTGGAACGATATTGGCCCTACACCAGGATGATGGAACCGCCGCGGCCTCACTGCTGCGTGCCGGTTCCCGGTGGCAGGGTAACGGTAACAGACCTGCGCAAGGTAAAATCCAGCCGGGTTTCTGAAGGGATTTTGACTTGGCGGGCTTTGGTTCCAGCCTGAACCGCCGTTCCTCCTCCGGCGCCCACCGCGGCTCCAATCGCAGCTCCCTTGCCGCCTCCGGCGATGGCACCAATCAAAGCTCCAAGCCCGGCGGCCCCGCCAATCACTTTGGCGCTTCTCTTGCCGCGGGAGCTTGCTGCCTGCTGCTGGTAGACGCTGGTATCGACTTCGTAACTCTGGCCTGCGACGTTGAGGCTTACCAGAGACAGTTCGACGGCGGACCGCCCCCGGATGTGTCCCGCGCTACGAACCTCCACCAGCCTGAGGCGGGCTTTTGCATAACGGGGAACAACCACCTGGCCGTTTTCCGTGATGGGAGATGCCAGAGTTGCCTCGAAAGTATCGCCTACCTGGCTGACGCTGGAATCGATGCTTCCGACGGTCCGGACGGGAATGACGGTTCCGGCGGGTAAGGTTACCTGGACAGGTTCAGGCGGCGGTGGAGGGGCGCTTGGCTTGGTTGCAGGCGGCGCCTTGACCACGGGGGCTCGTTCGGCGGAAGCCTCAGGTGCAGCCGTTGGCTCTTCTGCAACGGGCTTAGGCGGAGGCTCATTTTGGGCGGCCGAGGCCCGGTGGCGCCGGTGGTGTTCAACGGCGGACGGCTGCGCGGCGGGCGTTGGCGTGGTTGAAACCTTCAATTCGTTGATGACCTGCTTTGCGCCGTCAGCCGACTGGGCGAATTGCCCAATGGAATCTTTTTCTTCGTTACTTGCCACGGTACCCGTAAGGACCACCACACCCTTCTGGGATAGGACATGGATATCGTGGGATTTCAGGGCAGGGTCTTGATATAACTTCGACTGGATTTCGGCGACGATGACTTTGTCATTTGGAGTGCTTGAGCTCTTGAAAACGTTGCAGCCACTCAAGGTTACGGCAAGACCTAGAACCAAGACCGCTAGCTTCAACCTGGAACTGACCATTGTGACCTCCCTGCCGCCACATGGCTGGCGGCACCTTCCACCTTAGATGCCCAGGCCCATCCCGTGGTTGCAGCGTTGGGCTGGGTTCGCCCCGATTCGTCCGTATTGTCAAGACCAATCATACCAACGTGTTGCACGGAGAGCAATTTCTTAGGTGGCTCCCCGAGAGCATGTTAGAATTTCACGAGGCGGTCTGCCATTTGGGAGGTTGGACCGGCTCCCGAGCCTTTGCCTAGTTCGGAATTCGGGTTGATCTTCCGAGTCGCGAAATTAAGCCTGTGACAGAAACCCTTTCAATCGTCGTACCCGTTTACAATGAGGAGGAAAGCGTCCAACTCCTCGTGGAGGAAATCGGGAAGGCCCTTGCCGGGTGGGAGATCGGGGTCGAGATTCTATTTGTTGACGATGGCAGCAGTGACAACACGCTGAAATTGCTGAAGGGAGCCCAGCAACGCGATTCCCGTATTCGCATTGTTCACTTTCGCAAGAACCTGGGTCAAACGGCAGCGATGGCTGCGGGGTTCCGGTTAGCGAAGGGCAGTATGATTGCTACCATCGACGCTGACTTGCAGAACGACCCGATGGAAATTCCCCGCCTGGTGAAAATGCTGAAGGATTGGGATGCGGTTTGCGGGGTGAGGGTCAAGCGCGAAGATAGTTGGTGGAAGCGCCTATCCTCAAAGATCGGGAATGGATTCCGTAATTGGGCGACCGACGATGACGTGATTGATACCGGCTGCACGCTCAAGGCCTACCGGCGCGAATGTCTGGAAAGCCTGGAACTCTATAAAGGAATGCACCGCTTCCTGCCCACTCTGATCAAGATGCGAGGCTACCGGGTGACGCAGGTTCCCGTGGCCCATCATCCGCGGCGGGCCGGAGAAAGCAAGTACGGAACCTGGGGCCGGCTGGTGAAGGGCCTTGCGGACGTCTGGGCGGTGCGTTGGATGAAGAAGAACCACATCCAGTATGTTGCGGAGTTGGAAGTTTTTGAAGGAAACGGGTCTGCTGAGGTCCGGAAGATCCATTCATCGCAATAAGTGCCGAAAGAGTATGCAGAGAACAGCCTCTGCGACTCAGAATCCGCTGCGGCCAATTCCTGGAGATGTTTTGCCTTCAGGAATGACTTGCCGGCTGCGGCGTTGACCCTGGATCGGGCGCCTGTCGATGAGGGATAGAGCAGTTCTGCCGTGGTCGTTTCCTTCCTGCGCCTGGCGGGTTCCAGAATGACGGAGGTTGATTGGCATCTTTGAACGCTGAAACATCTTCATCGCTGTCGAAAGCAGTCGATCCCCCGAGCCCTCCCCGGAGCTGGTTTCGCCGAACCCACTTGCTTCTTTTACTGGCTGTTGCCGCCTGCCTGTTCTTCGTGGCCCTGGGCCGCCTTTCCCTGATTGAGCCGGATGAGGGTAGAAACGCGGAAGTGGCGCGTGAGATGGTAGTCAAAGGGGACTGGATTGTTCCGCACTTTGACGGCTTCGCATACCTGGACAAGCCGCCGGTCTATTTTTGGCTGGTTGCCGCTTCCTTCAAGCTCGGAGGATTTTCCGAGGCGAGTGCGCGCTTTTCATCCGCTCTGGCTGCGTTGGGAACCATGCTTCTGGTCTGGTTTCTGGCGCGCCGAATGTTTGACGACCGCACCGGGCTCTACGCCGGGATTATCTTTGCCACTTCGCCTCTGGTGGTCATCTTTGCCCGCGAAGTCATTTTTGATATGACGCTCACATTTTTCGTTACGGCCGCGATGGTCTGTTATTGGCTGGGTGAAACTTCGGCCAGGCGGCGCAGGCTGTGGGACGTGTTGTTCTTTGCGGCCATGGGTGTGGCGACCTTAACCAAAGGGCCGGTGGGATTCCTTCTTCCCTTGCTTTCGATCTTGGCGTATCAAGCCTTAAGCGGCAGGCTGCGCCGGCTAAAGGAAATGAATTGGGGGCTCGGACTGGCGGCCTTTCTGATGGTGACTTTGCCCTGGTTTATTGCTGTTTCCATTCGCCATCCGGACTTTCCCGGATATGCCTTCTGGCAGGAGAGCCTGGAGCGTTTTGCGACGGGGCACTCCCATCGTTCCGGGCCTATTTACTACTATCTCGGCATCTACCTTGCAGGATTTTTGCCCTGGAGCTTCTTCCTGGCCTTTGCGGTTTACCACCGGATCAAGCGCTGGAGAGAACTTCGTCAACAGCAACTTGCTCCGGTGTTGTTTCTCTTAAGCTGGGTGGGAGTCATCTTTGTTTTTTTTTCGATCTCCCGTTCAAAACTTCCAGGCTACTTCCTCCCGGCGATCATTCCACTGAGTGTCCTGATGGGAATGCTCTGGAGCCGGAAGCAGCCGGAAGGCGCCGGGCGCGCTCCCGACTGGCTGACGGCAGGATTCGCAACGCTGATTGCGCTGGGAGCGCTGGCGGTTATCGTGCCCCAGTTCGAGCATTTTGCCATTTTGCACGCGCGGCTTGACCGGAAATTGCCTCCAAACCTTGTGCCGTTGCTGAAGCCCTCGCTCATTTACACGGGGATCTTTTTGGGAGCGTTAGGACTGATTGGGCGGGACCTCTGCGCCCGGGCGCGGGAAAAGGCTCCGACGTTCCTGATATTTTTGCTGGTGTCCTGTACTTTTCCGCTGATCTTATTGCGTTGGTTTCATCCTCTTGAGATGTATGCTTCTGCTGACTCCAGCCGCAACCTTGCGGCAACCCTTCGCTCGAGCCCGGAAAAGAATGTGCCGGTTTACGGTTACTATTACTTCCGGACGAGCCTGCCTTTTTACCTCCATCGGCCGGTGGGTTTGATTACCGCGGATGCGGGTGAGTTGACCAGCAATTATATTGCTTTCCAATGGTCGAAGCCGGCAGGGAACTTGGTGTCGACGCCTAGCAAGAATATGAGAA
>CAYWMN010000121.1:0-10759 GCA_964459065.1 uncultured Acidobacteriota bacterium | reverse complement strand
AGACCAATCTTTTTTACGTCACCCTGCACGAACGTTTCTCGATGTACTACCTCACGCTGAAAAATCCCCGGATGGTGATGGGGCTGGGCGGCAGCGAGCAGGACCAGGTGGGCTCGATGGGCTCTTACATTGCGGCAATCAATTACCAGACCGGCCAAGTCGTTCAAGAGTGGCTCGTGCCTGGATCAATTAACGGGTATTCGGCCAACCTGACGGGGTTGCTAACCACGGCAGGCCATCTGCTTTTCGACGGCGTGAACGACGACCTGGTGGCCTTCGACGTGGACCGGTTAAAACCGCTCTGGCATGCGCACATCGGCTCAGTGGCGAATGCTCCCGAGACCTATATGCTGGCGGGCCACCAATACATCCTGGTGGCGGCCAGCGGATCTGTTTACGCGTTCTATCTGCAATAACAAAGTGGGCCGTACAGTCAAAACCTTGGCGACCGCCGGCTTTTGAGGGGAAAAACTCCAGCAATCGCCGGAAGGAAAGCACCTGAAAATTCCGTGCCGCACACTCTGGAAGCGAGAAAAAGAAAGCCACGGCTGGGAACAAATCCAACCGTGGCTATAGTACAGACATGCAAGGCGGGCATGCCGGACCCAAGGCCGGCGCTACAAACCGCGTGGCTTGTCCCTTAGGTGGAGCTTGTGAGGTTGGCCGCCGCATTCGAGAACGCGTCGCTGATGCCCGACCCAAGTGTTCCCATCGCAGCAACCGCGACTAAAGAAATAAGGACCAAAAGCAAGGCGTATTCCGTAAGGTCCTGACCTTCTTCGTCTTTCCACAAGCGTTTGAACAGTTCCATCATGTGTGCTTCCTCCTTTATTCACTTTTTGTACAAGATACCTAAAAGATAATCAATTGTACGTTAGTACAGAAATAGTACAGGACAAGACCTGAACCTGACGCCTCAGGTGATCACTCCAGCCCATGTCAAACACAAGCGCAAGGGCATACTCCCCCCAGGGAAATTGCTTCAATTTTCTTGCCCCGGTGAATATCGCCACGTTGAAGGAACATTTTACCGGCTACTTTCATGTTGCTTAAATAGCACGATAGTTCCATGGACGGGCGCCAACCTCAATGGTAAGTTAACCATGAGAATCGTCGATGAGGGGAAAGCCGTGCAAGTCCTGGAAGAACTTGAACTGATGAACGCAAGCGTTTTAACACAGCATAGCGTCATCCTACTGAGGGAGCTGGCCGAGATCGATCCACAAGCTCGCCGCGACCTGAAATCCGTTTCTCTCTTGCTCAAGAGTTTGACCGAGGAAGCAAAAGCGCGAGTTGCCGAGCGGCAATCTGCCTTAACCGAAGACTTGTAAGGAATTCCAGGGCCTTTCGCGCGACTGGTAAGCGTGGAAAACGGCTCTGGTTGCTCACCCCAATCCTGGAAGAAATCCCTGGATGAAGTCCTTCCCTTTTTGCCCGCAGAATCTCCGGGACAAACTAGTTTCAGACCCGGCTGATAGCGCGTGTGCCTGAAAGCGCGCGGAGGTGCCCGTCGATCGAGGAACTCCGGTCCGACGTCAGAGCGAGCAACCCGCATCAACTCCATCAAGAAAGCTCAATATCCCACCTTGACCAGGCAAAGCCCTTGCGACGGAGCCGTCGGACCGGCTTTCGTGCGATCGCACGCCTCCAGGATGGAAACCATGTCCGAGGGTAAGCGCCTGCCGTTTCCTACTTCAATCAGCGTTCCCACAATGTTGCGAACCATGTGGTGAAGAAACCCTGACCCACGAACTTCATAGACCAGAAGCGAAAGGTTCTTGCGCCATGCAAGGCGAGAGGCAAAAATCCTCCGGATATTTGGAGACGGCTCCCTGGCGCCCAGGGTTCGGCTTCTCGCCGGATCGGCGCCGGCAAAAGATGTGAAGTCGTACTCCCCTTCCAAGGCCCGCGCGGCTCTGGCCATGCGCCGCAAGTCGAGGTCGCCGGGATAGTGATAAACAAAGCGCCAGAGGAAAGGAGGGCAAACAGGACTTTGCAGAATCCGGTAGCGATAGGTTTTGGAATGAGCGTCGTAGCGCGCATGAAAGGCCGCGTCGACCTCTTCAGCCATGCGGATACGAATCGAAGGTGGCAGAACGTCGTTGAGAGCAGTTCGCAGATTCCTGCACGGAATCGGGCAGTCCGTATGGAAGTTGGCAACCTGCGCCGCTGCATGCACTCCGGCATCGGTGCGGCCGGACCCGTAAAGCTTGACTGATTTCCCGGCGATCCGGGCAATCTTCGCTTCAAGAATTGACTGGATCGTATCCACACCGGGCTGGCGTTGCCAGCCGTGGAAGTCCGTTCCGTCATAGGCAATGACCAGACGAACGTTTCTCATCATCCCCAAGCACCCCGTTGTAATCTCTTCGAAAAGTTCATTCTATGGCCAAAGACCCGCCATAACCGTGGAGGTTTGGGACACAGACCCATTGCTATCTTATAGCCCATGGAATGAAACCGAACAACGAACAACTCCGTATAGATTCTAATAGGGTAAAATGGCAATGATTCCAAATGGAGGAAGAAGGCACTCGATGAAATGCGAAAAACTGGACGGGATTATCAGGCTTGCAATTCCTTTGGTCTTGCTGGCAGCGGGATTGTGGCCCGCGCGGGCGCTAGCTCAGCAAGCCAGCGCCAAACAGGCGGGGCCAGCCAAGGGCAGCTTCGATTTTGAAACCGGCCCCTCGCTGTTCAAAGCCTATTCGTACCCCCACGTGCAGGCACCGGTCCTTACAAACTCACCCCAGATCAACAACCTGATTCAAGGCAACAAGCTTGAGCTTTCACTCGCCAACGCCCTTGAATTGGCTCTCCAGAACAATCTGGACATTGCCGTAGCGCGTTACCAGCTTCCCCTGGCCCGACTGGATATCCTGCGAACCAAGAGTGGCGGCGCCACCCGGGGCGTTCAAGGGGCCGTGATCTCGAACGCCCTTTTCACGGGAGCCATTGGAACCGGCATCAGCGGCTTTACCGGCGGTGGTACAACCGGCGGCGGAGGCTTCTCCGGCGGCGGCGTGGTCACCACGGGGTTTGTGGGCTGCTGCGACTCGGTGGCTGGCTTCAGCGTGGGCTTGAATAATAATAAAACACCCTTGAATTACACCACGCTCCTGGGTATTCCGGTTGAGGGCAGTCACACCGCCACGTATTCCACCTTCTTCGGAAAAGGCTTTTTGACCGGAACCAGCTTCTCAGCCGCGGTAACCGGCACGCGAAGCAGCACCACCTCCCTCAGCTCGTTGTACAACCCCTCAATTCCCACCACGCTGACCGTAGGGCTAAACCAGCACTTGCTGAAGGGATTTGGCCGGCGCGCGAACGGCGTGTTCATCCGGATTGCACGAAACGATCTGAACGTCGCCGACAGCGTCTTCCGGCAACGGGTGATCACCACCGTGGCTCAGGTGCTGAACGCCTATTACCAGCTACTGGCCGACCGCGATCAGGTGCGCGTGGCACAATCCGCCGTCGGATACTCCCAACGGCTCGTGGAAGACGACAAGAAACAAGTCGAGATCGGGACCATGGCCCCCCTCGACGTGGTTCAGGCTCAATCCGAGCTTGCCACCGACCAGCAAAATGTGATCGTAGCGGAAACAACCTACCTGGAGCAGCAGGAGACCCTGAAGACCCTGATCGCCAAGCGGGTGGGATCGAGGCTTGCCAGCGCCCCCATCAATCCTACCGACACGCTGCCAATCCCGGAGAACACCAACATTCCTCCGCTGAACAAGGCGTTAGAAGACGCTCTCCGGAACCGTCCTGAACTCCACCAGGCTGAATTGAACCTGCGCAATCAATACTACGTCATCCAGTCGAACCGCAATGGCCTGCTTCCCTCTCTGAACGCTTATGCCACTTACCAGTCAAACGGACTTGCGGGACTGCAGGTGCTGCGCGATGGAAACGGAAATGTTGTGGGCACGGTGCCGGGCGGCCTGGGAGATTCGCTGGGCCAGATTTTCGGCGGGAGGTACCCCAGCTACTCTGTCGGACTCACCCTTAGCGTCCCGATTCGCAACCGCGCCGAGCAAGCAAACGCCGCGCAGGCCCTTGTTGAACAGCACGAGATGGAAACAGCGTTGCAGCGGCAAAAAAACCAGGTCGCGCAGGACGTTCGCAATGCTGAAATTGCCGTCACTCAGGCCAAAGCACAGATCCATGCAGCCGTCCAGGCCAGGGTCTATGCCCGGCAGGCGCTCGATGCCGAGGTGAAGAAGTTGCGGCAGGGAGTCTCAACCACGTTAAACGTCATCCTCATGCAACGCAATTTGATAACCGCGGAAGGCAATGAGGCAAAAGCGCGGCAAACCTTTGCCCAGGCTCTGGTACGGCTCGGCGAAGCAACGGGCACCATCCTGGATCAGCACCACATCATCCTGGCGAACTCGGCAACCGGCCGCTACACGCGACAGCCCAACATTCCGGGAGATCCGGCGAGCATACGCTAACGTCCCGGGAACAACCCAGTCTGGCGGCATCGCCAACAACTCCGGGCCTTTCAGATGTTAAGGGAGCCAAACTGAAACCGCCCGGAGTTCCCTATTCCTGCAAACCCGGCAGAGAAGAGAGTTTATTTTTTGTGACACGGATAACCTTAAAAGTTATTACTGAACCCGCTCAGAGGGTTCCGTCGGTGGGAGCGAAGCAGCTGGAGCCAGCAACCCCAAGCCCTGTAGGAGGCTGATGGTGCGCTGTGCAGCCCCGCGCCATACCAGTTGGCAGTTCTCTCCCTGGCAGGTCTGCACGTAAACATCCCCACCTGAATATTCCAAGCTGCAGTTCTTGAAGATACAATTCACAAAGACTCCCTCATCAAGAACCACGTGGTCATTTTCAAATGTTCTGTTTTCGTATCGCGTCATGGCTTTTGCTCTCGCCCAGTTTTTTAGAATAACCCCTTGAGTGTGCACAGAAACGGCTGTCAAGCCAAGCTGCCAACGCATAGGCCATCGCCCCCTTAACAGTAACAGAGGGGTGAGACTATCATTTGCCACCACGTGATGCAATCTGTCCTAAAGTTCCGTTAACCCTTCAGGGACGTGCTCTACTGTATAGCAGGACGCCCGGCATCCCAATAAGAAGCTGAGCGCAAAGGAAGGTTCTTAGCCGTGGAGAGCAACTGCGCGCTCCCGCCCGGAACCGCCGCGAAGGCCTCGCGCGGGCCCCTGGAGGATCGAGGAAACCCGCGCACGAAGCTTTGTAACAGCGCCCGAGTGCAGTTGAGAAACACGCGACTCGTCAATTCCCAGGCGGGCGCCAATCTGCTTCATGCTCAGGCATTGCCGATAATAAAAAGTCATGATCGAGCGCTCACGCTCGGTCAGGGAGCGCAGCGCCAGACCCAGGATATCTTTTTGCTCCCTGCGATAACAGAGATCAAAGGGGTTATCGGCGTTGGCGGCGGGCAAGCTCTCTTCGTCCACGCGCTGGCGGACTTCCTGGAACATTTTACCCCCAGCTCCCTCAAACCCCAACTGCCGCAGTGTCGAAACCATGGCATGCCACCGTTCCAGGCTTAACCCCATCGCCTCAGCCATTTCCCCGTCATTGGCAGGGCGGCCAAGATGGAACTCCAGATTCTGGCAGACTGTTTCAATCTTTTTAATCTTCCGCCTCATATCCCGCGACGCCGGGTCTTCCTCCCGCAAAGAGTCCAGAATCGCCCCTCGAATACGATAACGCGCGTAACTTTCAAGAGTGACTCCCTTCCCCGGATCAAACCGCCGCACTGCATCCATCAGACCCAACGTGCCCGCGCTAACCAAATCGTCCAGTTCCACGTGCGAAGGAAGACGCCCCCGAAACTGTGCGGCCACCCGCTTGACTACGGGCAGCATACTAACCAGCAGGCTGTCGGAATCACCCTGGCTGTGGAGAGGACTGCGCCGCGCTCCAGCCCGGAAATTGGGCTTGGAACAACACCGTCCGCGCGTCGATCTGGACACCGATTTCTTTGGGCCGCACCCTGGCTGACCGGCCGGAGCGTTAGAGCGTTCTGCAATTGAAAATTGGATGGACAACTTTTCACCCCCCCGAAGATTTTTTCGCAACGCAATGGCCGCGCGGACTTGCAGTCTTGGAAACCTGCCGCCATCGCTTGCTGAAACTCTTTAATGCACGACCATGACCAAGTCGGCTAGGACGCTAGGAAACACGGGTGGCCAGAACCCCAGCCTGGGCCCTGAAAATCAGCGACAGCACCGCTAAGATTTTCACTTCCCTCTCAGAAGCAGCCTTTTTCAACATGGAATAGGAACCGGCAACTTCCAGGGCATCAATGAATTACAGCTTCACCGGCAGGACCAAACGAAGGCACGGCCACTCCACGCCTCATCCAAGCCAGACTTGGCACGCACTGAACTTTTTCTCTCCGGAGGGGCGCGAAAGTTTTAGAAAGCAGGAGATTCAGAAACATCAGGCGCCTCACCAAAATCCCAAAACGGGAGAAACAGCGAAGCCAGCGGGCGCCGGGCCTCAGGCGTAACATAAGGCCGCTTTCATGAGAAATAATTAGGAATTACCACGCCATTGGGCACGTGGCAGGTCCTGGCAGGCAAACCCCAAAGCCTCTTTTCCTTTTTGGGAACGAGTTCCATTTTGGGAAATTGCGGTTTCCTTATCGGAAGAGGAATCTTGAACGGCAAGAAGATGCAAAGGAGCCGAGGGGGCAGCAAACGCGCAAGACTTCCCCCGGCCAGCGCAAACCGCTTGCATTACAGGAGTTGGACCGCGCGACCGTTGCGGTCCCCACCCCCTTTTGCCGCGTGGAAGAGTTGACAGGCTTACCGCGAAAGGCGTTTTGTCGTTATTTTTTTTTTGCAAAAATTAAAGAGATGGTGTATAAACTCGACGTTCATTCGTGTTGTAGTCACAAGCTTAGGCCTCGGGGGCGAGGCCGGAACCCAAAATTTAAGATTAAGAGACCCAGGGAAGCATTATTAGGTAGGCAGATTTCCTTATTCGGTGAGCTGAAAGGGATATCCGCAGGTTTCAGTCTAGGGCTTCTAACATGTCTCAAATTTTCCACCGCAGTACCAACACAATTGCGCGGGCCAGTATCTACGGTGCGGTCTTCATCATCGCATTGATTGGATACGTCAGCTGGCAGCTCAACCAATCCGCATACTTTACGTACATCCACCGTCCCATCCCGCAGCCAGTCCCCTTCAGCCATGAACACCACACAGATCAACTGGGAATTGACTGCCGATACTGCCACACGTCCGTGGAAACGTCATGGTATGCGGGCATCCCGCCCACGCACACTTGCATGAGCTGCCATTCCCAAATCTGGAAGAACGCTCCGATGCTGGAGCCCGTTCGGGAAAGCTACCGAACCGACAAATCGCTTCTCTGGGCTCGGGTCAACGCTCTTCCCGACTTTGTCTACTTCAACCACAGCATTCATATTGCCAAGGGAATCGGTTGCACAACGTGCCACGGGCAGATTGGCAAGATGCCGATCACCTGGCGGGCGCACACACTCTACATGCGCTGGTGCATTAATTGCCACAAGCATCCTGAACGCTATGTCAGGCGCAAAAAAGACGTCTTTGACGCGGTGTACACTCCCCCCAGCGACCAACTGGCGCTCGGGAGGCGGCTCGTTAAGAAATACAAAATCAAGAGCCTTACAAGTTGCGATACGTGTCACCGGTAAATTGGATTCATAGGGATAATCAATGAAGGATAAAAGCTTGATTGACATCTCCTCGATCCGGGCACGCCTTGAAAAAGACGGCGGCTCGCGTTTCTGGCGAAGCATGGATCAACTGGCCGAAACGGAAGAGTACAAGGAATTTTCCCAGCATGAGTTTCCGCGGGACCCGATTAAGGATCCCTCCTACGGGCTGAGCCGGCGAAATCTGTTGAAGCTCATGGCGGCTTCCGCAGGTCTGGCTGGACTTACCGCCTGCACCAAGCTCCCGATTGAGCACATCGCTCCCTACGTACATCCGGCCGAAGAACTTGTCCCCGGCAAGCCGCTGTTCTATGCAACCGCGATGCCGCGCCCGGAGGGTGGGGCGCTGGGGTTGCTGGTCAAAAGCAACATGGGCCGGCCCACCAAAGTGGAGGGGAACAACGAGCACCCGGCAAGCCGGGGCAAGACCGATATATATGGGCAAGCCTCGGTCCTCACACTCTATGATCCGGACCGCGCAAGAACCGTGTTGCACAAAGGAGCTATCGCGAGCTACAGCGATTTCCTGGAAGTGGTCAGTCAAGTACGCCAAAAACACTTGGCGAATAAGGGCGCGGGTCTTCGCATTCTGACCGAAACGGTGACGTCGCCGACGCTGGGCAGCCAGCTCAAGTCCATCCTGGCCCAGTTCCCGGCGGCCAAGTGGCACCAGTACACGCCCATCAGCCGCCATGCGGAGCGCGAAGGCGCCCGACTTCTCTACGGCGAACACCTCACGACCTACTATCAGTTCGACCAGGCCGAGGTCATTGTTTCCCTGGATGCGGATTTCCTTTGCTCCGGGCGGGAGGGCGTGCGCTACGCCTATGACTTCGCCAACAAGCGGCGAATCGCCGATACCCACAGCCCCATGAATCGCCTGTATGCGGTCGAAAGCATGCCCACCATTACAGGGGCGAGCTCCGACCATCGCCTGCCGCTCCGGTCGAGCGAGGTGGAAGGATTTGCCCGGGCGATCGCGGCGCACATGGGCGTGGAAGGCACCGGAACGAATTCAGGTCCCATGCCGAACGTGCCCGCAGGGTGGGTTGAGGCAGTGGTGAAAGACCTCCAGCAGCACCGCGGTTCAAGCATCGTGCTGGCTGGGGAGCAACAACCGCCGGCCGTCCATGCCCTGGCGCAGGCCATCAACTCTGCGCTGGGCAATGTGGGCAAAACCGTCATCTACACGGATCCCATCGAAACCGCGCCCGTGAATGAAATGGAATCATTGCGCGAACTGGTTTCCGATATGAATGCCGGGCAGGTCGAGACGCTCGTCATCATCGGCGGCAATCCCATTTATAACTCGCCCGCGGACCTGGCCTTTAAGCAGGCCCTCGACAAAGTTGCGCTGAGAATCCGTCTGGGCCTGTATAACGATGAGACGTCTTATTGGTGCCACTGGTTTATTCCGCAAACGCACTTTCTGGAGGCCTGGAGCGACGAGCGGGCCTATGACGGGACAGCCTGCGTGGTTCAGCCCCTGATTGCCCCTCTTTACGAGGGCAAGTCCGCTCATGAAATTCTGGGCGCCTTCCTGGGGCAGCCTGGGAGGACGCCTCACCAATGGGTGCGGGGATACTGGTCGGATCAAAAACTGGTCAAACCGCTGGAGTTTGAGACCTTCTGGGAAACGGCGCTGGCCAGTGGTGTAATCCCCGGAACGGCTGCGGCGCCCAAGGCCGTCAAACCCAAAGCCAAACTGGAAGGCGCGCTTGGGCAGACGGGGAACGGGCAACCGGGCGGCGGAAATTCAATGGAAATCGTCTTTCGGCCCGACCCCACCATTGGCGATGGCCGTTACGCCAACAACTCCTGGCTGCAGGAGCTGCCGAAACCGTTGACCACGCTGACGTGGGACAATGCCGCTTTTATCAGCCCTGCCACCGGGGAAAAGCTGCAGGTGGGTCACGACGACGTGGTGGAAATCATCCACGAAGGCCGCAAGCTGCGCATGCCAGTCTGGATTGTTCCCGGGCATGCCAACAACTGCGTCACGGTCCATTTTGGTTACGGCCGCACACGAGCCGGAAGCGTCGGCAACGGGCCGGGCTTTAATGTTTATCCGGTCTGGACCTCCAAGCATCCCGGATTCGGCGCGATTTCATCGCTCAAGAAGACCGGCAAACGTTACCACCTGGTCGCAACGCAGAATCACCACATTATTAATGAGGACGGCCACAAAGCGGAAATCGAGAGCGTCAACGCCTTTAAGCGCGACATCGTGCGGGTTGCCAGTTTGGGCGAATTCCGGAAAGACCCGTATTTTGCAGCCGACCCTCCCCAGGAAACCACCGAGGCTCCTTCTTTGTATCCCCCCTATGACTACAGCAAGGGAAACCAATGGGGGATGTCGATCGACTTAAACAGTTGCGTTGGCTGCAACTCCTGCATTGTCGCCTGCTACGCCGAAAACAACATCGCCGTGGTCGGGAAGGAAGAGGTCGACAACGGGCGCGACATGCAATGGCTTCGCGTGGACACGTACTGGCGGGGCAATCTGGAAAACCCGGAAACGTATCACGTGGTGATGCCCTGCATGCACTGCGAAAACGCTCCCTGCGAATACGTCTGCCCGGTCGGGGCCACAATGCACAGCCCTGAGGGGCTGAACCTCATGATCTATAACCGGTGCGTTGGCACGCGCTACTGCTCCAACAACTGCCCTTATAAAGTGCGGCGGTTCAACTTCAAGCTTTACTCGGATTTCAAGACTCCCAGCCTTTTCGGCGTGCGCAATCCGGACGTAACGGTGCGCAGCCGCGGCGTGATGGAAAAGTGCACCTATTGCATACAGCGAATCAGGGAAACCGAGATCAAAACCCAAGAAGAAAATCGCGAAATCCGCGATGGCGAAGTTCGAACCGCCTGTCAGCAGGCGTGCCCCACCCAGGCGATCGCCTTCGGAAACATTAACGACCCGAAGAGCGAGGTGTCCAATCGCAAGGCGCAATCAAGGCACCATGTGTTGCTGGCGGACCTGAATGTTCGCCCTCGAACGTCTTATCTGGCGCGGTTAAGAAATCCCAATCCGGAGATCAAGGAGTAAGGGGATGGCTCCCA
>CAYWMN010000120.1:0-10791 GCA_964459065.1 uncultured Acidobacteriota bacterium | reverse complement strand
CGACCGATGACGTGGGGTTTCTGTTTGAAAAAGGCGCGGAGATGCTGGCGGAAACGGCCCGCATGTGGTACGGACTCGGCTTTTTCTCAGAGCGCCGGGGAGGTAAATTCTGTATTCACGGAGTCACCGGACCCGATGAATACACCACGGTGGTGGACAACAACCTCTATACCAACCTCATTGCCCGGAATAACTTGAGTTATGCAGCCGACACTCTGGAAAAGCTGAAGCAACAAAGAGAAGATCTTTACGAGGCCCTGGCGAATAAGATTGGCCTTAAGCCCGTCGAAATTGATAACTGGCGGCGGGCTGCGGATCAGATCTACATCCCTTACGATGAAGAGTTGAAAATTCATCCGCAGGACGATTCTTTTCTCAACAAGAAGGTTTGGGATTTTGACAATACACCGGCTGATCAGTACCCTCTTTTGCTCCACTATCACCCTCTGGTGATTTACCGCCAGCAGGTCATCAAGCAGGCCGATGTCGAACTGGCGATGGTGATGCTTGGTGATCAGTTCTCCCTGGAACAGAAGAAGCGCAACTTCGACTACTATGATCCCCTGACCACAGGCGACTCTTCGTTGTCACTCTGTATACAGAGCATCCTGGCTCTCGAGGTTGGTTATCCGGACAAGGCCCTGGAATACATCCGGTACGCAGTCCTCATGGATCTGGACAATGTGGAAGGCAATGTCAAGGATGGATGCCACATCGCTTCCCTGGCTGGCAGCTGGATGCTCTGTGTTTACGGACTTGCCGGCATGCGCGAGTACGATGGCAAGCTGTCCTTCAATCCCAGACTTCCCAAGGGGATAACTGGTCTCACTTTCCCCCTGAAAGTCCGGGGGTGCTTGCTGGAAATAGATATTAAGCCAGAGGCCGTCACCTATCGGTTATGTGGCGGCAAGAAGTTCACCTTCTTCCACCTAGATCAGGAAATCACCCTTTCGAAGGACGCGTCCCAATTGGTTCTCCTGGATTCTTCAGCCCATCCGCTCTAATCCCGCTCCGTAGTTCAATAGAAGTTGAGATTCCGGGCGCCTTTTCTATTGAGATCCTCATACCCGTCACGGACCACAAATTGGAGGCGAAGACCATCTTTTGGGCGGCAGTTCTCTCGGTGGTGCCGGAAGGGGCTGAGCGGACGCTTTCGGCAAAAGGGATGTGTCCCCCCTTACCGAGTTTGAGCGGAATACGCAGGCGGAGACCCTTTCAGTTTTCGTCAGCGATCAACGCGTTATGGTATACTCGCTTCGTATGCAAGCGGACGATTTTCCGGCTGGCATATCCCCTGAGTGACTGTCCGTTTTGAGGTCATCCTGAAGGGGAGCAGGCAGGTAATATCGACAATCCCGACAGGGATTTAAGGCGATAAGCCTTTAGTAATAAGTTACATATAAGACTCTTTCAAAAAGCGGGGGTAATTCAGCGGTAGAATGCCAGCTTCCCAAGCTGGACGTCGCGGGTTCGATCCCCGTCCCCCGCTCCATCTCTGCAAAAGTTTGCGACTCCCCGCGGCTTGGAGCCGTCAATTTCCATCCGGGCCAGTGAAACCGACAGGATCTAGATGCCAGTGATCTTCCTTCATTCGGCTCATTGCCGACACCGAACGTTTTGCAATCGCGGTCAAATCGCCCGCGCCGCTTTCAAAACCTTGTCAACCAGCGAGCCGGGCCCCGCGGCCTGTTTCAAGTCCTGCCCTTGGATGGCCGCCGGAATCGACCAGAGAACCATGTTCTGGTAGTAGTCGGCGCCGTAGATGCGCTTGCCCGTGTCGCCGCTCACAATATTGGGCTGTGTCCAGGTATAGCCGTACTTGACGGAGATACCTTCGAGACAGGTCCTCAGCACGTGCAATCCCTCATCCTTTTGCCCGTTGTAGATAAAAGTTGCGGCCAGCATGTACACTTCCGGGGGAAAGTAACCGTAGGTGCCGTAACCGACGTGGGCAACCGGCTTGCCGTCGGCCTGGGTAAAGTTTGCTGCTCCATAACGGTTGATCGCCACGCAGGTTTTCTTGATCGTATCGAGCGCCACGGGCACGCGGTCTTTGCGGAAAACTCCGGCGAGCCCATGAAAGCTGGTCATCCATTCGCCATCCAGTTGATAGCCAAAGATGAGGTCGGACTTCTTGTTGAGTTCCGGTTCGTAATAGCTCAAATAGTATTTGCCGGTCCATAGCTTTGACTCCATCAGCTTGCTGCCTGTTTCGATCCACTGCCGGCATTGGCCGGCAAAAGCGTGGTCGCCCATTTTCCCGGCCATCCTCTCGGCCATTCGCAGCATGGCCAGATGGACTCCGCCCACGTGGGGCGTCATGCCGAACCAGCCGTTGCCTTCAAACCAGTCCAATCCGCCGCCGGGTTTGGCGTGGGGCTGGGTCGGATTGCGGTCGCCTGCCGGGACGCTGATAATTCCTTCCGGGCCGGGGCGCAGATTCATGGTGTACACCACCGCTTTTTTCAGGGAAGGATAAAACTCTTTCAGGATCGTGTCGTCGCCGGTGGTCTGCCAGTAGCGGTCAAACATATCCACGTAGCAGGGACCGTTGAGAGTGTTCTGGTACCCGGGCGACGGCGTGGCAAAGTCACAAGGATCGGTGTCGTTGTAACCTTCCGCTGCACCTGCCGTGCATCCTCCAAAAACCCACGGCGGAGCTCCATCCGGAAACTGATAGCCCTTGTATCCCTGCAAGGTTGAGCGCGCCAGTTCCGGGAAAAAGTAAACCAGCGGGACATTGCCGTAAAAACTGCATGGGATGCACTCAATCTGCGGACACTCGCGCGGGCACTCGCTCATCCCGAACAACCCTTCTTCAGGCTTGACCCAATTCTTGAGCGGCGGCTTGGCCTGCGCCCAGTAGCCGGTTTTCGTCATCAGGTGGAGGATGTTGACCAGCGCCTCGCGCAGCCAGACGGGATAGGCCTCGTCGCTGTAGATCGCCTGCTGCCAGCGAAGGATGCGGCCCAGCAGACCGGCGTGGTGCGCGGCCAGCTCTTCGACGACGGCAAGGGAGTCTTTGTATTTCCGGGCGTACATTCGCTCAAAGACATTCTGCTTCTCGCCTTTCCACAGCGGCGAATGCCAGGCCAGGACGAATCGGATCACTTTTTCGCCACCGGCCGGAATTTCAAAATCCACCGCCGCGGAAGCGCTGAAATCGGTTCTGGAAGCTTTGGGCAGGTGTCTTTGAATCCCCTGCCAATGCTGCCCGGTTGCGTAGTCGTATCCCGTGACCCATAGGCCGCCGCCCCAGCGAACCTTTTCTTCTCCCAAGACGCTGATGGCATAGCCGGTGCCCGTATCCGCGCTGACCGCGAGGGCCTGGAATCCCTCGCCGAGCACTTGTTTCCGGTGGGCCGCAATGGCGCCTTGCGCCACCGATTCAGACGCTCCGAACAGGGGGAAGGGAATTCGCGGGCTCGTGCGAGAGATTTGCGCCTCCGCCTGCGTGGGGCCCGGAAAACTGAAAGCCAGCGTTCCTTTTTGTGTTTCTTTTGAGAGGTTGCGGATGTGAACTTCAAAGACTGCTCCGGGCGTGTTCGATAGTTCTGCATCTCCCGGGACGAACGGCGCCCAGGCTCTCAGGCCGGCGCTGATCGGACCCTCCAATTCATACTCCAGGTCGGCAACCGGATAATGGCCCCAGTAACGAATATCCTTCGCGCTTTCAACGCCGGTGACGGCCCGCGTGGACAGAATCCACGTGCGGTGCCCGGCGCTCAATCCCAGAAAACCGTAATGCAGCGGCCCGCGTGTGGGAACGCCGGAATTAAAGAGGTTGCAGAAACCGAAAGTGCCATCCGTATCCAAGTCCAACGACGCGGTTGCGACGCCACCCAGCGGCATTCCGTGCGGCACTTCGTCGGTCCGCCGGTAGACGATGCCGCACGCGGGCGACGTAAAGCCTGCCGCGTCAAATTCCGCCCACTGTTTGCTGGGCACCTGCGAAGGGAATAGCTCGTGTGTGCGATCTTGATGGAACGGGGGCGCTATTTGTTCATTGCCGCCGCCCGAAGTGGAGGGCTTGCAATCGAGCATCAGGCTTCCGGAAACAGCGGTCGCCCCTAAGACTGAGTTTCTGATAAATCGCCGCCTGTCCATGCTTTCTCCTCTGCTTTCAGGGTTGGCAGCTTCAGAGCTCTCCCAAAGAGCCCGGCCGCCGCTCAAAACTTCGCGCCGCTGCCAGCCAAATATCACGCTGGCCGCCCGGTGTCAAGGAACAAGAGCAAAAATATGCCGCGCCTGGACAGTGTTTGTTTGAAGCGCCGGAGGGGCCAGGGATTGATTTGAGGCGAGTTAGCCGTAGCGGCGTTGGTTTAATGAATTTCTTTGAAGGAAATCTGTAGCCCTGGTATCCCGAGCGGGGCTTTTTTGCATCCAAGTGATTGTAGCTGCCAGATCTTGACGTGCCGGGTGTGAAGGCTCACCCCGGCAAGAGGGACGGGTGGGGCAATCGAAGTGAATCGGTAGGTGAAGTAGGGTCAGGTTTTGAAGGCCGGACCCGAACCCGAAGAAGAGGGATCCTTTTTTATTTTTCGGGTCGCCCTTTTCGTAAGGGTTGTCGTTAAAGCAGCGACAACGTTGATTCGGTAATTCGCAGCGCTCAATTCAAAACGATGGAGGGACCATGGCACACCAAACCTATGGCGACCGCGCCAACCGAAACTGTCGAACTGAACGGAATCCTCGGCTGCTTATCGTTGACGAAAAACAAGAGGATCTGCGGGAATACTCCGCGATGCTGCGCTGCCTCAATTATGACGTAAGGTCCGTCGACTCCTATTCGGAAGCCGCGGCGCTTCTTGAAAAAGAGGCCTTTGACCTGGTCATCGTTGATCAGGGGAGCGAAAAGTTTGAAGGCCGCTCGGTGCTCCGTCGGGCGGTGGAAATTGACCGCCAGGTTCCCGTGCTGGTCCTGACGGGTGCTGTTGACGCAGGCTGCTGCCTCAGCGCGCTGGACATGGGCGCGCGCGAATACGTCCAAAAAACACTGACCCGCTCCGAATTGCAGGAAATGGTGGCGGAATACCTGACGCCTCCCGTGCCGGTCGCATCGGTCGGCGGCGAGCCGCTCTTCCATCCCAAAGTTGCAAACCCTGAACGCTGGCGCCGGGCGTCGTAGCCGTCGACGCCTCTCTCTCGTTTTGGATGCCTTCAATCGGCGGGCGATCGGGGCAGGGCAGGGAGGGGGCCTTGCCCTGAGCGCCAACCGCTCACCCGGCTCTTCGGGCGGGAGCCTTGATCGTCTGCTCTAAACAGCGCCGCTATTGATGGATTCTGGGGCCCGGGCGGCCGCCATTGACCCGAAACAATTTCAGGCATAAATTAAGGGTAGAAGAGGAGCACGATCCTCTCGCGAAAGGTGTTTGCACCTGGCCTTATCCGGACCAGATATCTTCATCTGGAGGTGAGCCATGGTGGAGATCCAGCGAATCCTCTGTCCCACCGACTTCTCGGAATTTTCCGAGCGTGCCTTCTGCTATGCGGTATCGCTTGCCCGGCATTACGGTGCTGAGCTGTTCGTCCAGCACGTCATCAGGCCCCTGAATATCGGCTACCCGGAGTACGCAATTCCGGATTCCGTCAACCAGTTCTACGGCGAACTGCGGGAACACGTTGAGGAGCAACTGCACGAGTTTGTGAAGGTTCACTCGCCAGACGGTTCCCGCGCTCGCGTCATTGTGGAAGAAGGAGGCGTGACGGAAGGCATCCTGGCGGCAGTCCATGACCGATCCATCGACCTGATCGTGATGGGAACCCACGGGCGCACAGGGTTTGAGCGCCTGGCGCTGGGCTCGGTGACGCAAAAAGTTTTGCGCAAGGCGCGTTGCCCGGTGATGGCGGTACGCAAGCCCTCCAGCGGGGCGGGCGCTGAAGACCCCGCGCCACACACCCAATTCAACCGGATTCTGTTCGGTTCGGATTTTTCAGAGTGTTCCTCGCGGGCTTTTCAGTACGCGGCTTCGATTGCGGCCCGCTACCATGCCGAACTGACGCTTCTGCACGTGATGGAAAACTCGCCCTCCGGTGCGAATCTGCAGGCGGAAACGGAAAAGCTGAAAACCCGGCTGGAAGAACCCGTTACGGAAGAAGTCCGGAAGCTTTGCAGGATTCAGGCGGTTGTGCGCGACGGGATTCCGCATCGGGAGATTGTCCGCCAGGCTCAGGAAGCTCGGGCTGACCTGGTGGTTCTCGGTGTCCACGGGCATCATGCCCTGGACCTGGGGCTTTTCGGCTCAACAACTTACCACGTGATTCAACTGGGGCCCTGCCCGGTTCTGGCGGTCCACGCTTGAAGGCCGCATGAGGGCTCCAGCGCGCCGCGGTCGCGCCGGCTCCCCGGTCCCGCCCGGGATCGCCAGGGAAGTTCATTCCGGCGGTGGGTTTTCAGCAGATGCGCGGCAGTTGTTCGCCGATCATGACATCGACAATCCGGCTGCCGCCGATTTCCGTCTTCATTACAACCAGCGGAGAGTGCTCGGCGACCACGGTCCCGATCAGTTGTGCGTCGCGGCCCAGAGGGTGTGACTTCATCCGATCGAGCACCCGCTCGGCCGCCTCGGCCGCCACGATCGCGACCAGTTTGCCTTCATTGGCCACATAGAGCGGATCAAGGCCCAAAATTTCGCACGCGCCTTTCACCGTTTCGCGCACGGGAATTTTGCGTTCCTCAATCTCCATGCCGACTTTCGAGCTTGCCGCGATTTCATTGAGCGTCGTCGCCACGCCGCCCCGGGTGGGGTCGCGCAGGCAATGGATTTCCGGGCTGGCGTCCAGCATGGCGGCCACCAGGTTGTGGAGCGCCGCGGTGTCGCTTTGAAGCTCCCCCTCAAACTCCAGGTTTTCTCTCTGCGACATAATGGCGATGCCGTGATCGCCGATAAACCCGCTCAAAAGAATCTTGTCGCCCGGCCGCGCGCGGTCGGCGGAAATGGCGATGGTGTTTTCAATGACGCCAAGGCCTGTGGTGGTGATAAAGACCTGGTCGCCCTTGCCGCGGTTCACCACTTTGGTGTCGCCGGTGACCACGGTGACTCCGGCCTCAGCGGCGGCGGCCTGCATGGAGTTGGTTATCTTCTCCAGGTCGCTGGTCGAGAGGCCTTCTTCCAGAATAAAAGCAGCGGCAAGGTGGAGTGGGCGCGCGCCGCACATGGCCAGGTCGTTCACGGTTCCGTTGACGGCCAGCCGGCCGATGTCTCCGCCCGGAAAGAAAATCGGCGTCACCACAAACGAATCGGTGGTCAGCGCCAGGCGCTTTCCGGCAAGGTCAATAACCGCCTGGTCGTCGAGGCGCGCGAGATAAGGATTGCTAAAGGCAGGAAGAAAAATCTTCTGCACCAGATCGGCTGTGAGTTTGCCACCGCTGCCGTGCCCCAGAACGATCTGCGGATGATCGGTCACGGGCGCGGGGCAGGAGGCTCCCAGCAGATCGGCTTTTGGTTTTTCGCTCATCGTACTTGCTCTTTCAGGTGGCGTCCGTACTTGTAATAAGCGGCGCAGGCGCCCTCGGCCGACACCATCGTCGCGCCCAGCGGATGCTCGGGGTTGCACACGGTGCCGAACGCGGGGCAGTCGTGGGGCTTTTTGACGCCGCGCAGAATTTCACCACTGATGCAAACCGCCGGTTCTTCGGTTGAGATTTCCCCCACGTCAAACAGGCGCTCAGCGTCGTAGTCGCAGAACTCGCGGCGCAGCCGGTAACCGCTTTCCGCAATCGCCCCCACGCCCCGCCATTTGCGGTCGCCGATTTCAAACACGCTGAACACGAGCTGCTTGGCTGCCCGGTTGCCTTCGCGCGTGACGGCGCGCACGTATTGGTTTTCCACCTCGGCCCGGCCTGATTCAAGCTGCCGAAGCGCCAGCAGCGTGCCTTCCAGCAGGTCCAGCGGCTCAAAGCCGGTGATCACAATCGGGACCTTGTAGCGCGCGCTGATGGGCTCATATTCCTCGTAGCCCATCACGGCGCACACGTGCCCCGGCCCCAGAAAGCCCTGCACGCGATTGTTGGGAGAATCCAGGATGGCCGTAATCGCCGGCGGTACCAGAACGTGCGAAACCAGCAGCGAGACGTTCCCGGCGCCTTCCCGCTGCGCTTGCGCGACCAGCATGGCGTTGGCGGGAGCGGTGGTTTCAAACCCGATGGCGAAGAAAACCACTTGCCTGGTTGGATTGGCGCGGGCGATTTTCAGGCAATCGAGCGGTGAATAGACCACGCGCACGTCCGCCCCTTGCGACTTTAAGGTGAACAGATCGCACTCAGAGCCGGGAACGCGCAGCATGTCACCGAAAGAGCAGAAGATCACTTCCGGCCGCCGGGCGATGGCGTGGGCTTTGTCAATCAATTCCAGGGAGGTGACGCAGACCGGGCAGCCGGGACCGTGGACCAGTTCAATGCCCTCGGGCAGCAGGTTATCGAGGCCGTACTTGACGATGGAATGCGTCTGTCCGCCGCACACTTCCATCAGCACCCAGGGGCGCGTCTGGATGCGCCGGATTTCCTCGATCAGCTTCCGGGCGATTTGCTCGTTGCGGTATTCGTCGAGATATTTCACGGGTCTTGGCCTCCTGGCGGAGGTTCTTCCAACTCACCCAACTGTTCCATCTCTTCGAGCAACTGGTAGGTCCGAGCCGCCTCTTCCGCGTCCACCTTGCTGATGGCAAAGCCGACGTGGACCACCACGTAGTCGCCCACCTGCGCTTCCGGCGTATATTCCAGGCAGGCTTCACGAACGATTCCGCCGAACTGCACTTTGGCCATTCGCAAGCCATTGGCGTCAAACGATTCCAGCACTTTGCCGGGGATTCCCAGGCACATCTTAACCTCGCTCGATCATGGCATTGGCGATCACGGCTTGGCCCAGAGAAATGCCGCCGTCGTTCGGGGGAACCTGCGCGTGCAGAAAAACCTCAAATCCGCTCGTCTGCAGTCGATGGACCGCGCGCTTCACCAGAAGCGCATTCTGAAAAGTCCCGCCGCTCAGGCAGACCTTGTTCAGGCTGTCGCTTGCCCGCAAACGATTGCAGACTTCTGCAATCACCTGCGCCAGCGTGTTGTGAAACTTGGCCGCCACTACTCCAACCGGTTCATGCCGTTGAACGTCCCGAACAATTTGTTCAATAACGGGCCGCATGTCGATTTCCCAAGGCTCTTTCGAAAGAATATCAAACGTGTAGGACGCGTCAACATTGGCGGCCGCCGCCATTTCCAGTTCGATGGCCGCCTGGCCCTCAAAGTTGATTTCATGGCGCAGACCCAGAATGGAAGCAACCGCGTCAAACAGCCGGCCGCAGGAAGACGTTTCCACCGTGTTGATCCGCTTTTCCAGCATGGCTCCCACCAGTCTGAGTTTCCGTGGCGGAACGTGGCTCAAAACCGGGAGGTCCAATCCCGCGGCCTCGGCACCGAAAGTCTGGCGCAGATAACTGAGCGCGGAGCGCCAGGGCTGGCGGATGGCCGCATCGCCGCCGGCCAGCGGGATGTAGCGGAAGTGGGCGCGGCGCTCAAACCCGCTGAAATCCGCCACCAGAAATTCTCCTCCCCAGATTTTGCCGTCCGTGCCGTAGCCGGTGCCGTCGAAAGCGACGCCGATCACCTTTTCCCGCAAATGATGCTCGGCCATGCAACTGGCGATGTGCGCGTGATGGTGCTGCACGCCCACTTTTTGCACATCCAGCAAACGCTGGGCGAACCGGGTGCTCAGGTAAAGCGGATGCAAATCATGCGCGACGATTTGTGGCTCAACGTGAAACAGCTTCTTGAGATTCGCGAGGGTTTCCTCAAAGAAGACGAGCGTCTCATAATTTTCCATGTCGCCGATGTGCTGGCTCAAAATAGCGTAGTGATTCTTGGTCAGGCAGAACGTGTTCTTCAGTTCCGCCCCGCACGCCAGGATCGCCCGGACGCTATTGCCGAGTTCGATGGGAAACGGCGCAAAGCCGCGCGAACGCCGCAAGACGCGCTGTTTGCCTTCCAAAATCCGCACCACGGAATCATCCGCGCGCATGTGGATTTCGCGGTTGTGCAGCAAATAGAAATCCGCAATCCCCTGAAGCCGCGGCCACGCCTCACCGTTGCGGCTCACGATGGGTTCTTCACTGGCGTTGCCGCTGGTCATCACCAGCGCGTTGAAGGCCGGCGGCGCTTCCACGGAATCGCCAAAAAGCAGGTAGTGGAGCGGAGTGTAGGGCAGCATCACGCCCAGTGTCCGGTTGTGGGGAGCGACCGCAGATGAAATTCCGGCGTCCGGCAGGCGCGGCAAAATGACGATGGGCCTTCGAGCGCCAAGCAGAGCTTCGCGCTCTGCGTCAGAAACGTGGCAAAACTTTTCCACGCTTGCAAGGTCGCGAGCCATCAGGGCAAAAGGCTTGTCGCTTCGCCGCTTGCGCTCCCGCAGCCGGGCAACCGCCTGGTGATTTTCGGCGTCGCACGCCAGGTGAAATCCGCCCAGTCCTTTGATCGCCAGGATTTTGCCTTCGCCCAGCAGGCGGCGGGCTTCGCGAAGAATTTCCAGGCTCGATTTCGCCGAATTGAATGAGACCGGGTCCGCGTGTGCCAGCGTGTGGCCATCCAGCAATGCCAGCGACGGGCCGCACTCAGGGCAGGCATTCGGCTGCGCATGGAATCGCCGGTTGCCGGGGTCGTTATATTCCGCCTGGCACCGCGCACACATTTTGAAGGAGGCCATCGTGGTGAGCGGCCGGTCGTAGGGCAGGTCCTGGATGATGGTGTAGCGCGGCCCGCAGTTGGTGCAGTTGGTGAAAGGGTACCCGTAGCGCCGGTTGCCG
>CAYWMN010000119.1:0-10830 GCA_964459065.1 uncultured Acidobacteriota bacterium | reverse complement strand
CCGAACCCGCCCATCCCGAACTTGACGATCGGCTGCTGGAGCGCTTTCTTGTATTCTGCGCCGAACCCCGGCGCCGCCCAGTTAAAGTAGGGGTGCCCCTCGGCCTGGCAGCCGTAACCCCGCAGAAAGTTCTTGTCGCGCCGGCCGTTGTGGGTGTTTCGGTAACGGATAACATAGGGGCCAATGGGGCGGTGGGGACGGGCTCCGTCAACCCATGGTTTGCCGGTGAGATCGGGGAATTCGGCTGACGCGCCGCCGCCCGTGACATTATCCATCAAATAGCGGCCGAGCGCGCCGCTGGAGTTTGCCAAACCGGCTGAGTATTCTCGCGTAGAGGAATTAAGCAGAATGCGAACCGATTCCAGCGACTGCGCGCACAGGATGACGACCCGCCCATGGACTTCTTTCGCTTCGCGCGTGTTCCGGTCAATATACAGCACGCCCCGGGCTTTGTTGGCCGAAGAATCCATCAGGACTTTGTAGACCATGGCATTGGGAATCAAGGTGCAGCGTCCCGTCTTCAGAGCATCAGCTACGGTCGTATAGTAGGAGTTGAAATAGGAATGGGTGTGGCAGCCGCGCCAGCAAGATTCACAATAGTGGCAGGGCGGCCGGCCGTTCAGCGGCCGGGTAATATTGGCCGCGCGGCCCATCGTCATGGTCCGGCCGAATTTTTCTTTGATCCGCCGGGCAAAAAGAGCCTCCACGCAGGTCATCGCCATCGCCGGTTGGAATTTGCCGTCGGGAAGCTCGTACACACCTTCCGCCGTGCCTGAGATTCCGACGTATTCCTCGACAATGTCGTAGTAGGGAGCAAGGTCCTTATAGGTGAGGGGCCAGTCGATCCCGTAACCGTCGCGCGAGGCCGCTTTGAGATCCAAATCGCTGAGGCGATAGCTGTGGCGTCCCCAGACGTTCGTCCGGCCGCCCGTAATCCGCATCCGGCCCCGCCAATGGAACGGTTTGTCCGGCGAAGTCGTATAAGGCTCATCCAAATCGTTGCACGCCCAATCGTAGTTGTATTCCCCCGCGACGCTCCCCATCTGAATGGGGCGGCCCGCGCGGCGGATGACTTCCGGCGCCAGGTTGCGGTATTTCAGCTTGAAGGGAGGAATATGGTCGGTGAAGTTCGCATCAGATTGCCTGCGGCCGGCATCAATCAAAGCCACTTGAAGCCCGGCTTCCGCCAGCCGCTTGCAGGCCCAGCCACCGGATGCGCCGGACCCCACCACAAGAACGTCAAATTTGTTGGACATGTCGATCGCCCTCTTCCCTCCCCTAAAGCCGGCCGCAAGGAATCAACCGAACAATTACAATTTCCGGGGCCCTTCTTTTCGGCCGCGCTGCGCGAAATCATATGCTTCCTACCCTCCGATTGCAATCTCGGGTAAAAGATCGCAGCGGGCGAAAAGTGATTTTCACTTTAAAAGCCGCTGAGGCTTCACCCGCGCTCACACGGCCCGATTTCCCGTGAAAAATACGATTCAGGAGGACACGACCCCACTTATGGCGGATTGCGGCAAACGGCTGCGAAGGTATAATATTAAAGTCTGTGAGAGGCCGGATGAAGATCGGAATTTTTATACTATGGGGCCTCCTCCTTGCTGTGCCCACTGCTTACGCAGCGGCTGCCGAAACAAGCAGCCACTCGGCCCCCAAGCAGAGCGGCACGCTGGCCCGCGCGACTAAGGAATTTAAGCATCTCACCCTGGAATGGGGCATGCGCCCCAACAGTCCGCCTTCTACGCGGAAACATGGGCCCAAGATGCTGTGGCACGGGCGTGTCTACGAATACCTTCGCAACGACTCTCTTGACGCGATCCCCCATGAGGTCAATCAAAATGGCGGGACCAAAAACCCTCTGCACCGCAATCAGTTTGGATTCAACGTTGCGGGCCCGGTGCTGATTCCGCACCTGCTCACCAATCCCAACAAGACTTTCTTTCTGCTCTCCTATGAGGGAGTGCGCGAGACGATTTCCCGTGCCTCGCTGCTGACCGTTCCAACCCTTGCCCAGCGGAACGGCGACTTCTCAAAAACCGTGGACCAGTCCGGATCATTGTTGCCTATTTATGACCCAACATCCACAACGCCCAATCCTGCTTATGATCCGTCTCAGCCCATTTCGACCACCAATCTTCAGTATCTGAGGTCCACCTTCTCGGGAAATGTCATTCCCCAGGACCGCTTAGTCCCGGTTTCACAACAGGCGCTTTCTTATTACCCTTTGCCGAACACTGACATTGGCCCTTTCTTTGAAAACAACTACTTTGTCAACTCGCCGCAGAGAGACGATGCCGACGGAATCATTGCCAAGGTAGACGAAACGCTCAGCAGCCAGAATCGCCTGAGCTTCAAAACCGCTATTTCCAATGGATTCCTTAGCGCGCCCAAATATTTCCCCAATATCGCCAGCCCAACTTCGCCGGACCAGCACTATTCCCGCTGGAAGGCCTCGATCAGTTACACCTTCACCCCCAACTCAAACACGGTTAATTCGGCAAAGATATTGGCCTATTCCAATGTCCTCAAGGCCGGAACCGGCGCGCAGACTCCTTTCCCCATCTACCTGCTTTCACCCTATGTGTCGATGGGAACCGCGTACCCTGAATCCCGAAATGCCCACAACTTGATTCAGGTTTCCGACTCGCTTTCTTCCCAGCACGGCAAGCACTCCCTCCGGCTGGGGCTTGTCGCCAACGAATATCAAGTCAACACGTTCACGCCGGCGTACCCAGAAGGTTATTTCCAGTTTACTCCGGGGATTACCAGCCTGCCGGGCATTGTTGGTACCGGCGATCCGTTCGCGAGTTTTCTTCTCGGCCTGGCCTCCTACGCGGAGCGGAACGTCATTGAGGAGCCCTCCTATTTCCGTAATTCTTATCAGGACATCAGTGGCGGAGACACCTACCAAGTATCAAAAAGCCTGACAGCCAGCCTCACCCTTAATCTCAGCCGTCGAACTCCCCGGGTCGAGAAATATAACCGCCAAAGCACTGTCGATCCTGCGTTCATTGACCCGTTGAGCGGATTTCCAGGCTCCCTGGTATTTGCCGGCCGCAACGGTATGTCCCGGGGACTGAGGCCCACCAATATCGACCTCGACATGCGCGCGGGGGTGGCCTGGACCCCAGGCAAGAACGCAAAAACCAGCATTCGAGCCTCTTTCGCTCGCTCGCACAGCGTGATTCCGATTTACGACGGCCAGTGGGGCACGCAGGGATTCACGTTGAATCAAACTTTTGTCTCCCCCAATGTTCAGCTGAATCCGGCGGTCAACCTTCAGACCGGAATCCCCGCGCCGACCACGCCTCTGCCAGACCTCAATCCTTCAGCAGCTAACAACACCTCAGCCGATTTCATGGACCTGAGCGGCCGCGAACCCGTTTATCGGTCAGCTTCGTTTTCAGTCGAGCGCCAGATTCCGTTTTCAATGGTTGTCACCGTGGGGACAAACTATGGAGAAGGTCACAACCTTCTGGTGAGTGGCGGCGTGACCAATCCCAACGCGGTCAGTCCGAGTGCGATGAGTTATGGCGATGCGCTTTACAATCAGGCCTTCTACGTCACCCTGCAGCCGTTCCCCCAGTTCAAAAGCTTCAATCTTTACAGCCAGTACCCGGCAGGCCGCTACGAGATCAATACCGGCTACGTCCAGATTCAGAAGCGTGAATCCCATGGCCTTTCGTTCACTGCCAGTTATCGCTATGCGCGGCAGTATGACAATTATTCAGGACCTTACGGAAACCAGGACTTAGTCAACTTGCAGAACGACTGGGCGCCAACTTACTGGACGCCCCCGCAATATTTTAATATCAGCTACATCTACAGCCTTCCTTTCGGCGAGGGCAAACCTTTGCTTGACCTCATGGGCTGGGGCAGGCCGATCGTCAGCGGCTGGTCCCTCAGCGGCACAGCCTATTGGAGTGGTGGGCGTCCGCTGGCTCTGCAGGCGCAATATAACAACACCGGAGGCGTCTTGCCCGTCGTTTATGTGAATCGGGTCCCAGGCGTGGATCCGCACGTTGCCAATCCGAGCCCTTCAGAATGGTTCAATCCCGCCGCGTTCAGCCAGCCCGCGGACTTTACCGCCGGGAATGCACCGAGAACGATCGCCGGCCTGTTGGGCCCGGGAGCAAATTCCATGGACGTCAGTCTGGATAAGCGGATGCCGGTCGGCAACACCTCGGTTGACTTCAACGTCTCGGCTTTTAACTTCCTCAATCATGCGAACTGGAATTACCCCGACACCACCATTGGCCCGGCCAGCGCGCCCAATGTTGACGCCGGCAAGATTATTGGATCAACGGGCGGGCGCATCGTCCAACTGGGACTGACGGTCAGCTTCTGATGGGTAGGGTCTCTCCAGTGCGTTTGTTGGTTCTCTTGATGGCGGTCGCTTCTATGGCTATGGCTGGCCAAATTCAGGCCCGTTATGTTTCCGTTCCCGCCTGGATCGCAAAGGGCAATTGCACGTCCAAGCCCAGGTTTGAACCCACCCTCAATGGCAAGCCCGCCACCGTGGAAAAACTACTCGGTCCCAAGAGCCCTCAAATTATCCTTGTGGTGTTCGATATCACCGAGTCGGTTTCACGGATCGATGCGGCCAAGCAGGCCATCATTCATAATATCTCGAAATTGCCGCGGACAACGTGGGTGGGCTTGATGCGGTCCCAGGACGGCTTGCATGTCCTGGCCGATCCCACCGAGCACCATCGCAAGCTGGATAAAGACATCCAGGCTCTGACTTCAAATGGAAACCCCGAGTTGCTTCAAACTGTTCGGTCAGCTATGGCGGTGGCAGATGCGATTGTCCGTAAGCACCCGGTGCGCGTCTCAGTGCTCTATATTACCGACGGAAGCATCCGTGCCTACCGGGAGGATTACACCGATCCCATTATCAATCCCAGCGATCCGAACGACCTTAGCCGGCGTTTTCCCGAAGCTCTGATTGACGCGAAGATTTCCAAGCTGGAAAGGCAACTCAGCTCCTTGCAGGCCCCCTTGTTTGTCGTTCATCTCCATTACCGGAGCAACGATCTCGACCAGGCTTACCAGAATGGTCTCGTAACCCTTGCCCGCATGACAGGTGGCGAGACAAACCTGTGCCGAACCCTGTCGGATGTACCCCAGGAAATCGACGACACATTTGCCCGGATTGAAAATTCCTGGCGATTGATTCTGGAGGTTCCCGCCAAGGCCAACCATCATGTGCAAATCGGCTTGAATGCGTCGTGCGGCAAAGAAGAAGATCTGGAACTTTCCTGGCGCTCGCGCATTCACCTGAAAGAGGAGTAAGATGATGCCTATGAAACGCCCTCCAACTATCCTGGTTTGGGGTCTCGGGATCGTTCTTCTTGCCGCTGTCGGCGTCATAGTATTCCAGTCGCGGAAACTCGCAGAATTTCAGCAGCAGCAGCAAGCGGATTTACAATCCCTGCGGCAAACGCAGGAGGCTCTCCGGCAAAGTGAGCTTGGGAGGGCAGCGGCGGCGGCAAAAGCTCATCCGCCTGCCCGAAATGACCAGGCCGCCATCGCCCGGCGCGATGCAACGATAAAACAGCTCGATGCCAAGCTGGCCGATGCCCAATCCAGCATTAGCCAGCTCCAGGCCCAGCTTTCCAAGGCCCAGGATAACAACCAGGAGGATTTGGCAAGCGCGAAACAGCGCTACCAGGCCTTGCAGGCAGACTGGCAAAAACGTTACGACACCCTCCAGAAGGAACTGAATGTCACCAAAGTTGAGGTTAAAAACTCACGCCAGCGCGTTGCAGCTCTGGAAAAGGCTAACGCCCGATTAGCCAGCAGTAATAACACCAGCTCCGCCCGGATTAGCGAACAGGAACAGCTGCTGAAAGAGCTTCAGGATATCAATCGGCGCCGCGAAGCACACCTCGCCTCGATTCAGGACCGCTATCAGGACATAACTTCCCGGTTCCGGACCATGAGCGGAATGCTGTCCTCACCTCGTAACGGTAATTCCACGGGGTTCAGTGGGCCGGCTCTCGATCTTATCCAGAATGCCATCAGCCTGACCGAAAACGATCTCCAGCGTTTGTCTGAGCTTAACGCCAAGGCGTTTCGGCTGGAGAAAAAGCTGAGAAAGAAGTAGGCCGCCCCGCCTGTCCCGAGCACGGGGAAACGGCAAAATCTGCCATTCAGGGTTTTGAAGGCTCCGTTTCGCATTTCGACGCCCCATCACGTCGCCGTTCACAACCCTTTGGTTAAGGCTCGTGCCGGCCCAGCCGATAATAGCACTGAAAGCATTGAGCAATAAGACGCGAGACGGGAACCGGCGTTATCGCTTTGCAAGTCTCGGTAGAATCCCTATAATCGTGTGAAAGCGTAACGGCAGACGCGCTGGAGCATCTAATTTTCCCCGAAAGCCTTTGTCCAGATTCATGGAGAGTCCAATGTCTTCAAGAGCAGCCACTCCGCTGAAAGAAAACAGCCCGCCGACACAGCGTCCGGATATTTCCTTTGGCGCCTACAAGCGCCAGCAAGCCGCGATCTCGCGCGGGCGCCTCTATCCCATGACCGCGTTCTACACCGTCTACGCGGTGATCGTACTTTTCTTTGCGCTCGGTTCAGCGCATCCATGGGTGGCAGTAGCTTTTTACGCGGCCGGCGTTCCCGTCTGGACTCTGGTGGAGTATTTCTTCCACCGCTATGTCCTTCATGGGCGCTTCGGCCCCGGCAAAGGAATCATCCGAAAGTTCCTTCATGAACGCCTCGACCCGCTGCACTGGGAACACCACAAGCGGCCCTTTGACGGCCATCATATCAACGGCGAACTCAAAGACTTGCTTCCCTTGTTTTTCGTCGCCGCGCCGCTCAGTTTTATTGCCCCAGTCTATACGCTTCCCGTCCTGCTGGCGGGCGTTGTGCAGTGCTATGTTCTGGAGGAGTGGGTCCACCACTCCGTGCATTTTTACAATTTTCGGAGCCCCTATTTCCGCTACATCAAACGGTTCCACTATTACCATCACAGCCCGAAAGGAATGGAACTGGGCTTCGGTCTCACCAACGGCTGCTGGGACATCATTTTCAAGACACGCTACCCGGTGACGGTCCGTCAGGCATTGTACCGGCGGAAACCAACCGCGGCCGCCCAGTCAAAGATGGCGAACTCGCAGCAGGGCGCTGCGACGGGGCTGCACGCATGAGCGATGCAAGCTATGCGCTAGTGACTGGAGCTTCGAGCGGGATCGGGGAATGCTTTGCTCGCGCCCTCGCCGCCCGCAACCAGAACCTGCTGCTGGTGGCGCGCTCCCAAGACAAGCTCCGTGCGCTTGCCGGCCAACTCCAGTCCACTTGCGGCATCCATGCCGAACCTTTGATCTTTGACTTGAGCGAGCGCGGGGCGGGCACTCGCCTGGCTGGCATGATCCGGGAGCGGGGCTTCAATGTCGATCTCCTGATCAACAATGCCGGGTTCGGGGCCCGGGGCGAATTCTGGAAGCTTCCTTTCGAACAGCAGTCGGCCCTGATGCGTCTGCAAATCGAGACCCTGGTCGAGTTGACGTTTCACCTGGCGCCCCGCATGGTGGCCGCGCGCCGTGGCGCCATCATTAACGTTTCGTCGATGACGAGTTTCCAGCCCATCCCTTACGCCACCGTCTACTCTGCGACCAAGGCTTTTATGACCAGTTTTTCAATGGGACTGCGGGAGGAGTTGCGGCCTTACGGCGTGGCCGTGGTGACGGTGTGCCCCGGCGGAACGCGGACGAACTTTGTGAACATCGGAGCCCGGCACGGGCGGCACCGTTTTCCGGGCGGCCAGCAGGAGCCCGAAGATGTGGTAGCCGAAGCGATCCAACAACTCGACCGGGGAGGCGGATTGGTCGTTCCGCGCCTGGTGAACAAGGTCAGCGTTTTCTCGCAGCGATTCTTGCCCCGCAGCCTGGTGCCGAAGATCCTTGCGCGGATGAGCAAGCCTTAAGCTTTATTGATTCGCCTTTTCCCTAAGACAGAGTGATTAAGGTATTCTGTTCCTCTCGATCAGCGGCCGGTGCGCGCCTGCCCTAGCAAGGGAACGATGGAGGTCGTTTGGCGGAAGTCCACAAGACAGTGACGGAGCGGGAAACAGGCGTTTCCTGGATGCATCGGTTCGCAAGCCTGGTTTCGGTGGTGGCGTTTCTACTGATGCTCGTCGCGTCGCTGGTTTCCGGAGCAGGCGGGCGCGTCACGCTGTTGCCGATGGGCGGCTTGGGTTCGCGCGCCGGCCTGGGTATGAAATATGCGCACGCCTATCAATTGATCGCGGCTTCGGTCATCACCATGACCCTCATTCTTGCGGTGTGGTTGTGGACGAGCGCCGCCGAACGCTACCTCAAAAAGCTGGCCGCGGGGACGCTTGCCGTTCTGCTGTTGTTGGCTGCTGGAACCTGGCTCCCGGTGTTTGCGCAAATGCCGGAGGCGGGACCTTTCGCCTTCACATTGGGGATTGAGATCTTCTTCTGCCTCACGGTGTGCCTGGCGCTTTTCACGCGCGGCGACTGGCGGTGGGATCATCCGAAGTCGCGCGACCTTGCTGCTCCCTCAGTGCGGCAGGTCCTGGTTTTTATGACCGCAGCTCTGGTGCTGGAAGGACTTCTCGGCCAGGGCTTCCAACAGCAGCATCTGGGCATTGCGCCTCACTTCATCCTGGGAGGATTCATCACCGTGTGCGCGGTGTGGGTGATGGAGATGGCGCTCAGCAAGTTCCCGCACCTGCGGGCCTTCAAGATGGCGTCGGTGATGCTGGCCGAACTGGTGCTGCTCGAACTCTTCCTGGGGATCATCACCTTCAGCATGGGACTCAACGCCCGCGCCGTTGCCGCACCGCAGCCTGGAGTGCTGGTGATGAACGTGACCCACGCGGCGGTGGGAGGACTGGTGCTGGCGACCAGCCTGTTTGTGACCTGCCAGGCTTTCAAGTATTTCGAGCCGGCACCAAAGTGAGCCAGGGTAATTTTTACCCGGTGTGACGATATGGCGCACATTTCGTAATTGCGCGCCGCAGGCGTTTCATAACTAGCTGATAACAAGACACTTGTAAACGATTGATTTCCAGGGGCAAAATCCCATCCGTCCCATTTTGGCCGCCCAAAGCGGATTGTAGCCTACATAGTGAGCCTAACCACTCTGGGCCGCGAAAGATGGCTGGGTAAATCCGCCGCTACGAAGGTGGGCGGTGGTAGCTCCGCCCCCGTTGCCTCACCTCAGTTCGTGGTGAATGCGTCTTCGAGCGTATATTTCCTGCCATCGGGATTGGCAACGGTGATCGGTTTGCTGCCTGATGACATCGATGGGGTTGTGAACTGGAGGGTGTTCTGGTCGACAAAAGTTGTTGGCACAGACGTGCCATCAACGCTGACAACCGCTCCCTGCACAAATCCGCTGCCGCGAATCTCGACCGCAGTTCCGCCGCTTGCGGGTCCGCTACTGGGGCTAACCGACCCGATTGAGAGCGGCACCACGTCCAGGTCAATCACCGAGAGTCCGGATTTCGTGAGCGCAAAAAGTTTCTGGCCGTTTTCACCGATAGCCAGGAAGTCACCTTCCCCCGCGTTATAAGCGCTTCTGGGAGGCTCCGAGAAATAGACCCTGCGTCGCAACGTTCCTTCGTGCGTATCAAAGATATCCACCCCGCCGTTTGGACCCATAATAAAGGGCTGGTAAAGAAGGCTGCCGCTGGCGTTCAGGCATTCGCCTGGTGTGAACATAAGGATGGGGGCACCACCATTCCCGGTGCCGGTGTAAAACTCCTGGTAGGTGGGGCGCATAAAAGGGTTAAGGGTCTTATTGAAAAGCACCGGCACGCCGTCACCCGAGCCGCCACCCCCTGCGGCGAAGATGTCGCCGTCTGCCGCGGTTGCGACGTCCTCGGTGAATCCATCGGGGTTCTTGAGAGGGCTTGTTTGGAAGGTGTCCGTCGAGGCATCCCACAGAACGAGAGGAGACCCTACGCTGCTTTCGCTGGCAATCAACACCTCGCTGCCCCCTTTAGCCGGGGCAATGTAGGCTGAGTTTCCCACGGGGGAGTTGACGGCTGAAAAACTCAGGGTGGTCAGGTCGAGAAGCGTCAAAGAAGGAAAGCCGGGGCAACTTGTTCCTGAGTTGCTTGGATTCAAACCGACCATCACCTGGCCCGTGTTCGCCGCCGCAAGGCGCCCGGTGTATCCCGGGCACGAACCCAGGGCCGAAGACGTAGCAACGCTGCGAGCGGTTCCAGAGTCGAGATCGAAAACAAAGATTTGCTGAGTGCCTCCGTCGGCCACAACCAGCTCCGAGCCGTCCGGGGTAAGCGCCAGACCGGAAAGGCTGGAACCAGCAAACGGACCGCCGGGCGGAATCAAAGGAGCTAGAAACTGCCGGCTTGCGAGATCAAAAACATCTACGCGATCGGTGTTGCTGATGTAAATCCGCTGGCGCACCTGGTCGTAGACAAGGAACGAGGGACTTCCCGCCAGCGGATAGACGTTATCTTCTTTGAGATAGTCAAAGGCGCGCGGCACCGTCGTTGACCCGTCGGGAGTGGTGACGGTGAGGTCAGCCAGGCCGGGTGTGCCCGGCGGAGTCTGCACGTCTACTTCCTCGATTGGAAAGGGGTAATTGGATGGATTGCGGACTGAATCCAGAGTCTTCGGGGTCGAAAGCACATCCGATACCGTTGCGGGATTTCCTCCCACTGTTACGTTCACCCGCGCCAAACCTGGGTCAAAGCCGTAGCCGATGATCTGCAAGGTGTCGCCGCCCCCCGCCGGGCCTGCCTGCTCCAGAAGATGGAGCACCGTAGGACCAAAAGTGAAAGCTTCCGGGGCAAGGGCAAACCACCCGCCCGGGTCG
>CAYWMN010000118.1:6364-11066 GCA_964459065.1 uncultured Acidobacteriota bacterium | reverse complement strand
TCTTCAAACCATTGCTCATGCTTGCGCAGAACCGGAACGTCGTAAGAGCTATATTTGCCAAGGATTGGAATGGCTTCGGCCGTGCCATAATCCCGGTTGTTATGAGGGGTAAACCAGGTTTCATACTGCATCCCGATCAGGGTGTGTCCTGCTTGAGTTCTCGCTTGGCCCGCTGCCGGGGCCGCCTCAGTTTTGTTTGCAGCCGCCGCGTTCCTCCGGCAGGACGAGGCGAGGAATACGAGCGGGAACGACAAAGCAGCAAGCAACAGAAGAGACCGTTTTGAAAATGTCGGCGTATGGGTCAAAGTGGAACCCCCTTTTCACAGAGACACTGTCAGAAAACCGCGAGTTAGCTTGACGTGGAGCTTTGTTATGCCTATCTCTCAGAGTATCTTGACGCGCAGTTTGTATCATGGTACTACGTCATCCGTCAAACAGGAGTTTCACCTGCGTCATCGAGCTGCGCCGATGACAACACGTTGCTTGCGAAAGTTTGCTGAACCTTTGTTCGGGTGCTGAGTTAACGCGGATTTGCCGAGGTTTTCTGGCCACCCTGTAACATTCAAGGAGAAGATAATGGATCGAATCAACCGAAGGTCATTCTTGGGCAAGCTGGGTATTGGAGGGTTGGCGGCCGGCGAGTTGGGAGCGGCGCAGGGATCTGGTTTCACCGGCTCCCGCAACCCTGAAGCCGTCGGCGAGGGCCGCAAGCTTTACGGGATCGAGCGGAACGTTGTGGAGTGGGCATTCTCTTCAAGCAAACCTTATGCTGACCCGTTCAACCAAGTGGAATTGGATGTGGTGGTCCGTGGCCCCAAGGGGGATGAACAGCGAGTTCCGGCGTTCTGGGCGGGGGAGCAGGCATGGCGGGTGCGATACGCCCCGCCGCGCCCCGGACGCTACACGTACCGCACCGTGTCGAGCGATCCCGGCAATCCTGACCTGCACGGGCAGACTGGAACGCTTGAGGTCGTGCCTTACCAAGGGGACAAGCCGCTTTTCAAGCACGGCGGAATCCGCGTGGCTGCCGACCGCCGCCACTTTGAGCACGATGACGGCACGCCGTTCTTCTGGCTGGGCGATACGTGGTGGATGGGCCTGTGCAAGCGGCTGGGATGGCCGGATGATTTCGAGACTCTCGCCGCCGACCGCATCCGCAAGGGTTTTTCCGTGGTGCAGATTGTTGCAGGCCTCTACCCTGACATGCCTCCCTTCGATCCGCGGGGAGCAAACGAAGCCGGCTACCCTTGGGAAACCGGTTACGCTCGTATCAATCCTCGCTATTTTGATATGGCGGACCTGCGCATCCGCTATCTAACCGATCAGGGACTTGTTCCCTGCATCGTGGGATGCTGGGGATACTTTCTGCCGATTATGGGGCTGCCGAAGATCAGGAAGCACTGGCGAAACCTCGTTGCACGCTGGGCGGCTTATCCCGTCGTATGGTGTCTGGCGGGGGAAGGAACCATGCCCTACTATCTTTCCAGGGACAAGGCCAAGGACGCGGCTCTGCAAAAACGCGGTTGGACGGAAGTTGCGCGATATGTGCGAAGCATCGATCCCTTCCATCGGCTCATCACGATCCATCCTTCTCGGAGCGCTCTGAACACGGTAGAAGATCCTTCCGTGCTTGATTTCGATATGCTCCAGACAGGTCACAGTGACCGGCAAAGCATTCCTTCCACCCTTGATACCGTGACCGGGGATTTGCAACGGGAGCCCCGTATGCCTGTTCTGGTGGGCGAATGCTGTTACGAGGGAATCCTGGACGAGAATCGCCAGGAGATCGAACGTTTTATGTTTTTGACTTGCATCTTGAGCGGAGCGGCAGGACACACGTATGGCGCAAACGGAATCTGGCAAGTGAATACGCCCCAGCATCCCTACGGCCCTTCGCCGCATGGCCGATGTTGGGGCAACACGCCATGGCAGGTCGCTTATCAACTCCCGGGTTCGGAACAGATCGGCCACTGCAAGAGACTGTTGACCCGTTACCCGTGGTGGCGTTTTGACGCGCACCCGGAATGGGTTGAACCCCATTGGAACAAAAAGAACTATCGGCTCCCCTATGCCGCGGGAATCCCGGGACAAGTGCGCATCGTTTTTATTCCGACGATGTGGAGCCCTCCGAAACTGACCGGCCTTGAATCTGGGATAAGTTACCGGGCGTTCTTTTTTAACCCTCGCACAGGCACAGAGCAGGGGATTGGTGATGTGACAGCGGACGGCATGGGCGCCTGGCAGATTCCTGTTACCCCGACTCTCGAGCAGTGGCTACTCGTTCTCGAGAAAAAGGATTGAAGGCGAATTCGTGGAGCCGGAAATCTTGCATGGAGGTTGCGGCGCTTGATCTTAACCGCTAACGATCTGGTTTGATTCAACCTCCACCAAAACATTCCTATGTGCGCAAGGGCTGGCCATCCTCGCCGATCAGCCCGGATGGCGGGCGATCAGCCTTGGCTGCTGCCCATTCCTTATTGGGTTTCGGGCCCATGTGGAAGACCAAATCTCCGCCGGCAACGATATCCTGATGTGTAATCCACGACCGCGAATGCGCCTGGCCGTTCAGTTTTACGCGCTGGATGTAGACGTTCTCGGAAGAATTGTTTTCTGCAACAATGGTGAAGGTCGTTCCCGCCTGCGGGTTATGAATCTTAACCCGTTCGACCACCGGACTTCCGATCACGTAAACGCCCGTCGCCGCATTGACCGGATAGAAGCCCAGCGCACCGAGGGCAAACCAGCTTGAAAGCTGTCCGCAGTCATCGTTGCCGGGAATCCCTTCCGGAGTATCGGTGTACCAGCGGGCCATCACCTTCCGCACCCAATACTGAGTTTTCCAGGCTGCTCCGGCAAAGGTATACAGGTAGGGAATGTGGTTGCTGGGCTCATTGCCCTGAGCGTCCTGTCCGATCAATCCCGTGATGTCAGGAGGGGCGTCATAGACCTTGGTGGGAGCGTTAAAAAGCGCGTCGAGTTTGGCGATGAAGGCCTGATCACTTCCATATAGGTCGATTAAGCCCTGGACGTCCTGCATCACATTAAACGTAGCCTGCCACGCGTCGGATTCTGTGTAGTCATCCCGGTATTCCTGATCCGGCCGGAACGGTTCGCGCCAATGGCCGTCGGCGGTTTTGCCCCGCATGAAACCCGTGTGGGGATCAAATAGGTTGCGATAGTTCTGTCCCAGTTTGTAGAAGCGGGCCGCATCTTCATGCTTGCCGAGCAACTGAGCCATCGCCCCCGCGCACCAGTAGTCATAAGCGAAATCGAGCGTGCGGGAAACAGAATCTTTGTGGGGCCCTGTGATCACGTAGCCATGATCCCTGAATTGCTTTTGGAGCTGGCGGTTGTCCTTGGCGGTTCCACCCACTAAGGCGGTGTCTTTGATGGCGGCATAAACTGCCTGCACGTCATAAGACCGAAATCCGCGAACGTAAGCCCCCACGATCATGCCGGCGACGTGGAATCCTGTCATGGACCACGTCTCATTGCCCCAAAGCGGCCACATCGGAAGTGAGTGCTGGTCGAGTTGCCGGTAATCCGCAAGCAGAGTTCTGATCACGTCGTTTACGATTTGGGGACGAACCAGGGTGAGGAACGGAAACTCGCCGCGGTAGATATCCCAAATGGAGAGCGCTGTATACTTCGTGAAGCCTGTGGAAGAATGGTTGCGGCGATCCTGGCCACGGTAGGTGCCCTCCACGTCGTTATACGTCATTGGGACTGTTAAACCGTGATAGGCTCCGGTGTAGAAAGCGCGGGTGAGCTTTTTATTGGGGAGTTTCGCTTCCAGTACGCCAAGAGCCTGGTCCCATTGCGACTCGGCCTGGCTGCGGACGGCGTCAAAGTCCCAATGGGGAATTTCCTTTGCCAGGTTCTTGCGCGCCCCTTCAATGCCGGTGCCGGATATCCCTGTGCGCACCACCAGCGCATTGGCGGGCAGGTGGCCCGGCAAAGTGAACCGGGCTTTGATTTTGGTTCCCTCAAATTGTTTTTCGCTTGCTGCAACGGCTTTGCCATCCACCATAAGTTCCACGGCGTTACCCACCGGCTGTGAGAACTCCATGACAAAATAGACCTGCCGGTCGCGCGGCCACCCGTGTGTATAGCGGCAGCCGCTAATTCGGGTGGGTGATTCCAGGCGGAGTTCCGCATGGTACACGCGGCATCTTAAGCCGTGAACGAGATCCAGAAGAATCCCGAACGGCCGGTGGACTCCAGTCGGCGCGGCGGGGTATGTATATCGATGCATGCCGCAGCGCAGCGTCGAGGTCAGCTCCGCCTTAACGCTTGGCGTATCAAGGAAAACGCTGTAATAACCCGCCTGGGCCGCCTCCCGTGCATGAGAGAAAGCCGAGCAATAACCCTTGCCGGGCTTGCCCGCGTCCCAGGCCCAATTTTTCCCGCCTACCAGGGGCATCAGCAGAACGTCGCCCAGTGCCTGGGCGCCCGTTCCCTGAACATGCGTGTGGCTGAAGCCATTGATAATTTGATCGGGGTAGTGATATCCGCCACTATGGTTCCAGTTGTACCAGGGCTCGGGTTCGCCTGAGGTATCCGGGCTCAACTGTACCAGTCCGAAGGGCGCAGAAGGGCCGGGGAACGCGTGGCCGCGCCAGCCCGTCCCGATAATCGGCCACACTTGAGAGGAGTAGGATTCGCGCAGGACGGGTTCGGCTGCCGCTGCCTGGTCCGCCAT
>CAYWMN010000118.1:0-6264 GCA_964459065.1 uncultured Acidobacteriota bacterium | reverse complement strand
ACTTCGGCTCAGGTGTTGTGGCTGGAAAGATGGGTTTTCATCCCGGGGCAACGAGGCGGACTGTTCTCAAGATGGTGCTAGTATTGAAATGCAAGTGGGGCGTGCAAGGCTTGTGTGCTGCAAGCGGCGGCAGGGGCGAGCGAGCCGCCGGCCCCGGAGGGTCATCCTATCGATAATCTAATATTTCAGCCGAGGAGGTCTCATGCAACGTCGTAAGTTTTTAAGCTTAGGATTGGGCGCAGCCGCCGCGCCGGCACTGGCGGCCGTCAGCGCGCCGCGCTCAGCGGTTTCAGCGCCTGCCCAGGGGGCCGGCGTGGTGACGCCGGTGTCGCGCCGCGCCGACATTTTTCTTTCCCATCGTATCGGCACCGATCATACCGAAGCCATTTCCGTCATGGATGTTGACGGCGACGGCAAACTGGATATTGTCAGCGGAGCGTACTGGTATGAAAATCCCGGGCCGCTGGGCACCGAATGGAAGCGGCATCAGTGGAGGTACATCAGCGTCTGGCCGTTTCATGCGGGGGGCGAGAGGAAGATTGAATTTGTTGCCGACTGCTATCAAGTTCCAGTGGACGTGAATCACGACGGAGTCCTGGATATCGTTACAGCGGCATGGCAAACCGATGGCATCTGGTGGTACGAGAACCCCAAGAAGCCGGACGTTTTCTGGAAGAAACATTTCATCTGCCATTCGCATGCGACCGAAGGGATGGCTCACGCTGACATTAATGGCGATGGTGTGCCCGACATCGCCATTGCTCACTATTCTCCTTCCACCTTGATCTGGATCAACTTTGCGGGTCCCAAACCGGTTGTGCACTATGTGGGAGGCAAAGAGGCTGACGGCCATGGGGTGGGCATTGCCGACATCAACGGCGACGGGAAGCCCGACCTGCTCTCAATTCACGGCTGGCTTGAGAACGTGGATGCCGACCGCGACCAGTGGAAGTGGCATCCTGAATGGGAACTCGGCGAGGCGGGGTTCCCAATCATCGGCTATGACGTGAACGCGGACGGGAAGATGGATCTCATCTATGGGCACGGTCATAACTTTGGGCTCTATTGGATGGAACAGCAGGTCAGCGGGGGACGGCGCACCTGGAAAAGGCACCTTATCGACGATTCATTTTCTGAGGTGCACGCATTGAAGATGGCGGATATTGACGGCGACGGCGAACTTGAGTTGATCACCGGCAAACGCTATCGGGCTGATCCCGACCCCGGGCTATACGATCCTCTCTGCATTTTCTATTACAAAATTGATCGCCGGACCGGTACGTTTACCCGTTTTCCGATCAGCTACAACGGAACGGCCGAGATTGGGACGCAGGTCATCGTGGCGGACATCGACCAGGATGGCGACCAGGACGTTCTGGTGGCGGGGAAGACGGGAGTTCACTGGCTTGAAAATTTGCGGGTTAACAACGTTCCCGCCAAAGTTCGCGAAAAGCAGTTGTGGCTGAACGTTAATTGGCCCTTTGCCGGAGAAAGCGGCCCGAATAGTCCCGCCGGCCATGAAGCGGGCAGCGGAAGCATCCTCAAATGCGAGTAATCCTGGCTCGCAGAAATTGACGAAGCGCCTTGCCCTTCCCTCAGCGGCGAAGAGCAAGGCGCTTTCATTTTCAGGTTGCGAACGAAGCGTTCGATTGGATTCCCGCGCGGCTAGCGTCTTCCGTGGCCGCCGCCTGAACTGCGCGAAGAGCCTCTGAAACCTCCACCACCCGACCCGCGTGAAACGTGAGGAGTCGAACCCCTGAAACCTCCACCTCTTGAACCCCGTGAAACGTTGGGAGAGGAACCTCTGCTAAAGCCGCCCCTCTGGGAACTCCGATTGCCCCGCGGTGCGCTATATGAGCGTGAGCGGCGCTCGGTCACGATCGGTTTGTTCAGCCGCAGCGGCGGGCGCGAATAGGAGCGTGAACCGGAACTTGGGCGGCTCTGGTAGCGAGGCGAAGCCTGCCTGGGCTGCGACGACCTGTTATAAGAGCCGCCCCGATTCTGCGAGGGCGCTTGCGTCCTTGGTGTGAACTGTCTCCAGCCCTGATTGCGGGATTGAGGCGTAGCCCTTGAAACTCCGGACGAGCGGTTTGGGTTGCGCGGTGAAGCTTGGGGCGTGAAGCGATGGACGCTTCCACTGCGGTTCTGCTGGACCTGGCCAGAAGGCGCCGCTCGCTGCGGGTTGCGCGTCTGGACGTTGCCGCGATTCTGCGGCGATGAGGCCGCCGCATTGCCGGAAAACCGGGTCCAGCCCTGCTGGTTCTGCCGTCCGCTGGCCGCTCCGCGCGGCGCGCTAGATTGCCGTGACTGTGGTCCTTGCCGAACTACCGGTGCAGCCCTTCGCTGCTGCGCTCCGGCCTGTGCTGGTGTTCCGGATGAGCGATTCCCGAACCGGGTCCAGCCTGCGCGTGTCTGTTCATTCCTGGAGTTTTGCGCATTGGCGCCAGCCTTGAAAGATCTCTGCTGTGCTCCACGCGCATTGCCTGCCTGAGTGTTAGGTGCGCCGAATCGTTGCTGATTGGCACGGGCGTTCTGATTGCCGGATTGGGTAGTGCGGCCGCCGAGCGCCCTGACGCTTCTGCCGGAGTTTTGGCCGCGCTCATTGGAGAAGGCCCGGACCGTCCGGTTGCCCTGATTTGTACCCGACGGCCGGAACGTACGTTCTCCCCGGGCATTCAGGTTCCCCGGGCGGGCGTTGGGGGCGCTGTGGTCGCGGCTTCGCACCATTTGACGGATCGATGTCGTTTGAGATGTGAATGAATGGTTCCCGCGGGGACTGGCGGGCGACCTCCGTGAGAAGAACCGCGTGTTGCCGGCGCGGTTGATCGCTCCTCTTGGAACCACCGGCGCGTGCCTTGCGGCGGTCAGGCTTGCACGTGTCGGAACCACCGGCAAAGTTCCTCGGACGAAGTTTGCCTTCCTCAACATGGAGGTGCTCACGGGGCGGCGAGTGCGAAGCACGGCCTCCCGTCCAAAACGGTTGGCCGACATGACGGTGATCGAGCGGCGAACGTGGACGTTGCTCATCATCCTTTCCGCGTTGGAGCCGTAGAAGCCTCGCCCGCCACCGCGACCATGCCCGTAATAACGGTCAAAGCCTTCGACGCGGAAATGATGGCCGCGTCCCCACCAGGGATGGAATCGATCGCGGGGCCCCAGCGGGAACCATCCGATCGACCCGAACCCATATCCAAAGCCGAAAGAGAAGCGCCGATACCCATAGCCGAAGCCGACGAAGGAAACGTATGCCGGCGCCCAAAGAGGCCGGTAAAAGGGTGTTACCGCTCCCGGCCACCAGCACCAGATGTTGTTGTAGAAGAACCAGCGGCCATAGTGATAGGGCGCCCAGCCCCACGGATTATAGGAAACCCAGGTCCAGCCGTAGAAGGGCTCCCATACCCAACGGCCGTAGCTGTACGGTACCCAGCCGGCGTTGACGTAAGGTGTCCAGCACCAGTCATAATTGGGCACCTGGACCCAGCGTCCATAGGCACTCAGGTCCTGCGCGCCGGTGTAATAACGGTTAACGTGCTGGTAGTTTGAAGCGCTTTCAACCTGGCGGTTGCGTTCCTGGTTCCATTGGTCCCAGGCGTCGAGCGGTGGAGCATCGGCAATCTGATACTGGGGGTTTTGCGAGCCTTCAACCGTGATCTGCTTTCCGGCATTCACGTCCGTCGAGCCCTGAGGCGTGGAGGCTTGAGCCTGGCCGTCGCGGACGGTCACCAGAGAGAGCTCGTCGGATCTCACGTCGATGCGATACGTGCCCGGCTGGAGCGGCTCAACCGCTACGTTGGGAGTGTCAACTTCGGATTGCGTCTGGTTGCCCTGAAGGACTGCAAGATCAACCGTTCCGTGCGCCACCTGGAGCTGAATCCGCGAACCATTGAGGTCGGCGATCTTTGCCTGGGCGTTTTCAGCCAGCCGCAGCACGTTCGAGTAATCGAGCTGAACCTCTGCGCGAGAGCCCGCCCCGGTTGCGATCGTGTCGCCGGGAACCAGTGGTGTATTAACGGTTGCCGCTACCCAGGTGCCGGAATCGCCGCGCATCATTGAAACGTCGCCTTTCATCAGGCTGACGCGAGCCACCCCCGTCGAGGTATCCGTCTGCTGCGCAAATCCGGGCACTCCCGCCAGCGCCGCGGCCAGTGTGATTAGAACTGCAAACCAACCTGTTTTCCTGGCTCTCATGCTCCACCTCCCGACTCGATTGACCTAACCTGGGAAAAGTCCTTCGCTCATAATTTCAGCAAGCTGGCTGCCAACCCGAAAAAGGGTGAACTTGTAACATGTTGATAACAAGTGACATAGAATTTCGTTAATTTCAAATATGATGCTTTTTTGAGCGACTTGGCTGAAATCAACCAAAAGTGGTGGTTTTCAACCACCGAGCGGGGCTTCTCCTCGACCAAGCTAGGCTGCTTATTTTGACGCCAGGTCAACGAGCGAGGCCAGGGCGGCGCAATCTTTGCACCCCTCAATTCCAGGGGGAGCAGAAGCCGACTGGAGAATGTCCGCAGCGGTCTTGAGCAAACGGGGGACGAGGTTCGGGCTGAGCGGGACATCCAGAATCCGCGCCTGGAAGTCCATGCGAAACCCCTCCGGGAGCAGGTTGCCGTCATCAGAGGCAGCGGCTCTTGTGGCAACGGGTTCGGTGTAGATCAGGGCGAGCTTCGAAACGGGTTTCAGGTCGAGGCGCTCGCCGATATAGGCATAGGCGTTCAGTTGCGCTTCGTACAAGGGGAACAGGTCGTCCTGATATTCGGTAAACTTTGCGGTCTTATAGTCAATGATGGCGTGGGAGCCGTCCTGCATGACAAAGATTCCGTCCGGCGTGCCCCGCAGAAGGACCGAGGTGGCTTCGTCGAGCACGGCGAACTTGGAGTAGTGGGGCGGGTTCTTATAGGTTTGGACCGGGCCCAGCGGCGCGAGCCACTCGGGCGGCTGTCCGTGACGGTCGAACCAGCCGTGGACAACGTTTTTGCCGTAGCTATCCAGCGCGCTGAAGATGCCGGGGAAAATCTGGAAGGGAAGCCGGCCGGCCTTCATCGCCAGCCAGAAGCAGCGCGGGCAATAGCCGGGCAGCGCCAGCTGGCCGAGCGTCTTGGCGGAAATAACAATGGGTTCCACGTTTTCCAATCAAGCCTCCGGTTCGTCCGGCACGCCGATTTTTGTCAAGCGATAGCGCAGGGCGTTGCGGGTAAGGCCCAGCAGCCGGGCGGCCTGGCTCTTATTGCCGCCGGCGCGGCGCAAGGCCTCCCGGATGATTTCGTCTTCGAACTGTTCAAGCTTCATGCCTTCGGGCAGCAGCGGCAGCACGGAGCCGTCGGCGTCAACCGCGGAAGGCGCCAGGCTTGCCCCGGCGCGGGCCGCGGCGGCATCGTCAAGATGAATGTCCCCGGCCTCGATGGTGTCCTGGGCGGCCATCACGACGGCGCGCTCGAGGACGTTTTCAAGTTCGCGAACGTTGCCCGGCCAATGGAAATCGGCCAGCAGCTTCATGGCCTGGCGAGAGACGCCGCGAATGGGTTTGCCCGAGCTTTCCCGGAAGCGGGCGATGAAGTGGTCCACCAGGTAAGGGATATCCTCCTTATGTTCGCGCAGGGGAGGAATGGAAATGGGCACAACGTTCAGGCGGTAATAAAGGTCTTCGCGAAAGGTTCCTTCTTCGAGCGCGGCGCGCAGATCCTGGTTGGTGGCGGCCACAACGCGCACATCCACGCGGATGGTTTTGGTCCCGCCCAGGCGTTCAAACTCCCGCTCCTGGAGAACCCGCAGCAGCTTGGCCTGCAAGGCGCCAGGCATGTCTCCGATTTCATCCAGAAAGATGGTACCCTGGTCGGCCAGTTCAAACTTGCCGGGCTTGGTGTTTGCGGCGCCGGTGAACGCGCCTTTTTCATATCCAAAAAGCTCACTCTCCAGCAGGTTTTCCGGAATCGCGGTGCAGTTGATCTTGATGAACGGGCCGGCGGCGCGGCGGGAATGCTGATGGATGGCGCGCGCGATCATATCCTTGCCCACGCCGCTTTCACCGCCCAGCAGCACCGTGGAATTGGTGGGCGCCACGCGCTCCACCGTGGCCAGCACTTCCTGCATTTTGCCGCTTGTCGCCACGATGTTTTCAAAAGCGTAGCGCTGGCCCAGCGCCTCGCGCAGCGAGCGGTTTTCTTCATGCAGCCGCTGGACTTCCAGCTCTTTGCGGATGATCAGTTTGATCTCTTCAATCGAAAACGGCTTCAGCACGTAGTCGCTGGCGCCGGCCTTCAT
>CAYWMN010000117.1:0-11082 GCA_964459065.1 uncultured Acidobacteriota bacterium | reverse complement strand
CGCGGTCTGCCAGGCATCGCGGAAAGGGTGGGGCGTCCAGTCCTGCTCCTCCGGATCAACCGTGTAAAACGCTGCGGGATTCTTTTGGTTGCGGTATTCCGTCAGCACCCAGTTGGCATTGCGGCCGACGGCTTGGACTCTCACCTCGTCCATGGTCCCTGTGAAGTACCGGGTCCCGGGTGTGCTGCTGCGGCGGCCGATGAGCATTTACGACGATCAGCCGGCGGCCGGCGAGACTGCCGCGCCAGGTCAGCCGGCCGTCATTCAACTTCTCTACAAGATTGTGGGGCAAGGCACTCGCCTGATGGCCCGACTGAAGCCCGGCGAGCGGGTGGGATTGCTCGGCCCACTGGGCCACGGGTTCTTTGCGGAAGAATACCTTCCGCTCGCTCAAAACGCCGACGAAGTTCTGCTGGTGGCGGGCGGAATCGGAATCGCGGCCTTGCTGCTGCCGGCGCGGGAGGTTGCCAAGGCGGGCATCGGCCAGCAGCTTTTCTTTGGAGGCCGGAGGCGCGAAGACTTGGTGGGCGTTGCGGAATTTGAAAGCTCCGTCCAGCAGGTGACGCTCGCCACCGAAAACGGCAGCGAAGGGCACCACGGCTATGTCACTGAGCCTCTGGGACGCTACCTTGAAAGCCGCCGCGACGGCAAATTCCTGCTGCTGGCTTGCGGACCCTGGGCCATGCTGCGCGCTACGGTTGGGCTGGCCCGCAAGTACGGCCATCCGTGCCTGGTCTCCATGGAAAACCGCATGGGGTGCGGGATCGGCGTCTGCCTGGGATGCTCGATTCGAGTGGAAGGAACCGGCCACGCCGCCTATCAGCGCGTCTGTACGGAAGGCCCGGTGTTTCGGGCCGACAAAGTGATCTGGGAAGGAAACAACATTTCTGAAGTTTAAGACCATGAGCAACGACGCATCACAACCAACGGGCAGGCGCGAGGCGGAAAGCGCCGAAGCGTTTATCCCCCGCCTCGGCGTGGAAATTGCCGGAATCAAGTTTGAAAATCCCGTGATGACGGCCAGCGGCACTTTCGGCTACGGGCAGGAATTCGCGCACCTGATCGACCTCAACCGGTTGGGCGGAATCTGCGTCAAGGGCATTTCCGCCGAGCCCATGGAAGGCAACCCTTCACCGCGCATTTACGAAACCACGGCGGGAATGCTGAACGCGATCGGGCTGCAGAACGTGGGGGCGAAGAAATTTCTGGAAGAGAAACTGCCCTTTCTGCGCACGATTCGCGCCCGGTGCATTGTGAACGTGTTCGGCTATTCGACCGAAGAGTACGTCCGCGCGATCGAAATTCTGAATGAGGGCGAAGGCATCCACGGCTACGAACTGAACATCTCCTGCCCCAACACGCGCTGCGGCGGCATGGTTTACGGCAACGATCCGCGGCTGGCAGCCGAAGTGGTGGCCGCCTGCAAAAAAGCGGCGCGCTATCCGCTGATCGTCAAACTTTCCCCCAACGTCGCCGACGTTGCCGAGTTCGGCCGCATTGCGGAAGGCTCGGGCGCCGACGCGCTTTCGCTGGTGAACACGTTTGTGGGAATGGCCATCGACATTGAAACCCGCACCCCGCGCATTGCCAACGTCACCGCGGGGCTTTCAGGCCCGGCGATCAAGCCGATGGCCTTGCGCATGGTTTATCAAACGGCCCGCGCGGTGAAGATTCCGATTATCGGGATCGGCGGCATTGCCAGCGCCGAAGACGCCATCGAGTTCATCATCGCGGGCGCCTGCGCCGTGCAGACCGGAACTGCGAATTTCTACGCGCCGGAAACTCCCGTCAAAGTCGCCCGCGGCATTCGCGACTACTGCGCCCGCAAACGCCTTCATCTGGCCGACCTCATCGGCAGCCTGAAGATACCGGCAAGCCGCGCCGTTGAAACCGCCGCGCAATAGACTCTCTCGCAAGCTGAAAAATTTCCGAATGTGACTGGACTCGATGCAGCCACTGCTCCGCCGAAGCCGCTCCCGATGGGAACCGGACGCGACGCGGGAACCAAGGGTTAATGCGAAGCGCGGGATCTTGTTCCGTGCTCAAGAGCCGGGACGCGTGAGGCACGAGGGAAGCGAGAATGCGCTCGGTGGAACGTTTCCTGCCGGGCATCGAGCGCAAACTCCGCAACAATCGGCAAGTGATCGGAAGCCACCAGAGCCAGACGGCTGCGGTGGCGCTCCAGGCGACGGAGCTCCAAGCCGCAGTCAAAATAGATGTGGTCGAGGCGCAAAAACGGCAGGATGCCGGGATAGGTCCGGCAACTTCGGGCGCAGGCGTGGGGGCCGCTCGCGAAGTGCGCGGCCATCAAACGGGAGGCGAACCCGGAAAACCATTCGTTGAAATCGCCCACCACGATGCGCGACCCGGCCAGCTCCTGGTTGCGAAGAATTCGCCTGCCGAGCAGGCGGATAGCCTGTTCGGAGCGCTCGCGATAGGCCGTGCCCAGGTGGACGTTGAACAGGTGCAGAAGGCGTCCATCAGCAAGTTTTACGTCGGCGCGCAAAACGCCCCGGGGTTCGCGCCCGCGGCTGGTGATGTTGTAATTCCAGAAGCCTGAAACCGGATAGCGCGACAGGACAAGATTGCCGTAATCGGCCCCGTTGTGAGCCCGGTTGCGGCCAAAGACGGCGTGATAACCGCGGCCTTCAGCCACCTGCCGGGCTTGATTCGCCTCGCGGCTGGCGCCCGGCCCCACAACTTCCTGCAAGGCGACGATATCGGCGTCGAGTTCATCCAGGACGTCGCCGATTCGCTGGGGGCGCACCCGGCGGTCCATTCCCCGGCACTTGTGGATGTTGTAGCTGGCAATGCGAAAGCTTTTGGCGGACCTTGGGTGCATCGGTGTCGGCAAGCTCTTTTCCTGAACCTATCGTCTTACTAATTTTAGATGCATCCGGGCCGCCAGCCGTTACTTCTCCGGCAGCCTGGCGACGCGCCATGCGTCAGGAACCTTTCGGCAACGTTGGCGGCGAGGGACCCTTGTTCGGCCGCCCCGGCTTTTTCGGATAGCGGAGCCGCAAGCTCTGGGCCAGCAGCGTGATGGCGATCCAGGTGCAAAAGACGGCTGTGGTGATGGCAATGACTTTTGGGTAAAAAACGGCTACCGCAAGAATTCCTAAAACAGCCAAACCGCTCCAAAGCATCAGGGAGGCTTCAGCCGGGCCGAGCACGCGGCGGTTGATGATGGCGGCTCCCACGGTGTTCCCAATCCGCAAAACGCCTTTGGCCGCCCAGTTGGCGCTGCCCCGCGCCGCCCCGCGCGGCTTGGAGCGCAGGCGGCGGGGAACCACGGGCCGGGGCCGCCGCTTGCGGGTGAGGACAATTTCGGTGGAGTTGCTGAGATCGTCCAGGTACATCATCTGCATCTGGTTGGCAAAGTCCTCGTCCTCAATCACCACGTCGAGTTCCCAATTGCCCAGCCAACTGGCCAGGTTCAAATTGGTGGACCCGACGCGCGCCCACCGGCCGTCGGCAACCGCCGTCTTGGCATGAAGCATCGGCCCGTTCCATTCAAAGACCCGCACGCCGGCCTCGATCAGAGTATGGTAACCCGTGCGACTGACGGCGCGGACGATGGGCACGTCGCCCGTGCGCGGCAGCAGCAGGCGGACGTCCACGCCATCGGCGGCCGCCGAACAGAGCCCGTGGATGTAAGCCGACGTCCCCACAAAATAGGCGTCGGTCAGCCAAATGGATTCCCGGGCCAGCGCCGCAATCAACTGGTCCAGCCGGTAGACGGCCGAGATGCCGGGACGGCTGGGAATGATGCGCAAATCAACGCCCTCATCGACCGCGGCCGGCGGGCCGGATGACATTTCCCCCTCGGGCAGCGGCGGGCCGCACTGAGCCCAGGTTTCCGCAAACGCCCGCTCAACGTCCACCACCGCCGGCCCTTCGATTTCAACGCCCGTATCGCGCCAGGGAGCGATGCCGCGATCCGGGTAGCCCGCCCACTGGCGGCCCACGCACAACCCCGTCACAAAAGCGATCCGCCCGTCCACGATGATGGATTTGCGGTGGTCGCGGCTGAGCCATCCAAAGGCGCTGTCAAGGCGGGGCGGGTTAAAACACCGGACTTCCGCGCCCGAGCGGCGCAGCGGCGTCCAGAAGGTCCACCAGGTGTTGGTCAGAGCGCCAAACCAGTCGTAGATGATGCGGACGCGAACACCCTCGCGGGCTTTGGAGGCAAGAAGCTCCGCAAACTGGCGCCCCACGTCGTCGCTGTGAATGATATAGCTTTCAAAATAGATGGTGTGCCGGGCGCTGCGAATTGCGGTCTCCCAGGCGCCGTAGTTTTCGTCCGCGTCGCGGAGAAGCCGGACGCGGTTGCCGGGAATCAGGGGAGCGCCGGCAGCGCGGGAAAAGGCATGGTCGGCAAGCGTCCTCAACAGGCGCGCTTCGTCGGCTGAAACAATCAAGGGTTCAGGAGTGGCAGCCATCTTTCCGTATGATACCCCGAGATGCGGCGGCCTGCAGGCTTTCGCGCGGCGCAACGCTCAGGGTGATCGTCGGGAAGGCGTTTTTCAGCAGATTGCGAAGAGAGTTTTCCGGACTGCAGTGGTTCAGTTGAGGTTCCGCGACACCATCAGTTTGAAGGTCAATTTATCGGCTCCGTCCGTCACTCCAACACCGACACCCGTTTCAATATCCACGAACTTACCCTGGTGGTCCAGGACGGCCCAGACTTCATGGAACTGGTTGTGGGCGGCGTAAAAGTCGCGCAACGGCCCGAAATCGGAATACTGTTCGGCGGCAACCGCCCACTGGCGATTCAGGTTGTAAGCGATCCGCTCGGCGGGAACAAACTCCAGCCCCTTCAGGCCTCCCGTGTAGTCCGTATCGAAGATGGGATCGTAGATGAAATCCCATTGGCGCACGCGCGCGCCCACAATGCCCCGAACTTCCGACGAGATGTGCCGCGATTCCCAGAACGAACGGTTGACGCTGAATTCAAAATTGACGCCGTAAAAGAATTTGTGCTGGTCGGCGTGCGGCCGCACAAACAGCTCGCGGATCTTGAAACCATCAATCGACCCGCCGTGCTGTTTGGCATAAGCCGTGTACACGGGCAAGTAAAGCCCCTGCTCGAACCAGGGCCTCACACCGTAGGCCCATTCCACGCCGCCGTTGACGGAATCATCGGGGATGATGCCTCCGGGGAAATCGGGCGTCTTCCGCCCGATGGGCGTAAAGTTGCTGTGCACCGTGACGTTGAATACCCCTTGCGGCACAATCGAGGCGTCGTAGACCTGAATCTCGTCGGTCTGCGCCAGGGCCGCCCGCCCCGCCACAGTCAGAACCATCACCAGCGCGGCGCATCCGAGTACAATTCTCCTGAATGAATGCTGTTTCAGGATTCCCATAAATAAATGAGTGAGTATCGCCTGTCTCTACAGGCGCCGGTTAGCGCCGCGCAGGGTGAAAATAAGATGCGCCTTCCAGCGGGACGGTTCGGAGATTCGGTTGAGAAATTCAGGCCGTCCTTCGCCAGCCTCAGGGGGAGTGAATCGCACCCCCCATTAGCCCTGCTGCTCTTTGCAATTGAGGCAGAGCCTGGTCCAAGGCACCGCCGTCAGCCGAGCGTCCGAGATGGGTTCCGAGCACACTTCGCAGGTTCCATAGCTGCCCCGCTCAACGCGCGCCAGCGCCTCGTCAATCGCCCGAAGCAGACGGCTGTCGGTTTGCTTCAGGCGGACCTGAATGGCTGCTTCGCTGGCTGCGGTCGCTTGATCGGCCGGATCACCGTGAAGAGGCGCGCTGGAGGGAGCAAGCGCGTCCCTTCCTTTCCACCCGGAGGTTAATTCTTCACGCTTCGAAAGTAACAAGTCCTTGTAGCGTTCTAAATCTTTTGCTTTCACGTCAACCCCGCCTTTTCCCTAGATTTGCTGACCCCCGGATGGAACGTGATCTCCGGCAACGGAGCGTTCCGTCCCCCACATACTATCTTTTCATTATAATCGACAACAACCCCGGCGACGATGACGGAACCCAATCCCAGGTTCTGTTCTGCGGTCGCAGTTCGGAAACTCCGGCGACGGTCGCTTGGGCATTTCTGCTCACACAGCGATTTTTTGATGAAGGTCCGAAACGGTCGTCCCGAATATTGTATCCGCCAGGCGGCAGTCAGCCAAGCCCTGGCGAAAAGAAAGATGCCGGGTCCCAAAACAACCGGCGCCGCGGGCAGGGGGGAAAACTCCCTTGCCGCGTACGGTCTCGAGTTGAGCGTAACGGCGGCGCTTAGCCGCGCACCGCCGCCGGCCTCATCACCAGGGAATAAGCATCAGGCTGGACATACGGCGGCACGGAGGGAACTCCGGCGGGAACCGCATGCTGGTTTTCCAGGCTTCGCGCCGAGCGCACGCGAGGCTCGGGGGCCCCCTCCTGAGCAATCAAACCCGTCAAGGCAGTTTTGTTCCGCAGTAACAGAAAAGAGCCGCGAACAGAAACCCACCCGCGATTCCTGAAGTCGCCAAAAATCCGGGTGACGGTCTCGCGCGAAGCTCCGGTCAGTTGCCCGATTTCTTCATGAGTGAGCGTCAGCCGGGTTCGAATTCCGTCTTTCCGCATCTCGCCGTGTTCAGACCATTCCACCAGAAACCTCGCCACCTTCTCCCGCGCAGACGCGGATAGCCCCAGCGCCCTCAGTTGCCGGCACGTCTCCTGATAGATGCCGCTCAATTGCCTGGCAGCCTGGAGAGCCGCCTGCGGGTGCCGACGCAGGAAATGCTGAAAATCATCAGCTCTCACAAAATCCACTTCGCAGGGTTCAAGCGTTTCCGCCGTGGCCTGATAGGCCACCTTGGAAATCACTGCATGCAGCCCCAGAATGTCACCTGGCTTGGCAATTCTCAAAATCAGAACCTTGCCGCTTCCCGAGGCAACCGAAATCTTCACACGCCCTTTCGACAGCACATAGACGCCGCGCGCCGAATCTCCCTCGAGAAAAAGCGTCGAGCCCACCGGGTACCTGATTTCCATCCTGACGGCCTCAAAATCCCTGCATACCTCTGGTGAAATCATGCCCAGGTGTTCACTTTGAGCCTGACAGAAGGCCGCGACGTTACCAGTACCAGTCCGCTTCAATTCTTGTTTGGATTGCATGCCCGTCTCCTCCTTCGCGCGTTTGCAGTCTTTCAAATCGCCCTCTTTCCCCCCGCGATCAGCTATGCGTGCTTCTTCGCTTGCCAATGGTAGTTGCAGTCGACGTTCCATTTGGAGCGTCATATTATCTCTTTTAGAATATGTTGTTTGAGGTGATGCCCTTCGATCTTCATAATGTGACGGTGATCACATTGCGCCATGGCGACGATATTTCGCCGCCGGCGTTCGTCACGAAGGCCGTCTTCTGCAGGTTTCTGGTTGTAGAGCTTATTGATTCTGGAATTTTGGGGGCTCCTGAATCAAGACCCTAATGAGCCTGAGCCGGGAACCCGCGAAGCAGCAACCGGGCCCCCAAAATGCGGTCCGGAGCCGACGATAGCCTTCAGCCGTCGGAAGCAATCGTCAATCCAGCGGCTGATTGGCAGAATGGAATTCTTCTGAGAGCAGGACCTGAGCCCCGCGCACCACGATGGTGTCTCCGGGTGAAAGCCCTTGCAGGACAAAAAAACCTTTGCCCTCCTGCTGCGCATGCTCCAGCAGGCGCCGCGAAAAACGGCCGGGAGCGGTTTCCTCGTAAACCCACTGCTTGCCTTGAGTCCACACGACGGCTGAACGCGGAACCTTGACGCCGCTCCGCTTTTTGCCAGCGGCGAAGCGAGCAAACAGTCTGGTGCCCGGGGCCAGGCCGGCGTGAGCGGATGTCCGGTAGAGCAGGCCAGTGCCGTGTTGGCCCGGGTTGCCCCGAGGAAAGAGCGAAACAAACGCCGCCGGCCGGTGTTTTCCGTGAGGCAGCTTGAGTTGTGTTTTCTCGGGACGAACAAGAGTCTTGCCCGCGGGAATCGTTACCTGAACCAGGAGCGTTCGATGGTTCAAGACGCGGTTCAGGATGGGGGCTCCATCTTCCACCCATTGTTCCACCACCCGGCCCCACTTCTGTCCCGCCGCCAATCCCTGCAGCCGCAATTTTTGCCGGGCGGCCTCGACCGCTGCCTGGTCCGCGCGCAACGCGCCCTGGGCAAACTGAACGGCTTTCCGGGATCGAGCCTTCATCCGCGCGTACTGCTTGCGGGAAGCGTCCCGGTGCGCGCGCGCTTTTGCAAGCTGGGCTTCCGCAGCCGCGTAGCTTTTGCGGAGCCTGGCCAGGCTCGCTACCGAGAGAACTCTGGCGGGCGCTGTAATCGTCGGGCGTGCTGAAGTCTTTTTGGCCGGCGCCGTAAAAATCCCCGCGAGCTTTTGCTCCTTTGGGCCCACGGTGATAATGGTCCGGCCGTTCTGGACGGAAACCTGAGACTCGATTGGAATGATTTTTCCCAGCGACTTTTTCCGAGACTGGGCAAACGTGGCGGGAACAGAGCCGGCCAGAAAAATCGCCGCCGCCAGGCTGGCAGCCTTCTTCGGAATGTTCATCATCGCTTCGCGTTCTCCGTTTTCATGAACCTTGAAAATGGAAAAGTCAGGGGAGAAACGTTCCCTGATTCGAGCGGGCGCTCAAGGGCATTTTCGCAAGCACGCAAGGCTGCCTGCAGAACTATGGGGACTTGGCGTTGTGAAACAATTCCGGATGGGACGGCTTCACGCGAACACCCTCGGCCACCACGCGGACGGCCACCTCAAACGGCACTTTGGCCGGCGGCAAACAGGCCTGGCGATTGCACGCCTGATAGGCAAAGTCCGCTTTCAAAGCGTAGCTTCCCGGCGCCAGCAGACGGCTCACCTGGAGGTTTCCGTCAATTCTCGTTTCACCCTCATAGACGGAAATCGGAGAATCCAGGAAAGCGAATTTCTTGAGTTTACCGGCGGGATAGACCACGCGGGTGACCTTCAAGTCCGCCGTGTTTTCAAAACTGACTCGTGTCGGGATCAGGTAGTCAAGCGAGGGCTGATGGCTGTTAATGTGGTAACCGGAAGTGATCCGGGCGATGACGGCAAGCCTGACCGTGGAGCCCTGGGGCGCCGCCTTCGAGGCCAATAATGCCTGGACATGCACGACGGGGCGGGTTTGCGCAGCCAGCCTGCCGCCTGAAACAACGCCCATCAATAAGCATGCTGCCACAAAGCGCATCTTCGGGCCCCCAAGGAATCAGATGCCGTGGGATTTCACGAACTTGGTATAAGCGGCGCGCGCCTCATCCAGGCTGGTTTGACAGCCGGGGTCGGTTTCCCGGCACCTCAGCACTGAAAGATTGCATCCGCAAGTGCACTTTTCCTTGGACAAAACCTTCTCGAACTGCTTGAGCTCGGCAGGTGAAAGCTTTGAAACATCCACTCCGGCAATGGGGGAGTTGACTTCCGCCGGAGTGCTGACCTGAATCTGCTTTTCAGCCGTGTAGCCTGCGGTTTTAAAATCCGTGACTTCGGTTCCGGGTTGAGCGGCCAGCAGTTCCCTGACTTCAGATTCAAACACCGAGACGTCCGTGAGTCCGACGTGCTTGGCGTAAATCCGCCCGTCGCGGCCGATGACAAAGCTTGTCGGCAGGCCCAGGATGCCCCCGTAAAGCTCGCCCAGCTTATCGCTTCCCATCACAACCGGATAATTCATATGGAATTGCCGGTAGAATTGGCGCACAGGCTGGGGGCTGTCGTCCATGGAAACCCCGATCACCGCAAAGCCCTGGTCAGCGTATTTCTTCTGGAGTTCCACAAATTCCGGGATTTCCATCCGGCAAGGACCGCACCAGGTGGCCCAGAAATCGAGCAAGACAACTTTGCCCCGGTAATCCTTTAAGTTGATCTGGTTGCCGGCAAGGGACGTGCGCGAAAACTCCGGCGCTTTCGGAAAGTTTCCACTCATGGCCGGCGAGCTTTTGGCCGCGGGAGTGATCCAGTAATGGTTGACAAAAAACAAGCCCACCACCACGACCAGGCCCAGGAAAACACCGAGAATCATTTTGCCCTTCTTCACATACTTCTCCTTTGAGTAAAATCACCCTTCCCGATCGGTCTCGCGCGCCCGGCAACCCGTGGTCCGGCCGTCTTGAGCGAACTCAGCGGGAATGCGGATTCGATCCGGCATTCCCCTTGGACTCGCTCAAAACCGGAGCGTGAGCGCGGCGCGGGAAGTACCACCGGATGGCAACTCCCAATGCGCCGGCCAGCGCCAGCAGAGCGATAAATTGCGAAGTCGACATCAGATGATTGAAGACGAATCCGCGGTCAGCGTCACCCCGCAGAAATTCCAGCAGGAACCTCGCAATAGCATATAAAACCACATAGAGCAGGAAAATTTCACCATCCCGCGACTTGTGGCGATAGCGCCAGATTAAGATTCCAAAAATGCCGAGCATGGTGATCGAGGCGACGGGCTGCCAGGGGAAAAGCGGGACACCCAACGGAACGCCGGTCATTTCATGGGCAAACTGGCTGGTGAAGGTCAGCGTCCAGAATCCGTGGCTGGGCACGCCATAGCCGCAGCCCGCCGAAAAACATCCCATCCTTCCAACACACTGTCCGATCACAATGGCCGGGGCAAAAACATCAAAGACTTTCCAGAACGGCAACTTGTAAACCCGGATATACCAGATCCCCACAAAAGTGGCCGCAATGAACCCTCCGTAAAAAACGCCTCCGGCCTCCAGCGTCGCCATGGAAAAGATCTGGCCCGGGTGCGCCCAATAGAAATTCCACTCGGTCAAAATCAACAGCACCTTGGCGCCCAGAAGCGCCGCAACAATCAACCAGGTGCTGAAATCAATCAAGCGTCCGGTATCCAGGCCCTCGCGGCGGCCCAAACGAACCACCGTGTAAAGGGCCACCAGCAGAGCCGTGGCCAGGATGACGCCATAGGTGGGTAATTGAAAAGAGCCAATTTTAAATAGAATCGGGTGCAATGATTCCCCCCTTGCCTGCACTTAAACAGTGGGGCTCCGCCTGATCTCCGTTCAAAGTTCCAGCCGCTAGGATCGGCATGCCCGGCTTTCTAAACAGCCCCAGACTTATAGCGTAAACCGATTGAGAAAAGAAAGATAGCCTGAGAGCATG
>CAYWMN010000116.1:0-11150 GCA_964459065.1 uncultured Acidobacteriota bacterium | reverse complement strand
AGCGACGCGCCCGCGGCCGGCCAGGTGGCCGACGAAATTCGCAGGCTGGGCCGGCGCGCCGCCGTCACGCTCGGCGACGTCTCAAACCGGCCAGCGGTGGAGGCCATGATCGAGGAGGCGGTTCGGCAACTCGGAAGGCTGGACATCCTGGTGGCCAACGCCGCCTTTAGCATGCGGAAGCCTTTCCTGGAGCTCACCCCCAAGGACATGGAAGATACTCTGGCGGTCACTTTGTGGGGCGTGTTCCACTCGTGCCAGCTGGCCGCAAGGCAAATGGTGTCGCAAAACCAGGGTGGCAGCATCGTCGTCATCAGTTCGGTTCACGCCCTGCTTCCCATTCGGAATGCGCTGCCTTACAACACGGCAAAGGCTGGCGTCAATCACATGGCGCGCACCATGGCCAACGAGCTTACGCCCTATCGCATCCGCGTGAACGCCATTGAGCCCGGCTGGACCGACACTCCCGGCGAGCGCAAATTCATGTCCGAAGAAGAGATCCTCCGCCGCGGCAAGCTGCTGCCGTTTGGCCGCCTGGCCACGCCCGAAGAAATCGGCAAAGGGGCCGCGTTTCTTGCCTCGGACGACGCCGGCTACATCACCGGATCGATTCTGCGCATTGATGGAGGGTTCGTTTTCCCCGACGCGGCGTCTCAACAATAGCAAGGCCCGGGTGTTTTGCTGCTGCGCCCGGCGCCCACAATCTTCTGCACGTTCCTGCCCTGGAAGGAGTCTCAAATGCTCGTCATCGATTCCCATCTCGACCTCAGTTGGAATGCGCTCAATTGGAACCGCGACTTTACCCTGCCGGTTGCCGAAATCCGGCGCTCGGAAGCCGGAATGAATGAGCGCCGCCGCGGCCGCAACACCGTCTGCTTCCCGGAAATGCGCCAGGGTGACGTGGGCGTTTGCCTGGCCACGGTGCTGGCGCGCTCGACCCGGGAGAACGCGGCGCTGCTCGATTACCGCTCGCAGGAAATCGCCTCCGCCATGGGCCACGGCCAGCGCACCTATTACCGCATCATGGAAGAACGCGGCGAGCTCCGCATGCTGAAAACCCGCGGCGAGCTTTCACGCCACGTGGACGATTGGAACAGCGGCTCGCACGAGCGCATCGGCTACATCCTCGCCATGGAAGGCGCGGACCCGATCCTATCGCCTGATGACGCCGCCCGCTGGTTTGAAGCCGGATTGCGCGTGGTGGGCCTCTCGCACTACAGCGAAGGCATTTACGCCGGCGGCACCACGGCCACAAGCGGCCTTACGCCGCGGGGTTTTGAGCTTCTCGCCGCCTTCAAGGAACTGGGCATGATCGTCGACGCGACGCATCTGGCCGACGCCGGTTTCTGGGAGGTCACGGAAAAATATGAGGGCGACATTCTGGCCAGCCACAACAACTGCCGGGCGCTGGTTCCGGGCCCGCGGCAGTTTTCCGACGATCAGATCCGCAAGCTCATCGAGCGCGGCGCGGTGATCGGCGCGGCCTTCGATTCCTGGATGCTCCACCCGGGTTACGTTCCGGGAGAGACGGACAATTCGCTGGTGAAGCTCACCAACGTCATCGACCACATCGACCACATCTGCCAGCTGGCCGGCAACGCCCGCCACGTCGCCATCGGCAGCGACCTCGACGGAGGCTTCGGTCGCGAGCAGTCGCCGAGCGATCTCGACACCATCGCCGACCTGCAAAAGGTTCCTGCGCTCCTCAAGCAAAGAGGCTACAGCCAGGACGATATCGCGGGCATCATGCACGGCAACTGGCTGCGCTTCTTCCAAAGCGCATTGAAGGAAAGCTAGCCGCAGCAGGAGTTTGGTGCGCCGTGGGCGATATCCGCGGAGTTTAGCCTCGCGTCATTCCGAGCCCGTTCGCCCCTCCGCTTGCGAACGGCCCTGAGCAAAACGACAGGGCTTAAGGTGAATCCGGCGAGGGATCTGATTTTCGCTCAGGGTCCGCGCCGCCCCTCACAACTCCACGCCCGGCCCGAGCGGCGACATGGCGACGGTGATATAAGAATTAAAAATCTGGTCCTTGTGCTCCTGCGCAAACTTCCACATGCGCTGGAGCAAGTCGCGGCGCGCTTCCGCCAGCCGCGGCTCAAGCGGCGGCCACGGCACGTCGTTCAGCGACTGAAGCCCCGCGCCCGTTTCCATTTGCGCCCGTGCCTGCTTCACATCCGGGAACGCCAGGTTCACCATTTCGTGCGGGTCTTGCTTTAAATCATAGAGCTCGTCGTAGTCGAATCCGTTGTAGACGTACTTGTAATCCTTGGTCATCACAATCCGCTGGGTGTAGTAAAGCTCCACGCCGTTGAGTTGTTCAAATACCGCCTCCCGCCAGTTGGAGGGGGCTTCGCCGCGCAGCCAGGGCAGCAGGCTGTGCCCCGACATTCGGACTTCCGGCGCCGGAACGCCCGCTGCCTCCAGAAAAGTGGGAGCAAAGTCCGTGGTGGAAACAAAAGCGTCCACCTGGCGGCCGGGGTTCGCAATTCCTCGCGGCCAGCGAACGACGGCGGGAATGTTGTACCCCTCATGAAAACTCGGAACTCCCTTGGCCCACAACCCGTGCGCGCCGGCGTAATCGCCGTGGTCGGAAACGTAAAGCACCAGGGTGTTTTCCGCCTGGCCGGTCGCATCCAGCGCCTCCAGCAGCCGGCCAAACAGCGCGTCCTGCATCGTAAGCTTGGCCCAATAGTGCGCGATCGCTTCGCGAACCTCCCGGTCGCTCAGCTGCGACCAGTATTCGTACCGCATGCGCTGATAGATGCGCGGCTTGTCCTCAAGCGTGTCCCGGAAGCTCGGCGGCAGTTCGACAGATTCGGGATGGTACATCCGGGCAAAATTCCGCGGAACGATGTACTTGTCATGGCCGCCGCTGTTGGACACCATCAGGCACCAGGGCTTGCCGCCTTTCGCAAGCGTCCGCATTCCCTCCACGCCGCGGCGGACAATTTCGTAATCCCGAGTCCCTTCGTATCCGTGCGGGCCCCGCGGCTCGTAGCTTCCGTAAAGCGTGGTGTTGCCCCACCCTGGCCGCAGCACCTCGCCGCGCCGGCGCGGGCCGTTCGCTTCAAGTTGTTTCCTCGCGGTCTCCCAAAACCTCGACCTGCGCGTTTTGCCGGGCGTGTAAACGGGCCGCCGAGCCTCTTTCCCGGACGGATTCAAATCGGTCCAGCCGAAATCCTCCGGGAAATAGTCGCGCGCCACGTGCCACTTTCCCGAATACGCCAGGTTGTAGCCTGAGTCTTTGAGCGTCCGGCTGAAGAATTGCAAACCTGGATAGGGATTCGCATGAATCGCCGTATCGGTATCGACGTTGTTAAACACGCCGTGCTCGCTCGGGTAGAGTCCCGTCTGGAAGCTGGCGCGCGAAGGGCAACAGTGCGGCGCGGGACAGTAGGCGCGGTTAAAGATAATTCCCTCGGATGCGAACCGGTCAACGTTCGGGGTCAGGCAGGGATGGTTCGGCAGCACGGTCGCGCCCTGCTGCTGGTCCGGCATAAAGATCAGGATGTTGGGCCGCTCGCCGGATTGCTCCCCCGCGCTCTGGCTCTTCGCAATTCCGGGCTTCACCAAGCTCGCCGTGGTCAACGCCGCGCCGCCTTGCAAGAATTTTCTTCGCGTCCATTTTTCCATCGCTCTCTCTCCTGCCGTAAGACGGAAAAAACACCCACTGGTTATGGAAGCCGCAGTTTTTCCGGAATCGCTTTTGCCCATTCGGGCCACTGCCGGCGCTCGGGCGCGTCAAAGCTGGCGTCGCCGCTAAGGGCGCGTGCGTCAGCCAGGCTCCACACGGCGCCGTCTTCGTGGAAAAGGCCGTTCAGCGTGCCTTTTTCGCGCTGCGCCAGCAGGTAGGCCGGCTTCAGCATCAGGCTCCAAAAGAAATTGCCGATTCCATAAGACCGCACGATAGGCGCAAGCGACGCGTAATCGGGCTCCCACTCGCTCGCCACCAGCGGCTTACTTCCCCAGCCCGTGCCGCTCGGGCGAATCCTTTGCCACTCGGTCAGCCACACCGGCCGCCCGACCACTTTTTCCGCATCCGTCACCTGGGTGCGAATATAATGCCGCGCGAAAGCCGCCGAGGGCGGAAAGTTCATGTGCGTCTGCAACACGCCGAGTCCCGCGTTCAAAAACATCAGGGTCTGCATCAGCGTGTAGCCGCCGAGCGTGAGGGGAACCGAGCCTTGATGCGCCGCCGCCTGCTCAATCATGGCCCGCGCAAAGAGTTCGCGCCCGAGCGTATGCGGCTCATTCTGAACCTCGATCGCCGCCAGCCGCGGATCGTTCCGGAAGCGGTCCATAAACCAGTCGACGTAGTCGCGCGGGCCGCCCCAGCGCTTCCGGTCACGCACAATTTCCGTGGAAGGCGACAGCACCGCCGACGCCTCAAACGGATTCTTGTTGGCGAGGTTGGCCGCTGTCGGCTCAAGCCCCACGCCTTCAAACAGCACCGGCATCACCTTGATTCCCCTGGCCGCGCACACCGCGAGCAGATCGTCAAAGCGTTGCCGCAGCGCCTGGCGGTCCCGCTGCCAGAACTCGAAACTCAGCCACAGCCGGAAAGCGTTCAGCCGCAGGCTGGTGGCCAACCGCGCGTCGTGCCGCATCCTCCCGGAATCATAATCGCGCCACATCTGATAGGCGTTGTAGGCGCGCGCGGGAACGTAAACCGCTCCGTGCGGCTGCCACGCGGTCTGGCGCCGTTTTGGCTCCGCTTCCGCAGGCTTGCGGGTCCGAAGCCCCTGGCGCACAGCTTGCCCGGAGCGGGCGGCGTAAGCCGCCGCGATTCCTGCCGGCGCTGCTCCCAAAAATTTTCGACGGTTCATCGTTTCTCCCGGCCCCAACCCTTCCCTTTCAAGATTCCGGCCGCAGCGGCACGGCGGCCGGCCCGCCCACCATTCTCCCTCACAGCCGGGCGGTTGCCAAGCCGGGCCGGGCGTTTTCACTTGACAAACCGCCAGTCTTATGCTAGGCTACTTGAGTTCTGTCGGTTTCCCTGCCGGCCATCCGCGGCCTCAACGCTCGCCGCCTTCAGGAGAGAGGGCGCGGTTCTCGCGCCCCGACTGATGCCCCGCAAAAAGTCCAGTCCGGCTTCGCCTGCCTTTCATTCCCCGCGCCACCGTGCGGCGTCGCTCAAAAATCTCGAGAAGGCCTGGGAAGCCAACCGCACCCGCTGGGAGCTCACTCCGGCCCGGCTTGCCGCCTCGCGGCGCTCCATCAAGCGAGCCCAGCAGGCCAATCGCGGACGCCGGCGCAAATCCTCTCCCGCGCAGCTTGCCGCCAGCCGCCGCAACATCGCGCGGGCCACCGCCGCGCTCAACGCCCGGGGACGCTCGCCCGAACACCTCGCCAAGCTTCGCCAGACGATTGCCATTGCCCGCTCGCGGCGCACTCCCCGGTCGCAACTCCGCCACGCGCAAAGCATTCTTAAGCACGGCCTGTTCTCGCGCCTGCTGCGGGGGCCTGTGGCGGAGCTGGGTGAAAATCCCCGCGATTACCAATTGCTCCAGCGGCAGGTGCGGCGCTATCTCGCTCCGCGCGGAGCTGAAGAAGAAGCGCTCGCGGGCCGCATCACGGACGCGCTCTGGCGGCATCACCGGCTCTACTTTGCCCAGGCCGCCTGGGAGCTTGAGCGTCTGCGCGCCTTTCTGAAAGAGGCTCCCCGCACCCGAAGCCGGGCCCCCGAGACCGCTCATGTGCGCGCCTACGCTTTGCTCGAAATCCTGATGGACCGCGACCAGGCGGCCGCCCGCTCCTGGCAGTTGCTGGGCGCCGCCGAGCGGCTGCTCCGGCGCTTTGTCCGCGTGCGCTCGGGCCGCGGCTACCGTTATCCTCTGGGCGAGCGCCTCGTCAAAGGCAGCGCCATCCGCCAGCGCCGCGAAGACCGCGAACTCGAAGACCTGATCACCGATCCCGACGCCCGCGCCGCCCTGCTGGAATTCGAACTTTCCACCCTGTAGCGCAGGGCCCGCTCTCCGGCCCTGCGGTTCTTCCAGGCAAGGACGGTTTGGGTCCTTGCCCAATGCGTCCCAAATAGCTGGCGCCGTACATCCAGTCGTCGCACAAAGCCCTGCCCTTCGCCCAACCCGCGAAGGGCTTGAATTGCCGCAAGGCTGACGAGCGAGCCTTGCGCTACAAATGCCTGTGTCTTCTGTAGCGGCGGTGTCCTCACCGCCGGGCTTTTCAAACGCGCAATGCAGCGCCGCCACGGCGGATGGCGCATCCATCGCAGGTTCTGCGATGGGTGCGATTGCCGGCAATCCCGCCTTGAAACCCAAACTTCCCGGGCGTACGATTTTTGCCAGGGGAAAATCCGGACATCCGGGACAAGCAACAAATCCCCGGCTTGCAGCATCCATTGTTCGAACGAATATCAACCAGGAGGAATCCCATGAACGATTCTCACCATGATATCGCTCGGCTCTCATCACGCATCAGTGCGCTCGAAAAATCCACCCGGCGCTGGCAGGCAGGCGCGTTTTTCCTTTTCGTCCTGATGGTCGCTGTCGTTTTGCTGGCGGGACCGCAATCGTTCGCCTGGCCCGGCACAAAGAAGCCTGTTCACAAGGCCGTCGTCGCCCAGGAATTTCTGCTGACCGACTCGCACGGCAACGTGCGCGGCCGCATGACCATGAATCACGGCCAGCCCATTCTGCAGTTCTTCAACAAGGCCGGCCAGGTCTGGTGGTTCGCTCCGCCCAAGCACGGCTTTTTGCCCGTCGTCAAACCGCGCTAACCCGGGATCTGTAGCGCAGGGCCCTCACCGCCGGCCTTTGGCGGCCCCGGCCGCGAAACCTTTTACGGGCACGCGGAGGGAGGCTTATTGTCCCCCGGCGGTACTCAATCACGAATCAGGTAGCTTTCAGGAAGAACCGGCGGTGAGGACACCGCCGCTACAACAACTGTCGCTATCATCGCGGTATTACAAGCGGGTGAATTTCGCCCTGATAAGGCCAATCGTCCGTTCTAAGAACGAGTCTGGCGCGCACAGGATTTTGTCGAACGTAACGCCACTTTTGCGAATAGGATTCTTCTGAACGAAGGACATGGTCAAAAAAGCCCTTCTGCCAATAGGGTGCCGCGTTCCCATGGAGCTTCAACTCTTCCGCCAGACCTCGCTTAAGCCCTTTGACCCATTCAGAAAGTGACGGAGCTCCGGGTGCAAAGGCTGCAAAAAGATGCAAATGGTCGGGCATCATCACGTACCGCCCGACATAAACCCGATGGCCCACGCTCCCTGCAGCAAACCGCTGAAAGGCATCGTGAATGGCTGGCATCGCCAAAGTTGCCCGTCGTCCGTGAGTACAGGCTGTCAGGAAGTAAACGGGACAGTCGCTATGAAGCCATTGCAGGCGTTGCAGGCGCATTGGAGCATTTTAGCCGATTCGTCCTTCTCCATGGCAGGACTGTCAGGAGTACGCCCTGTAGCGGCGGTGTCCCCACCGCCGGGTTTTCAACATCCAGTCGTCTCGCCAGTGTTCCGCCTCTGTAGCGCAGGGCCCGGCCCTCGCCCTGCGGTTCTTCCAGGCAAGGACGTTTTGGGTCCTTGCCAGTGCATCCCGACTGGCGGACGCCGTGCGACAATCGCCGCGCAAAAACCTGCCCTTCGCCCAACGCGCGAAGGGCTCGAATTGCCGCAGGGCTGACGAGCGAGCCCTGCGCTACAAATGCCTGTGTCTTCTGTAGCGGCGGTGTCCCCACCGCCGGCCTTTCGCGCCATGGCAAGTATAAGGACTTGTGATTTGGGGATTGCCGTCTATAATTTCTGCGGAATGTTTACCACGACGACTGCATCACGAGCACAGGACTGACGCAGGCAGGTAAGTCAACAGTTCAGCCGTGCAAGACTGAATAACAGCGGGGATTCATGAACCGGGCATATTACTCCGACTCTATATCCAGTTTCCTGCAATCCGAAGTTAACTCGATTCTGGGCACACTGGAGCGTGGCAATGGATTTGCCTTAGAGCCAACTCAGCGTGACGCATGGTTGGAGGAAATCAGAATCCTCCAACTGGTTTTGAAGCCCTACAGGGGAGCAATCCACTTTGAGTACTCGATCCCTCGGATGGGGCAACGCATCGATGTCGTGCTTCTGGTCGGGCCGGTCATTTTCGTTCTTGAGTTCAAAGTCGGCGAGAAGGCATTCACCTCGAGTGCGGTTGATCAGGTATGGGATTACGCCCTGGACCTGAAGAACTTCCATGAGACCAGCCATGATAGGTTCATTGCTCCGATCCTGATCGCTACCAAGGCCAACGGGGCAAGTCCATTTATTGCCTCAACCCCAAAACACCATGACCTCCTGTTCCCAATCAAGAGTAGTTTGGAGATGCTCGGCGAGGTCATTGAGCAGGTTTTGAACTTTGTTAAAGGTGACGATATCGATCCGAAGGAGTGGGAAGAAGGAAGGTATTGTCCCACCCCCACGATCATTGAAGCAGCGTTGGCACTTTACGGCGGACACTCGGTTGACGAAATCTCTCGAAATGATGCGAGCGCAATCAACCTCAGCAAAACATCCGAGGCTATTTCTGCCATCATCAAATCAGCAAAGGAACATTCTCGGAAGGCAATTTGTTTTGTGACGGGCGTTCCGGGCGCGGGGAAAACATTGGTCGGACTCAATATTGCAACCACCCATATTGATAAGGCCAACGACCTTTATAGCGTTTTCCTATCAGGGAACGACCCACTTGTTAAGGTTCTGCGTGAAGCACTTGCTAGGGATAAGGTAAAGCGAAAAAGGTCGCTTGGGCTGAAGGTCAAGAAGAGCGAGGCAATGAGTGAGGTTAAGATGTTCATACAGAATGTTCATCATTTCCGGGACGACTGCCTTCTTGACATCCATTCAGCACCAATTGAGCACGTCGCGTTATTCGACGAGGCGCAACGAGCATGGAATCTGCAACAAACCTCAAGTTTCATGATGCGGAAGAAGCACATTCCCGATTTCAACCAGTCCGAGCCCGAATTCTTGATCTCCTGCCTGAATCGGCATGGCGATTGGGCTGTCATTGTGTGCCTTGTTGGCGGAGGTCAGGAGATTAACACGGGCGAAGCGGGGATTACAGAATGGATTGAGTCACTGAATCGCTCCTTTCCGGATTGGCATATTTACATTTCTTCCCGGCTTACCGACAGCGAGTATAGCGCCGGGGAAGTACTGGATAAGCTGGCAACTCGGCCGAACGTAACCCGTAAGGATGAGCTTCACCTTGCGGTCTCAATGCGTTCATTTCGCGCAGAAAAAGTGTCCCACTTAGTCAAGCAGCTTTTGGACCTTAATTCTGAAGAAGCCTGCAGGGTATGGGAAACTGTGAAGACAAAATATCCCATTGTCATTACCCGTGACCTGAGCAAGGCAAAACAATGGCTGCGGACACAAGCTAGCGGAACGGAGCGGTATGGGATTGTGGTTTCCTCTCAGGCTCAGCGATTGAAACCGCATGCAATCGACGTGAAGACGCCCGTCGATCCGATCCATTGGTTCCTAGACGGAAAAGATGATATTCGTTCCTCATTCTATCTGGAAGATGTTGCCACGGAATTTCATGTGCAGGGGCTTGAACTCGATTGGGCATGTGTTACGTGGGACGCGGATTTCAGATACTCGACAAGTGGCTGGAATCATTGGTCTTTTTGCGGGAATCGGTGGAATCGTATCAAGAAAAAAGAGCGGCAAAATTACCTCAAGAATGCCTACCGCGTGCTTCTCACGCGAGCCCGTCAAGGAATGGTGATTGTGGTTCCGCATGGCAATGGGGAAGATGCAACTCGCAGCCCAGCTTACTATGACCCCACCTTTGAGTATCTAAAGAGTATTGGGATCGACATTCTGTAGCTAGCTCCGCCCCAATCTGCCCCATTGAACAAGCAGCCGGAGACGACGGGGGGGCGGCAACGGCGGGCGGAGCGGGATTCCTCGCCCCACTCGGAATGACAGCAAGGCGGACGGGCTGGGCGGAAGGGGTTTTCTGTAAGGGCGGTGCTCCAAACTTTGCCAATCTTGCCGAGGAACGGGTAGAATAGTAGAGATGTGCTCAAACCGGGCACAGGCAGAGGGCTATGGGAACATATTTTCAAACCGCACTGGGCAAAGTCATTGGATCCAAGAACGAGCGTGAGCTGAAGCGCCTGAGCGCGCGCGTGGAAGAAATCAACGCGCTTGAGCCGGAGATGCAGAAGCTCGAGGACGCCGAATTTCCGCGGCGCACCGAAGCTTTTAAGAAGCGTCTGGCCGAGGGCGAAACGCTCGACGACCTGCTGGCCGAAGCCTTTGCGCTGTGCCGCGAGGCCGGCCGGCGCACGCTGAACATGCGCCACTTTGACGTGCAGCTCATCGGCGGCATGGTGCTGCACGAAGGCAAGATCGCCGAAATGAAGACCGGCGAAGGCAAGACGCTGGTGGCCACGCTGCCCGTCTATCTGAATTCGCTGGAAGGCAAAGGCGTGCACGTGGTGACCGTGAACGACTACCTGGCCAACCGCGACGCCGCCTGGATGGGTCCCATCTACCGGCTGCTGGGCCTGAGCGTGGGCGTGATCACCCACGATCTGGACGACGACGAGCGCCGCGAGGCTTACAATGCCGACGTCACCTACGGCACCAACAATGAATACGGGTTCGACTACCTGCGCGACAACATGAAGTTCGACCTGGCCGACTACGTCCAGCGCCACCACCATTACTCCATCGTCGACGAAGTGGACTCCATCCTGATCGACGAGGCGCGCACGCCGCTGATTATTTCCGGCGCCAGCGACGAATCGACGGAAAAGTATTACCGCACCGACAAGGTGATTCCCCACCTGAAGGAAAAAGAAGATTACGAAATCGACGAGAAGCTGAAAACCGTCAGTCTGCTGGAGCCCGGCATCGCCAAGGCGGAAAAACTCCTGGGTCTGGAGAACATGTACGACCCCGCCAACATGGAGTTCATCCACCACATCTACCAGGCGCTGAAGGCTCACACGCTGTTCAAGCTGGACCGCGATTACGTGGTGAAGGACGGCGAGGTCATCATCGTCGATGAGTTTACCGGACGCCTGATGCCCGGCCGGCGGTGGTCGGACGGATTGCACCAGGCCATCGAATCCAAAGAGGGCGTCAAGATCGAAAAAGAGAATCAGACGCTCGCCACCGTGACCTT
>CAYWMN010000115.1:0-11196 GCA_964459065.1 uncultured Acidobacteriota bacterium | reverse complement strand
AAAGCGCGATTGTCGATCGGGGATGTGACAAGAATCCGGCCCCATGAGCCGCCGGCCGAGTTCGCCCGTCGATTGGAAGAGTATTATCGTGGCTGGAAGAAATAATTCCTAATGGAAACAGGCATCAACTGACAGGATTGGCCAATCGAAGGGATGCTGGATGCGGTTCTCTGATACCATGCATAAGTACAGAAGTATCTCGACTGTGTCCAATTCCAAATCGGAGGGATACCCATGTCAACCCCTAATCAGATCGAGTACACCAAGGAGATCATGATTGCTTACATTCAGAGTCTTGGTGAGGCGAGCACGGTTCTTTTCCCCAAATCCGGCTCCGAGAATGCCGCAACGGAATCGTTTGAAGGAACATGGGAACGAATCCTTAAAGTGGTCTCGGTTCCTGACCAAACCTTCAGTAAAGCGGCCCGTTGATAGCCGGACTTGCGCGATGGGCTGCATCACGCTCAAGCGTATTGGGCTCTTTTATTACGACCTCAACTGCGGGGAGTGCTTTCCCTGATGGCCGATGGTTCAGTGAATGGGCTTGGTTCTGAACCCAGCTTTTGTCGTAGATGATACTGAGTATACTCCGATAGGATGCTCCCAGAAGCTACCGAGGCCCGATCTGGGCGGGGTTTTGTGCCTTTATCACAGCTTATCTCGGCACTTAACTCAGGATCTTGGCTTGGCCGGGGAGGTAACGGAAAGGCAACCGGAGTCCTTCCGTTTTGGGACTCTGCTTGACGCTTTAAATCCTTGTCCCGTAAACTAAAAAACTGGTGTGAATAAGGTTGTTCTTCATTATGCGATTCCGTAAGGGCATCGCCGCCTTGGCGCTTGCGCTGATGGCGGTATCGGCTCTCCAAGCCCAAAGCCAGACCCAGTTTTTCCCACTTCGTGAAATTCGCCCCGGACTTAAAGGTGTTGGGCGAACGATCTTTGAAGGGAACAATATCCAGGAATTTCAGGTGGAGATCCTGGGTGTTTTAAGAAATTTTCTGGCCCCGAAACATGATGTCATCCTGGCGCGCCTTTCGGGCGGTCCGCTGGCCCAAACCGGTGTCATCGAGGGGATGAGCGGGAGCCCTGTCTATATTGATGGCAAGCTGGTGGGCGCAGTGGCGCTGGCCTTTCCTTTCTCCAAGGAGGCCATCGCGGGCATCACTCCGATCAAGACCATGTTGAGCGTGGTTCCCTCGACTGCCAAGCCTGCTTCTCCTCAACGGGCGCAGGCGATGTCTGCGAACCCGGGCTATAAGATCGTCGGTACAGCCCTTGATCCAAATGGCTCCGCGCGGCTGATTCCAGACCAGTCGGAGGGTGAATTTGGCATTCAAAGCTTGATGAAGATGTTTCCTTCCGCCAATAGCCAGGGAGCGCTTTCGGAACTTCTCTTACCCCTTCATTTTGGTGGATTCTCGCCGGAAGCAATGAGTGAATATAGTCCGCTGTTTCGCCGGATGGGTTTTCGCCTCATGCAAGGGGCGGGGGCTGCCGGCCCGGAAAACTTTCCGCCAAGCCCGAAGGGTCCCCAGCCCGGCACCATGGTCAGCATGGTTCTGGTGCGAGGCGATCTTAACTTGAATGCGGATTGCACCGTGACTTACCGGCAGGGCAACAACCTCTACGCCTGTGGACACCAATTCCTGCTGGTCGGGCCGGCGCGGATTCCTTTTGCCGAGGCGCATGTTCTGGCGACGGTGCCGAGCGTCGCCAGTTCTTTCAAAGTGGACGCGCCAGGCCCCGTGGTCGGGACCATTCGCCAGGACCGGTTCGGAGCGGTATATGGGGTGATTGGAGAAAAGCCCGACATGATTCCGGTTCGCATCCACATGGAGTCGACGCTGAATCGAAAGGCTGACTATGAGTTTCAATTGGTTCAGCAGGCTTTTCTTTCGCCGGTTCTTTTGAACCTGGGAATTGTGTCGACCCTCAGGGGAACTGAAAGAACTTTAGGTCCCTCCACCCTGTCGTTGAAGGGCTCGATCGATCTTTCGGATGGAGAGACGGTCAAAGTGAGTGACGTTGTTTCCGGTGAAATTAACACGGCGGCTCTTGTCGGAGGCTTGTTTTCAAGGCCCTTGACCTACCTGCTTGGCGCGGATTTTCCTAACCTGCGGGTTAAAGACATTGACATCAGCATTGCCGCAACGGCCCAAAAGCGAGTGGCCGCACTCGAGCAAGCTTGGAGTAGCAAATCCCAAGTCAAGCCGGGCGATCAGATCGAGGTCACGGCGCTGCTGCGGACTTCCTCCGGCAAGGCGCTGGTTGAGAAGATTCCGGTCGACATTCCCCAAAGCGTTAATGCCAAAAGGTTGTCGCTGGTTGTGGGCAGTGGATCGTCGTTGAATATTCTCGAGCGCCGCTTGGCCTCGGTCTTAACGACGCCGAGAGATCCTCGCCAGATGGTACGCGCCCTGAATCGCATGCGCCGGAACAACCGGCTCTATGCACTTTTGATGCTTCCTCAGCGGTCTCTGACGCTTCAGGGGGATGAGTATCCTTCCCCTCCGCCGTCGCTGCTGCAAACTTTTCTGGCAGATCCGGCTGTTTCAAGCAGCGTGGCTTTCGGCAATGCGTCCGTGGTGGGTGACTTTGAAACAAAGCCAATGCTGTATGAGATCGCGGGCCAGAAGACCCTGTATTTGACGGTTGAGGATTCCGGGGACTAGCCGGGCGGAAGCCGCCGGCGAAGGCCGGTAAGCATCCATTCCATTCCACGAGCGTGTCATGAAACTTTTTGCAAGGTTGTTATTGGTTTTTCTGGCTCTGGGTTTGCTTTCTCCTCTTGCGATCGAAGCTGTCGAGACCACCGTATGGCAGATTGCGGACTTTAACGATTTCATACAAGGACGCCTCAACGGTGTTTCCATCAGTCAAGACGGTGCCTTGGGACTGGCCCCCGAGGCCAAAGCGGTTTTCAGCCCCGGGGAGCCTGTGGCACTCTCGCTCACGGCGGATAGCCGTCACAATGTCTATCTTGGTACTGGACACCAGGGGAAGGTTTTCAAGGTAACTCCCAACGGCAAATCATCGCTCTTTTTTACCGCTTCAGAGCCGGATATTTTCTCGCTTGCAGTCGGCCCTGATGGCGACCTTTATGTTGGGAGCTCGCCGGCGGGCAAGATTTATCGCATTACGCCGGCGGGGAAGTCCTCGGTTTTTTACAACCCCCACACCAAATATATTTGGGCGATGGCTTTTGATTCGCAGGGACGGCTGTATGTCGGGACCGGGGATCAGGGCAAAATTTTGCGAGTGAACCGGAGCGGGAAAGGGGAAGTTTTCTTTAAGGGCAACCAGGCTCATATCATGTGCCTGGCCTTTGATCGAAACGGCAATCTGCTGGCTGGGAGCGTACCCAACGGTCTGGTTTATCGCATTGACCCGAAAGGCAAAGCCTTCGTGATCTATCAATCCGATTTGCCGGAGATTCACAGCCTGGTGGTTGGCGAGCATGGGAATATCTATGTTGCTGCGCTTGGTGCCGCCGGTGTGGCGCAAATGCCCCTCACGTTAATGCCTCAAACCCCGACGATAAGAATCCCGGCCCAGGTCATGACTGTAACAGCCGGGACGCAGGCATCTTCGGAAAAGCCACGACCGCCGGCTCAAAAGCCCAAAGAACCGAAACCCCAGCCCAACAAACCCGAAAAGAAGAAGGCCACGCCGCCGAGTTTCATTCATCCGAGCGCAACCCTCAGTGGGATTGCCGGGTTACTGAAATCACGGAGCCGGGGAGCCATTATTAAGATTTCAACTGACTCGACGGCCGAAACGCTTTGGAGTTCCAACCGCGCCAGCGTTTACGGGCTCGCCAAAGTTGGTCATAAGCTCTTATTTTCAACGGATTCCAACGGCCAGGTTTTTGAATTGGACCCCTCGCGCTTTGGTCAAAATCTCACTCTTTTGACCGAAACGCATGAATCGGTTGCAACCCGGCTCCTGGTTGAAGCAAACAGCGTGTACATTGCTACCAGCAATGTCGCCAAGCTGTTCCGCATGGGAACAACTCCGGTTCAGGAAGGTACGTACCAATCACCCGTCAAGGACACAAAATTTATTTCGCATTGGGGCGCCCTTGCTTGGAGAGGTGAAACTCCGGCAGGAACTTCCATCGAGTTTTACACTCGCACCGGCAACTTTAAACGTCCGGACCAAACCTGGAGCGATTGGGCTGGGCCCTATCGGGGCCGGGACGTCCAAAGCAAAGTTACCAGCCCGCCTGCGCGATACATTCAATGGAAAGCCGTGTTGCGGGGGGCGGGATCAAATGATCCTACTTTGAATGAGGTTTCAATCGCGTATCTTAACCAGAACCTTCCTCCGGAGATCCTTTCGCTGAGCGTTAGTAATGCCACGGAACGGACCAACGCTGCGAACCCTTCCGCGGATTCGGCGATGTCCAACCTTCAGATCAAAGTAGCCGCGGCTGCGAATAGCGGTTATCCCCTTGCCACAAAAACTGGCCAGACAACAGGGAAGAAGACGCCCGTTACCATCAGCTGGCAGGCGAAGGATCCTAACGGAGATTCGCTTGAGTATTCAATCTATCTCAAGTCGACAGATGAAAATAGTTGGCACTTGCTCAAGGATAAGGTCAAGGCTGATCGTTACACCCTCAAGCCTTATGCCTTGGCCGATGGACAATATGTGGCGCGGCTTGTCGCTTCCGACGCTCCCTCCAATCCGCGATCCACGGCACGCACGGACGTGATGCTGAGCGCTCCTTTTTGGATCGATAACACACCACCCGATGTCAGCGTGCTGCACAAGGAGGTTAGGGGCAGGGGCGTCGAGGTGCAGTTTCAAGCCGAGGATGCGACTTCGCCACTTCGCAGCGCTCAGATGTCGATGGATGGCCACGGCTGGAACGAAGTTGAATCAGATGATGGTATTATTGATTCGAAAATTGAGACGTTTACGATCAAAGAACGAGATCTGTCTCCCGGTGAGCATGTGATCAGCCTCCGTGCCTTTGATACGGTCGGGAATGCGGGGGTGGGGAAATCAGTTATCGAGATCCCCAGCAAGTAAAGCGCAACAATCGTAGGTGTATGGAAAGGCAGCGTTTCCGGGCCTGTCCATTCAGCTTGGAAGTCTGCAAAACATTACGAATCCGAGAGACAACTCCGATTTTAACCGCCGCATCTCAAAAGGTGAGTAAAGGTGCGGCCCTGAGTAGAAGCTCTTGAGTGCACAGAAACATGCAGGAGCCGGGGTCGCTCGCGATGCTCAATTAATCGCGCGCGCACAGCGGGGCGACGAAGAGGCGTTTGCAGCCTTGTATCAGGCCCACAATCGCCGCGTGTATTCGTTGTGCTTGCGAATGACCGGGAATGTTGCCGAAGCGGAAGACCTGACGCAGGAAGCTTTCCTTCAGCTGTTCCGGAAGATTTCGACGTTTCGGGGGGAATCTGCCTTCTCCACCTGGCTGCATCGATTAGCTGTTAATGTCGTGCTGATGCACCTGCGGAAGAAGGGTCTTAGCCAAATTTCTCTCGATGAAACGGAAAACTCGCAGGGAGATCCGATCAAGCGCGATTACGGTGATAATGACCGCCGCCTGGTGGGGTCGATAGACCGAATTGCCCTGACTCAGGCGATCGGAGAACTTCCGCCCGGTTATCGGTCGGTGTTCGTCTTGCATGACGTTGAAGGATACGAGCATAATGAAATCGCTGAAATTATGAACTGCTCTGTTGGCAATTCGAAGTCGCAACTCCACAAGGCCCGCCTGAAACTTCGCGAATGGTTCCAGCAGCGCCAGCAATCATCGGTGAAGAAGGGTTCTCCGAGTACGACTCCTGATAGCCCGGGGGGGGGATAGAACGATGAGTGAGAAGACGCGGGACAAAGCGTTGACCCTTACTTGCGAAGAATTTGAGGCCACTTTGGATGGCTATTTGGCAGGTGAAGATGGGCCCGGGTTCCTTGCGCACGCTGGGAGTTGTGGAGGCTGCGGCGCTCTGCTTGCTGACATCGAATCCATCCATAAAGCGGCGGCCGATCTGCCGCTTGAATCGCCGTCTCCCCGGGTTTGGAGCAACGTTCGTGCCACATTATCGGCGGAGGGCTTTTTCGAGCCAAAGCCCAGCTTCTGGGAAAAGTTGATTGCTCAGCTATCGCTTTCGAACAGGACTGTCCCGCTTGGGGCGGCGGTTCTTCTAATTGCTTTGGCTATGGTTCTGTTTTCTCCGGGAAGCCTGCAAAAGAAGGTGACCCCTATTGGCGTACCTTCCGTTGTTGCCTCGTCACCGGTGCCGCCTAGCCTGACGGCGGTTGAATCAAACTTGGCGCAGACGGTGCAGCGGATGGAGAAGAACTATAGAGCGCGTGAAGCTGATTTGGATCCGGTTGCCCAGCAGACGTACGACCGGGGACTGTCATCGCTGGATAGTTCGATTCACGAATGTCTGATTTCGCTTCACTCGGAGCCGGAGAACGCTTTGGCACGCCGTTACCTGGTGCAAGCCTACACCGAAAAGGCAGATATTCTTGCTTCCGCTTTGGAATATGATGGCCGTTAATCGAACGGGGGGAATGAGTGCATTGCTGAGTCGACTGAGGAGCATTTGTAAGACTGGCGGAGCCCGAAGCGCCGGAATCCTTTTGCTGCTACCGGCAGGATTGTTGGTAGCCGCACCTCCTTCCCAGGTCCAAAAGACCATCGCAACCACCGCGGCCCCGCGGATCAGTATTTGGAACACGGGGGGGAAGGTAATCGTCAAGGGCTGGGATCGGTTGCAGGTCCGCCTCCGCTATGCCTTGCCATCTCCACAGGTGTCGGTGGATATGGACCAACTCCCGGCGCAGGGCCCGGCCGAAAAGCTTCATTTTACGACTTACTTTGTGGATCATACGCTGCCCCGGCAAACCCTTGCAGTCGATTACACTCTGCAGGTTCCCAAGGGTGCAAGCCTGGAGATTCGGAATCCCCACGGACTGGTTGAGGTTAATTCAATTCATGGGGACACGTCTGTTAATTCGCTCGGTGGGAACATTTCCGTTTCGGATGCGGTCGGCAGCTTGGCGGCTCGTTCCGTGGGCGGGAATATCAATGTCATTCGCCCTTCCGGCCGGGTTGAGGTCTATTCGGTCAACGGTAACCTCCGCTTCGTCAATCCCAGCAGTTCCAGAGTGCACGGCACCACGACGTCAGGCGACATCGTCTACGAGGGCAATTTTCAGCCGGGTGGCGACTATGTGCTCTCAGACTATAGTGGGAACATGGAGATCCTCTGCCCACCCACCGCGTCTTTTGAGCTGAATGCCAAGACCGTGCGAGGCAAGGTTGACAACAGTTTTCCACTCAATTCACGGCATTCTTCAGACGCGATGTTCTCTTCCGCGAACAGCCTGTTCGGTACCTATAGCACCGGCGAAGCAACCCTGGAACTTACCTCCTTCAGCGGAACGATCAGGATTCATCAAAAATAGCCGCCTGGGACGCGCCGTAGCGTGGGCGCCATCCGCCAGGACGTTTGGAGTACGGGCGCCTCTCAACTCACGGGTTGCGATGCACCCAGGGCGCTCTTATAATTGCGCCTGGACGAATCGAGTTGCCTGGAATGAGTAGGAAAGCCCCTAAGCTGATCTATCTTCTCGGATTTATGGGAAGCGGGAAGTCTTCGGTGGGTGCCCTTCTGGCGCAGGAGCTGGGATGGCCCTTCATCGATTTGGACTCCGCCATTGAATCCGGACAAGGCGCTACCGTCCGGGAAATATTTGAACAATCCGGGGAGCCGTTCTTCCGTGGGCTTGAGCAGGCGGCGCTTGCAGAGGTCAGCAAGAAGGAGCCTGCCGTAATCGCCCTTGGCGGCGGGACTTATGCCCAGAAGCCGAACCTGGATTTTATTCGCAAAACAGGCGGCGTCACCATCTGGCTCGACTCTCCAATCGAGGAACTTTGGCAGCGTTGTGCCACCATGGACAATCGCCCTTTGTTTCAAGACCGCGAGGGCTTTGCTCGCCTTTATCGGCAGCGTCAGGCTTATTATCGGCAGGCAAAGTTCCGAATCTATACCGAAGGGCGCCACCCGGAGGAGGTTGTCAAACAAATCCTGCGGCTTCAGCTCTATTAGCCCTCGGAAGGAGCCACTCGGTGTTGTTGAAGGTTATGCGCCCTCTGGTGTTGATGGTTGTTTTCCCCTGGGGAGTCTCGGGTCAGATCGCAAGTGCCAGACCGCTGGCCAGCCTTAGCGACTCCGGAACTTTTATCATCTCGGTTGCAGGGAAGAAGCTTGGCACCGAGAAGTTTCGGATTCTTCCCTCCGGCGATCACCTTATCGCCAAGGCCGACATTGAGATCGAAACGCAAGGACCGGGGAAATCCATGCATTTACAAAGCTTTCCTCGATTGGTTCTTGACTCGCACCTGCGGCCTTTGTCCTATACCTGGGCCCAGAAGGGCGCCCGGCGTTCCGACCTTCGCATCGACTTCACGACATCGCCCGTCAAGGCGCAATATCACACGGTTAACGGCAGGAATGACGACCGCGACTTTGTTCTCGCATCGGATGTGGTGGTGCTGGATGATAACGTCCTGGACCAATATGAAATTTTACTGGATCGCTACGGCATGACTTCCGGCGGGCGGCAGATTTTCAGGGCCATTATTCCCCAGGAAGCATCGCCAGGGCAGGTCCGAGTTGTTGACATGGGAAGCCGACGGGTTCAGGCCGGCGCTCAATGGGAAGTGCTTCGCCACTTTGTGGTGACCACGGACCTGGCCCGAATCGACCTTTGGGCAGACTCGCAAGGCCATCTGCAACGCGTTTCCGTCCCCGCCCTCAAGTTCGATGCTGTGCGGCAGGAGTAAGGAAAGCCCCGGTCCCGTTCACATAACGCCGGGCGAAACGCTTTTCTTCCGCACTTCCCTTCGAGGTTCCAGGCATGCTGCCTTATATCCAATCCCGAGGATCATTGAAAAGAGCATGGCGTTGGCGGGTATCTGCAAATTGAAGTCCGTCGCGCTGTGGATTAGCAGGGCCAATATGGCGCCTAGACAACCCAGGATGATCATCCGGCGGTAACGCCGGCGGTCCGCAAGGAAGGCGGTGACCATGCGGATCAGAAGGTAACCGATAGGGATAAACAGGAGTGCCGCTCCTACCAGGCCGGTTTCAGAAGCAAACTCGAGATAGTCATTATGGGCGTGATCGATGTACATGTTGACCAGATGGGTCTGATGAGGCCGGAAAGCCTCGCCATAAGTTCCCAAACCAGTGCCAAGAACGGGATTCTCGCCGATGAGATGAACGGTGTCATGCCAGATCCTTCCGCGCTCGGAGGTCTGAAGATAATTGCTTTGTCCGATATGCTGGAATCGAGTCAGGACGGGTCCAAGACCGAGCCAGAGGGTTAGTACAATGGCCACAATCGCAAAGCCCAAAACCCCGATCCCCCAGGTTTTGCGCTTCACCTTAAAGGCTGTCAAGAGCGACAAAACAACCAGCGTTGCCAAGGCTGACAGGATGCCTCCGCGCGACCAGGAGAAAAGGAGAGCCAAAATCATGATGGACATCAGGAATAGATAGAAAATTACCTGAAAGCCCGCGGAATTTTCTTTTCCGTTGGTCCTGTGAGCTACAAAGCCCTGCCGCCAATCCGACCAATTCTGGAAAGCGTAAAACGCCGAAGCAAAAGTGAAGGGAAGCGTTAGCTCGATCAATCCGGCGAAATGATTGCGGTTGATATAGGTTCCTGTTGCCACCCAGAGATCGTACGGATTCGTGACGGTGAATATCTTGTTCCAATTCAGCAAGTGCTGGATGATGCCATAACCTGCTTCAAAACAGCCGAGCCAGATCAAGACCACGACCATAATGCTTTTTCTTCTTGATGAATCGAACAGGTGCACGGCCAGGATGAAAACTCCCAGGTAGGCCAGGAGTTTGATGAAGGCCAGATGTGTAAGGTGCGGGTAGATGCTGATCGTCGTCCAGGCGCTCTTGGGGTCCAGAGCTGCCAGCCATTTGGAGGTTAGCCTGCGCGCCGGCGAGACAGCGTCTACAAGCCCCCTTGGCAACGGAACGATTTGTAATCCCACCCAAGCCACAAATAGCAGGGGCCAAATCGGCACCGAAAGCTGAATGCGCCCTTGACGTTGTTGGTCCCAAAGAAATAGGAGCACCGTGAGAAAAATCAGCACTTCGGCGATGGAATAGGCGATGGGCTGGACGCCGCCAAAAGCGAGCACGCTGCCAACAACGATCGCTATCAAAGCTATTTCAAGAAGTTTTCTCATGATGCGGACCCAAAAGCGGCACTCAAATCTACCCTCTCGTTGGCTTTAACTCTGGTTTTACAAACACTCCTTAACCGGCATGGAAGCCCATGAATCACCGGCGCTGACCTGGTTGTTTTCTTGACCGCTGTTTCCGTCGGAGCGCCCCGGAGCGCCAACGGAAAATCCTACGCCTTAGTTTGGCTCTTGGCAATGGTCTTTGAAAACTATTGGTTTGTGGGCCGCGCTCCCCGTCGCGGCTTTTTATGTGGACGCGAATCGCGCTTTGAAAGCTGTCATTGTGAAATGAGAGCTTGCGTTCGCGGCCAGACGCCAGCTGTTGGGACCTCAGGCCGGCAACCCCCTACTGTTTTTCACAATTTTGAGAGTCCGCTCAAGCCGGAAAAGGTGTCAGCACCACGATCGGATCACTGGATCTTTGCGTTTCATCTGACCACCGTGATTTCAGCGATCAGGCGGCTAGCTACGACGATTGTTTTGGGCGTTGAACGGCTGTGCCAAAAAGTCGTCCAAGGGGGCCAGCACATTTTCCCAACCAAAGTTGGTTTCGATCATTGCCCGGCCCGCATGCGCCAATCGTCCGCGATACCCTGTATCCTGAATGATTTTGATGACGTGGTTTGAAAACTCCCTGGGATTCGCTGCTGCAAGCACGGGAGAACGGGCCGGATCTCCAAACGGCTTTGCCGCCAGCGGCGTGGCCACGACAGGGACACCCATGGATAGCGCCTGCAGAATTTTGTTTTGAATGCCCGCGCCGAACCGAATGGGAGCCACACTCACTGCCGCGCTTGAAACCTCCGGGCGAATGTCCGGAACGTTCGCGCGGATTTCAATGCCCGGGGTTTGTGCCAGAGCCCGCAACGCCCGCGGAGGATTCAGTCCGACGATACGAAATTGAGCATCGGGAATTTGCTGCCGGACCAGCGGAAAAATTTCATTGGCAA
>CAYWMN010000114.1:0-11234 GCA_964459065.1 uncultured Acidobacteriota bacterium | reverse complement strand
TGGAAGGTCCGCATGGTGAGCTGGGTTCCCGGCTCGCCGATGGACTGCGCGGCGATCACGCCCACGGCCTCGCCGATTTCCACCAGCCGTCCGGTGGCCAGGTTGCGGCCGTAGCAGCGGATGCAGACCCCGCGCCGCGACTCGCAGGTGAGGACCGAACGGATTTTGACCCGCTCGATGCCCGCCGACTGAATGGCCGCGGCCAGGTCTTCATTGATTTCCTGGTTGAAGTCCACAATCACGTTGCCTTCGTAGTCCTTGATCTGCTCCAGCGAAACGCGCCCGACAATCCGGTCGCGCAAGGGTTCGACCACCTCGCCGGCTTCCACGATGGACTCGACGTAAAGGCCGTCAACCGTTCCGCAATCGAATTCGGAAACGATGACGTCCTGCGCCACATCCACCAGCCGGCGCGTCAGATATCCGGAATCGGCCGTCTTCAGCGCCGTGTCCGCCAGGCCCTTGCGGGCTCCGTGCGTGGAAATGAAGTATTGCAACACGTTCAGGCCTTCGCGGAAATTGGCGGTGATGGGCGTTTCGATGATTTCGCCGGACGGCTTGGCCATCAGTCCGCGCATTCCCGATAACTGCCGAATCTGCTGCTTGGATCCGCGAGCGCCGGAATCGGCCATCACGTAAACCGGATTGAGGGCTCCTTCCTTGTCTTGCGTCTCCATGGTTTGGAACATTTCGTCGGCCACGCGGTCGGTCACGTTGGACCAGATGGCAATGACTTTGTTGTAGCGTTCGCCGTGGGTGATGGCGCCTTCCTGGTATTGCTTTTCGACCTCGATAACTTCCTTCTGCGCCTCTCCCACCAGCGAGCTCTTGTTCATGGGAACCACCAGATCGCCGATGCCCAGAGAAATGCCCGACTTGGTCGCATACAGGAAGCCGAGCGATTTGATCTTGTCGACCATGCCGACGGCGGTTTCCACTCCAAACCGCAGGTAGCAGTAATTGGCCACCGCGCCCAGACCTTTCTTGCGCAGCGTCCCGTTGATAAAAGGCATCTCAGGCGGCAGGTGATCGTTGAACAGGACCCGGCCGACCGTTGTGTTGATGAACTGCTGGTTCAGCGTCAGGGGTTCGGTGTGCAAGACATCCTGATCGTCGTAGGCCGTCGTCAAGTCGATCACGCGGCCGGTGTAACGGAGGCGAATCGGGGTCCGGGTTTCAAGCTCGCCGGCCTCGAGCGCCAGCACGACCTCATCGGAATTGGCAAAGGTCCGCCCTTCGCCCTTCGCCCCCTTCTGTTCTTTGGTCAAGTAATAGACGCCCAGCACGATGTCCTGGGTGGGAATCGCCAGCGGCTGGCCGTTGGCGGGCGAAAGGATGTTGTGCGAAGAGAGCATCAGCACGGAAGCTTCGATCTGGGCTTCGGGCGACAGCGGAATATGCACGGCCATCTGATCGCCGTCGAAATCGGCGTTAAACGCCGTGCAGACCAGCGGGTGAATCTTGATGGCCTTGCCTTCCACCAGCACGGGCTCAAACGCCTGGATCCCCAGCCGGTGCAGCGTCGGAGCGCGGTTGAGCAGAACCGGATGGTCTTTGATGACTTCTTCGAGGATGTCCCAAACCACGGGCTCCTGCCTCTCCACCATTTCCTTGGCCGCCTTGATGGTGGTGCAGTGGCCGGACTGTTCCAGCCGGTGGTAGATGAAAGGCTTGAACAGCTCGAGGGCCATCTTCTTGGGCAGCCCGCACTGATGGAGCTTCAGGTCCGGCCCCACCACAATGACGGACCGGCCGGAGTAGTCAACGCGCTTGCCCAGCAGATTCTGCCGGAAGCGTCCCTGCTTGCCCTTGAGCGTGTCGGAAAGCGATTTGAGCGGCCGGTTGTTGGCGCCGCGCAGAACGCGTCCCCGGCGTCCGTTGTCGAACAACGCGTCGACCGCTTCCTGCAGCATGCGCTTCTCGTTCCGCACAATCACGTCGGGCGCGTGCAGTTCCATCAGCTTCTTCAAGCGGTTGTTGCGGTTGATCACCCGGCGATACAGGTCGTTCAAGTCTGACGTCGCGAAACGGCCGCCATCGAGCGGCACCAGGGGGCGCAATTCCGGAGGAATCACCGGGAGCACGTCCAGGATCATCCATTCGGGCTTATTCCCGGACTTCCGGAAGGCTTCCACAACTTTCAGCCGCTTGGCGTACTTGATGCGCTTTTGCTGCGAGTTGTCGGTCTTCATTTTCTCGCGCAATTCGACCGAAAGCGTTTCGATTTCCACTTGCTTGAGGAGATCCTTGATGGCTTCGGCGCCCATGCCGGCCCGAAACTTTCCGGCGTACTCCTGCGAGACTTCGCGATAGCGGTCCTCGGTGAGAACTTCCTTTTCCTTCAGCGGGGACTCTCCGGGGTCGGTCACCACGTAGGCTTCAAAATAGAGGATTTTTTCGAGGTCTCGGAGAGATAAATCCAGCAGATGTCCGATCCGGCTGGGAAGTCCTTTAAAGAACCAGACGTGCGAACACGGCGCGGCCAGTTCGATGTGGCCCAGGCGTTCACGCCGGACTTTGGACAGGGTGACTTCAACGCCGCACTTGTCGCAGATGACGCCCCGGTGCTTCATGCGCTTGTACTTGCCGCACAAGCATTCCCAATCGGTTACCGGGCCGAAAATCCTTGCGCAGAACAGGCCGTCGCGTTCCGGTTTGAAGGTTCGGTAGTTGATCGTCTCGGGCTTGGTCACTTCGCCGTGCGACCACGACCGGATTTTTTCCGGGGAGGCTAAGCTGATGCGAATCGCATCAAATTCACCAATCAGACTAACTCGGTCATAAGGGCTGCTTCGAAACAAGGTTTCCCTCCTTCTCAATCGAGAAGAGTTTTAGCGCTCTTGCCGGGCGGCGCTATCCACCCTCTTTGATCCACTTCCTGTATAAAACTTATTCAGTTTCCATCGGGAGAGGCCGTTGTTCCTTCGGCTTCTTGATCAGTTCCACGTCCAGGCACAGGCTCTGAAGTTCCCTGACCAGAACGTTGAACGATTCCGGAACGCCGGGTTCGATGGCGGCTTCTCCTTTGACAATGGCCTCGTAAATCTTGGCGCGTCCATAAACGTCGTCGGACTTTGCCGTGAGCAGTTCCTGGAGGATGCAGGCGGCTCCATAAGCTTCGAGAGCCCAGACTTCCATTTCGCCGAACCGCTGGCCGCCGAATTGCGCCTTGCCGCCGAGCGGTTGCTGGGTGATCAGCGAGTAGGGACCGATCGACCGGGCGTGGATCTTGTCATCAACCAGGTGCGAGAGTTTCAGCATGTAGATGTAGCCGACGGTGACCGGCTGTTCAAAGGGTTCGCCCGTCATGCCGTCACGCAGCTGGATTTTCCCCGTGGGTGAAAGACCGGCCTTTTCCAGGTAAGTCGTGATTTCCTTTTCGGTGGCGCCGTCGAATACCGGCGTGGCAAAGCGGAACCCTTCCCGAACCGAACGGGCATAATCCAGCAGTTCCTCTTCATCCAGCGCATTGAACTTCGCGCCGAGCGGTGTGTCTTCGAACATCCGGGTCAATTCCTGCCGGATCGCTTCCGCGTGGCCGCTGGTGCCGATCAGATTCCGGACCTTGGTTCCCAATTCCCGCGCCGCCCATCCTAAATGCGTTTCCAGGATCTGGCCGACGTTCATTCGGGAAGGAACGCCCAGAGGATTCAAGACGATCTCCACCGGCGTTCCGTCGGGCATGTAGGGCATGTCTTCTTCGGGAAGAATTCGTGCAATCACACCCTTGTTGCCGTGCCGGCCCGCCATTTTGTCTCCCACGGACAATTTGCGCTTCATGGCGATATAGACTTTAACCAGCTTGATCACTCCGGGCGGCAGTTCATCGCCCTTCTTGAGCTTGTGCTCTTTTTCCATTGTGATCTTGCGCAGAATGTCGATCTGCCGGGAGGTCATTTCTTCGATTTCATCGATGCCTTCGAGCAGCGTGGGATCTTTTTTGACAATCTTCATCCGCTTGAGATTGCGCCCGGTGAGCCGGCTCAGGATTTCCCGGTTCAGCTCGGTTCCCTTGGTCGCCAGGCGTTTGTTGGTCTTTTCGTCGTGGAGGTCGGCCTGCAGCTTCTCGCCTTCGAGCAAGGTGCAGAGGCGGTTCAGCCGCTCATCGTCGAGAATGCGGATTTCGTCATTGAGGTTCTTTTCAAGACGCCCGATTTCACCTTCTTCGATCATCTTCGCCCGGGCGTCTTTTTCGGCTCCCTTGCGGGAGAAGATTTTGACGTCGACAACGATGCCCTCAATTCCCGGCGGGCAGTTGAGGGAAGCGTCGCGGACGTCGCCGGCCTTTTCGCCGAAGATGGCCCGCAGCAGTTTCTCCTCGGGGGTCAATTGGGTTTCACCCTTGGGCGTGACCTTGCCCACCAGAATGTCCCCGGGCTTGACGTAGGCCCCGATGCGGATGACGCCACTTTCATCCAGGTCCCGCAGCAGTCCTTCGGAAACGTTCGGGATGTCGCGCGTCACTTCTTCCGGACCCAGCTTCGTGTCTCGAGCTTCAATTTCGAACTCTTCAATGTGAATGGACGTGTAAGAGTCTTCCTTGACCAGCTTTTCGCTGACCAGGATGGCATCTTCAAAGTTGTAGCCCCGCCAGGGCATAAAGGCGACCAGGACATTGCGCCCGAGCGCCAGTTCGCCATGGTCAGTGCAGGGACCATCGGCCAGCACTTGCCCGGCTCGAACGCGTTGTCCCTTCCGGACCACCGGCTTCTGGTTGACGCAGGTGTTCTGGTTGGACCGACGGAACTTAATGAGCTGATAAATATCCGCGCCGACCTCTCGCGAAAGCTGGCCGCTCTGGCCGTTGCCTTCCACCCGCACGATGATCCGTTCGCTGTCAACGCTGTCCACGGTTCCGTTGCGTTTGCAGATGACCACGGCGCCCGAATCGCGCGCCGTCACCTCTTCCATGCCGGTGCCCACCAGGGGAGACTGGGCCCGCAGCAGCGGAACCGACTGGCGCTGCATGTTCGACCCCATCAGGGCGCGGTTGGCGTCGTCGTTTTCGAGGAAAGGAATCAGCGAGGCCGCCACGCTGACCAGCTGCTTCGGGCTGACGTCGACGTAATCCACTTTTTCGCGTTGCACCAGGATAAAATTCCCGGTTTGCCGCGCGTTGACCAGCTCGTTGGCGATGTGGCCGTTTTTATCAATTGGCACGTTCGCCTGGGCGACGATATAGTGGTCTTCTTCCCAGGCGGACAGATAGAAGGAGTAAGGTTCAACCTCGACCTCTTTGCGTTTCTTCTGCCGCAATTCCGCGTTGCGAGCTTCGACTTCTTCCTTGTCGACGTGCTCGCCCACTTTCCATGGCCCGTCGCCCCCGTGCGTAACGGTGACGTAATCCGTGATTCTTCCTTCCCGCACCTTCCGGTAAGGGCTTTCGATAAAGCCGTACTCGTTGATGCGGGCATAGCAAGACAGGGAGGAGATCAGGCCGATGTTGGGGCCTTCAGGGGTCTCAATGGGGCAGATGCGGCCGTAGTGGGTGGGATGAACGTCGCGGACTTCAAATCCGGCCCGTTCCCGTGAAAGTCCGCCGGGACCGAGCGCCGAAAGCCGCCGCTTGTGGGTGATTTCGGAAAGCGGATTGGTCTGGTCCATGAACTGTGAAAGCTGCGAGGAGCCGAAAAATTCCCGGATCGCCGCCATCACCGGCTTGGCGTTGATCAGATCGTGCGGCATGGCGGTGGACATTTCCTGGTACACCGACATCTTTTCCTTGATCGCTCTTTCCATGCGGACCAGGCCCAGCCGGAACTGGTTTTCAAGCAGTTCACCGACGGCCCGGACGCGCCGGTTGCCGAGGTGGTCGATGTCATCCACTTCATGCTGTCCGTCGATATTCCTGCGGATGCTCAGCAGGTAGCGGATCGTCGCGTAGAAATCATCAGGGTCCAGCGTGCGCTTGTCGAGCGGAAGCTGAACGGGCGCATTTTCCGAATGTTCGGTGGCGACGGTCGCTTCGCAACCGCGTTCGACTTCCGTGCAAAGGTTCCCCTCGCGCTTGCGGACGTACATCTTTTCCTGGTCCGCCACCACGTAGAAGGGAGTGGACGGCAGGTTGCGGGCGTCTTCCAGCTCAAATTGAGTGGCTTTATCATCCAGCCGCGTCTTGAGCTTGCTGTAGTAGCCGAGCTTGATGTTGAATTTCAGGCGGCCGACTCTCGAGAAATCGTATTTGCGAGGGTCAAAGAACATTCCGGTAAACAGCGCCGTGGCCGTGTCCAGGGTGGGCGGGTCTCCGGGCCGCAGCTTCCGGTACATCTCAATCAGGGCTTCTTCGCGGGAGTTGATGGCGTCGCGCTTGAGCGTCTGGCTGATGACCACGCCGATATGGTCGTGTTCGGGGAAGAAAATTGCGACTTCCTGAATGCCGGAGTCGATCAGAGCGTTCAGCACGGAAGAGGTGATTTCATTGTTCGCTTCCACGAGAACCTCGCCGGTGGAAGGATCGGCGATATCGTCGGCGGCGTAGGCTCCTTCCAGATCGCTTGCACCCACTTCCACCTGGGTGATGCGGGCTTTCTGGAGTTCCCGGAAGGCGGAAGACGTGATCTTTTTGCCTGAGGCGACGATGGTTTCGTGCGTGCGGGGGTGCACGATGCTCTTGGAGAGCCGGGCGCCGCGCAAACTGTCGGAAAGCTTCCAAAAGAGCTTGCGGTCTTTGAGCGTGAGGTTTTCAATCGTATAGAAGGTCTTGAGGATATCGGAATTGCTTTTAAGGCCCAGCGCCCGCAGGAAGATGGTCCCGAGGATCTTCCGTTTGCGGTCAATCCTTACGTACAGAATGTTTTTCGCGTCGTATTCAAATTCCACCCACGATCCGCGGTAGGGAATCAGCTTGCCGAGGAAATACGACTTGGCGGTGTTGGACTCGAAAAAGACGCCCGGCGAGCGGTGGAGTTGACTGACGATGACGCGCTCGGTCCCGTTGATGATGAACGTGCCATTATCCGTCATCAGGGGAATCTCGCCGAAGTAGACTTCCTGTTCCTTGATGTCCAGAATGTTGCGGGGGCCGGATTCGCCTTCCTTGTCGTAAAGCGTCAGGCGGATGGTGACCTTGAGCGGAGCGGCAAAAGTCATGCCGCGCTCCTGGCATTCGGTCACATCGTATTTCAGCTGCAGGGTGACGGGATCGCCGCATTTGTGGCAGAAATCCACTTCATTCTTGTTAAAAGTTCCGCATTTTTGGCAAAGGACGTCGCCGGTCTTGAACGGATCGGTCACCACCGTATATCCGCATTGCTTACAGGTCCGCCGCAGGTGGTGAAGTCCTCGAAGGCTTCCGCACTTGCACTCCCAATTGCCGATCGAGTAGTCGACGAAGTCCAGCTGGGCCACTCCCCGGAAGTCCGTAATGGGGAAAACGGAATTGAAGACCGCCTGCAAGCCGAGATCTTCGCGCTCGGAGGGCAAAAGGCTCATCTGCAAAAAACGGTCGTAGGAGCGCTTCTGCACCTCGATAAGATTCGGAATCTGGATGACGGACGGTATTTTGGCAAAATCGATCCGACGCGGCACACTACCATTCGAGCCGTTTGGCATTCGTTATACTCCTCACCTGGTTTTTCGAAGGGCTTTGGGTTAAAAGAGACACACACACTCTTTTTCTTTGATGCATGAGAGGGGGTGGGGGATGCTAAATCCCCCCGGGCGAAGTCAGACACCTTCGCCCGCGGTTTATTGAATCGAGAGTTTTGTTTTGTCAGCTCCAGTCCTCTGGATCTTGATCGCTCAAAAACGGATGACCGGGCTTACCCAGGCGCATTCCCAGACGATGGGGGGCTTACTTGACTTCGACGGTCGCGCCTGCGTCGGTGAACTTCTTCTTGATGGTTTCCGCTTCTTCCTTTGAAACGGCTTCTTTGATGGGCTTGGGAGCGCCGTCCACCAGATCCTTGGCCTCTTTCAGGCCCAGGCTGGTCACCTCGCGCACTGCCTTGATCACGTTGATCTTGTTGGAGCCCACGGCGGTCAGCACAACGTTGAATTCGGTCTTTTCCTCCGCGGCAGCTCCGGCGCCGGCAGCACCGGCTGCTCCCGCCACGACCACAGGGGCCGCGGCAGCGGCTGAAACTCCCAAGGTTTCCTCAAGCTTCTTGACTAACTCCGAGGCTTCAAGCAGCGTTAGCCCTTTGATTTCTTCGACAATCTTGTCAATTGCGTCCGACATCTTTTCTCATTCCTCCTGAAATATCCTGGCGTGGCCTCTCCGGTATCGGGAAATCCCTTGCGAACCGAATTTAGCTGCCGGATGCCTTAAACTTGTTTTCTTTCACTCCCTGCTGGATTACCCGAGCCAGGTCCCGGCCCACCGCTGAGATCGCCGTCGCGGTTTGCTGAGCTGGTGACTGGATCACAAAAAGCGCCTTGGCAAAGAGGTCTTCACGCGAAGGAAGGCCGGCGATTTCTTCCCAGTCCGCCATGGAGACGACGCGCCCTTCCACCACCCCGGTCTTGAAAACCAGGGCCGGGTTTTCCTTGGCGTAGTCCACCAGCAGCTTCGCCAGCGCCACCGGGTCCGTTTCCGTATAGGCCACGGAGGTTGTTCCTGCCAGGGACTGCGCTGCGGGCTCGGCTTCGGTATCTTTGGCCGCCCGCTCAATCAAACTGTTTTTGATCACTTCGTAGTGCGCCCCGATTTGGGTGACCTGGCGCCGAAGCACCGTGTCCTGCGCAACCGTCAGGCCTTCAAACCCCGAAAGCACCACGGTGCGCGCTTTCTTAAGCTTCTCGTGAAGGGCTTCTGCTTTTTTTCGCTTATCTTCCCGGTTCATCGTACTCCTCGCGCTGTATTTCGAGAGCCTCTAAGCCGCCTCAACCGAGGCGGGATCGATGGGAACTGCAGGCCCCATCGTCGATGAAACAACGATGCTGTGCACATAGCGTCCCTTCGCCGTCGACGGCTTGGCTTTCAGCACGCTGCCGATCAGCGCCTGGGCGTTTTCCGCCAGCTGCTGCGGTTCAAAGGAAACTTTTCCAACCGGGCAATGGATGATGCCGGTCTTGTCAACGCGGAATTCAACCTTGCCGGCCTTCAACTCCTTCACCGCGCGCGCCACATCCACAGTAACCGTGCCGGTTTTGGGGTTGGGCATCATGCCTCGCGGCCCCAGCACCTTGCCGAGCCGTCCCACCAGTTTCATCATGTCCGGCGTGGCGACGACGGCGTCGAATTCCAGCCAGCCGCCCTGAATTTTCTGCGTCAGGTCTTCTCCGCCGACTTCATCGGCGCCGGCTTCGCGCGCCTCGTGAACCTTCTCGCCGGAAGTGATCACAATCACGCGCTTTTCTTTGCCCAGCCCGTGGGGCAGCACCACGGTGCCGCGCACCATCTGGTCGGCATGCCTGGGATCGACTCCCAGACGCATTGCCACTTCCACCGTTTCATCGAATTTGGCATAGGCCGCCTTTTTGACGACCGGCATCGCTTCGGGGAGCGCATAGAGGGCCTGGTCGATCATCTTGGCGCTTGCCTGATACTTTTTTCCCACGTCTTTGTCCTTCCTCGTGCTTGCAGAGCCTCGGCCTCGATTCCGGCCTCAGGATGCGATCTCGATCCCCATGCTGCGGGCCGTGCCTTTGACGGTGGCGATGGCCGCCGCCAGATCGCCGGCGTTGAGGTCCGGCTGCTTCTGTTTGGCAATTTCCTCAACCTGCTGTTCGGTGACCGTTCCCACCTTGTTCTTATTGGGCTCGCCCGAGCCTTTGGCGATGCCGGCGGCGCGCTTCAAAAGCACGGAGGCGGGCGGTGTCTTGGTGACAAAAGTGAAAGTCCTGTCGTGATAGACCGTGAGGAGGACGGGAATAATCAGCCCTTCCTGGTCCTTGGCCGAGGTCTTCGCGTTGAAGGCCTTGCAAAAATCCATGATGTTGACGCCGTGCTGGCCGAGGGCCGGCCCGACGGGCGGAGCCGGGGTTGCCTTGCCGGCCGGGATCTGCAGCTTCACCGTTGCGTTGATTCGCTTTGCCATATGCTCCTAAACCTTCTCGACTTGATAGAAATCCAATTCCACCGGCGTGGCGCGCCCGAAAATCGTCACCATGACGCGCAGGGTGGAACGGTCCGCATTGATCTCTTCCACCGAGCCGTTAAAGTCTTTGAACGGGCCGTCCGTAATCTTGATGTTCTCGCCCTTTTCGAATTCCAGCTTCGGCTTGGGATTTTCAGCCGCCACCTCGACCTTATGGATAATCCGGTCAACTTCCTCGGCGGTGAGCGGGCTGGGCTTGGGGCCGGAGCCCACGAATCCAGTAACCCTCGGCGTGGACCGCACGATGTGCCAGGTATGGTCGTTCATCTCCATTTCGACCAGCACGTATCCGGGGTAAAACAGCTTGGAGGTCACCACCTTCTTGCCCTGCCGCATCTCGATCACGTCTTCGGTCGGAACCATGATTTCGCCGAATTTTTCGCCCAGGCCTGCGACATCGATTCGGCTCCGGAGAGACTCGGCCACTTTCTTCTCAAACCCGGAGTAGGTATGGATGATGTACCAGTTTTTCTCCATGTCAGCAACTGTCATTAAGCTAGTGGATCGACTTTCCCCAGTTCAGGATATAGGCGACGAAATGCTGGAAGCTCTCATCGCAAAGCATGAAGTAAAATCCGAACAGGAAGGTAGTAATGATCACCATGACCGTTGTGCCGTAAACTTCCTGCTTGCCGGGCCAGGTCACCCGGCGCATCTCCGCGCGCACATCGGCAACGTAGTTCCTGAGCCTGCTCCATAAGTCCGTGTTGGTGGTTAGTTCGCCGGCCATCGTATCGTTTTTTCCTGGTTCCGCCCGTTTTATCCTGCCCTCAGCGCAACCTTGCTATCCCTTATCTTTCAGTGGCAGGGGCGGAGGGATTCGAACCCCCATGACCGGTTTTGGAGACCGGCAGATTAGCCGTTGATCTGACGCCCCTGCAACAAGCAGTGGCAAGCGGCCGGTGACTCGTGACAAGCTGCTTCCGGCTCCGTCCGATCTGTGCCGCTCGCTCGTCACTTCACTTCTTTATGTGCCGTATGGTGGCGGCAGGTCGGGCAAAATCGCTTCAACTGTAACTTGTCCGGATGCTGCTTCTTATTCCGGGTTGTCGAGTAATTGCGGTTTTTACAGTCGCTACATTGTAACGTTATGATATCACGCATCGTTTAGCCCACCAACTCCGCCTGTTTATTGAATGATTTCGGTCACGGTGCCGGCGCCGACCGTATGGCCGCCTTCGCGAATCGCGAAGC
>CAYWMN010000113.1:8783-11246 GCA_964459065.1 uncultured Acidobacteriota bacterium | reverse complement strand
GGAATGTCGCGAGTGAGTGAAACCGACTCGCACTCGACGTAAACGCCGCCATCCCTTTGAACAAACCGCCAGTAGGAATTGATTCGCCACAAAAATCCGTCGTCCTGGCCCACGGGCAGATCGTGCTCGTCGGGGAAGCCCGCATCGGCCACCTGGGAGATGCGCGTTGAAACCGAACGGCTGGACCAGTGCCGAGCATCGAGCCGCGTGTAGCGAACGTCGTGGTCGGTATCGAGCGTGACGGTGATCACCTTGTGTTTGCGCATGCGGTAGAAAACTTTGAAGTCCTCGCCCGAGTGGCTGATGAGGCGCGACTGGAGGATTTCCGGGTAGTAATCCTTGTGTTGATTGTAGTCCTGGCAAAAGTCCAGCACCTCGCGCAGGGTGGCGCCGGGGATGAAGACGTCGCCGATCCAGTGGTGGATCATCCCGCCGGGCGCTACAATCGGACGGCCCGCGTCGTCGCGCGTCACCAGGGGTTCAATGAAGATTCCGCCGCGCTTGAGCGTGCTCTCAATCTGAGAACGCCGCGCGGCGCCAAGCTCGTCAATGTAAAGGAAGCCCTTCGGATGCGCAACTTCCCGGTGGATGCGCGCCTGGGTTGCAGCAACATAGCGCTCGAATCCATCGAGCGTCTGTTTTGAGAGCGTGGCGGCTGCGGCAGGCGAGGCCTGCGCAACCAGCAGGCAGAAAATCACCGGAAACAATCGGCGAAACGGCAGCAGGTTGGCAAAGCGCAATTTGCTGAGTTCTCCCTAATTCAAAAATTTGTTCTCAGCATTGTCGCAGATAACAGCCGCCGGTGAAAAGCCAAACAGAATTGAAGTCCATCGTCGCAGGGCGCAGGCCGGGGCTATTTCTCATCGAGCGCGGCGCGAAGGATGGCCTGCGCCGCCCAGCGCGAGGCCGCTTCCGCTTCGCGCTTGCTGAGCCGGCAGACGTCTTTGGCGACGATCATCGCCTCAACTCCGCACAGCATGGACAACGCCGCCCTCAGCCGCCGCTTCCGGGAGGCAGGCAGCGAGCGCAAGGGTGCAAGCGCGCGGTCAAGCCACGGCAAGCGCCGGCCCTTGCGCACGGGATAATCTTGTTTGCCGTTCTGATGAGTACGCAGCCACTGCTCCATGGAAAGCATTAGAAAGGTGCGGAGCGCCGGCTCGTGCTCAAAGGGCATCCGGATCAGGGCGCGGACCACTGCATCCACACGCGATTCAACCGGCCCTTCATCAACCAGCCGGGGATCGGGAATGTCACTGATGACATCGAGCGTTGCTTCCAGCAACAGCGCCTGCTGGCTGGTGAAGTAGCGGTAGGCGGTGGCGCGGGACAGGCCCGCGGTTTCGGCCGCCTCTTCGATGGTGGGCGTCTTGCCCCGCCGCACGGCTTCCACGGCGGCTTCCACCAACGCGGCGCGCGTGCGCCGGCGCTGATTCAGTCGCGGTTTTTTTGTGCTTGACAGGCTCATGGCCAAATGATACAAGACTCTTATAATGAGACACAAGTCTTATTTCTAAAAAGGCCAGGGGCAAAGCGGCCGGGAAAGGTGGGGGCAAAAAATGAGCAAGCTAACGCGCGAGGAAATGGATCAAATCATCAACGAGCATTTCGGTTACGAAGCTCAGGACAACGTGGACGGCGTGGTCAGCACGCTGACCGAAGACGTGGAGCACGATGTCGTCGGCTCGCCGGGCAGCCAGATCAAGGGCCGTGAAGCGGCCCGCAAGTACTACCAGGGGCTTTTCCCGAATCTGAAGGGTGAATCCGTCCAGCCCGTGCGGCGCTACTACGGCGACGACTTTATGGTGGACGAAACCATCTGGACCGGACACGTGGTGGGAAAGATGTTGGGAGCGCCGGGCGGCGAAGGACGCGCGAGCTTCCGCATCCTTCACCTGCTGGAATTCCGCGACGGCAAAATCTGCCGGGAAAACGTGTGGATGGATCTTCCCGCAGTCATGAAACAGCTTGGGACAGTGGATTAGCCCCCCAGCGCACACGCTGGATTGCCGCTGTTCGAGCTTGCCGGAGGAGCGGAGCCTGCCTTCAGCCGCCTCAGGCCGGCTGGTCGAAGAAAGGCTCGCCCGGCTTGCGGTATTTGTAGGCGACCTGCTCGTCGAGCTCGATGCCGAGGCCCGGGCGGTCCGACAAATTGACGTGCCCTTTCTCGATGAGCGGCTTGCGGCGGCCTTTAATCAGGTCGTCAAAGAACGGCACGGAAGCCGCATGCCATTCGAGCGCCAGAAAGTTGGGAATCGCCGCGCACAGGTGCACGGAAGCCATGGTGCCGATGGGGCTTGAGATGTTGTGCGGCGCGACCCCCATGTAGTGCATGTCAGCCATGTCGGCAATGCGGCGGCCTTCCAGCAGTCCGCCCACCTTCTGAAAATCCGGCGAGGCGATATCGATCGCGCCGCGCTCCATCAGCTCGCGGAACTGGTGGCGCTGGTAGTGGTTCTCGCCCGT
>CAYWMN010000113.1:0-8683 GCA_964459065.1 uncultured Acidobacteriota bacterium | reverse complement strand
AGCGAATACTTGCTGGGAACGTCGATATCAAACTTCAAGGCCGTGAAGCCCTGGCGCTTCATCTGGCGCGCGCGGCGGGCGTAGTTTTCCGGGCGAATCTCGGAGGCTTCCGACTTTTGCCCGCCGTGGAACTTGGTGCTGAGCTCGGCGCGGGTGGGCAGATCCTTCCGCCAGCGCTCGCCCGGCTCCTGCTTGGCGCCGCGCTTGAGCGCCCAGGCGGGCGTGCGCGGCAGCAGCATGGCGGACAGGCTCGAAAGCCCTTCGCCGGCGTGGCAATCGGCGTAAATCCGAATCCGGTCGCGGTACTTGCCGCCCAGAAATTGATAGATGGGCAGCTTGGCCGACTTGCCCACCAGATCCCACAACGCCGCGTCAACGCCGCTGATGGCGTGGTAACTCATGCCGGAAGTTCCCGCCGCTCCCAGCGCCGTCCGCATCAGCCGGCCCAGGCGGTCAACGTCGCGCGGGTCTTCGCCCGGCAGGAATTCATTAAAGCCCCGGATGACGCCCGCCACGCCGGGCGCAACAAAAGCCTCGCCCCAGCCAACCAGGCCCGTGTCCGTGCTGACCTTGACCAGTGTCCAGTCATAATTCGCTTCCAGAACCGCTGTTTCTATTTTTGTAATGCGCATTGTTGGTGTGAAGCTCTCTTTCCAAGTTTCGATTGCGGCGCTCGCGCCCCGCCCCGCCGCGGCACACTCCGGCTGGCCGGAGCGATTGCAGGCAAGGGAAGCAAGACACTATATCAGGAGACGGCTGGGAATTCCATCACAGAGCGCCGAGAGCTTTAACCACGGCGTTGAAGGCGTCCTGCGAAACTTCCGAGGGAACCAGGTCGGTGGAACGGCGGGCGTAATAGTGGCCGCCGGCTTTTGCGAGTTCCACGGTCTGGGTCTGGTTCTTGCTGCCGTATTGCACCTGGAAGGTATAAAGGGGCTTCGAGAGTCCATAGGCGGCAAGATCGGTCGGGTGCTTTTGGGGGAACGAAGTGGCGTTCAAATCCCGCAGATTGTCCACCAGGCTTTCCACTTTCGATGAGGTCTCAATCTCTTTCTTCGGGGAGGTCTGGCTCCACTTGCTATTTTCCCGCGCAAAGACGCGGCGGCCCTTGGGGCCGGTCACCGTCACCTGGTTGGCTGAAAAGGTGGAAAAGGTAAACAGATCTTTGGAACGCAGGTCGGAAGCGGACTTCTGGAACTGGGACATGAAGTTGGTGCCCAGGGTAAAGACCGGGTCCAGGGCGTTGTTCATGGCATAGTAGCTGCTGCCGGTTGCCTTGCCCACCACCAGCGTCTGGCTCCCACCGGGGCCGCTCAAATGGAGCGTCAGGGAGGGATCGAGCAAGCCGTACTTGCCGAGGTTGCGCTTCGATTCAGCCACCACGCTTTGCATCGAGGCGCTGCCCAGTTCATCCACCAAACCTTCCACTGTAAAGTGGTCGGCGCGAACAGCCGGAGGAAGCATCAGGTCCCAAACGCCCTCCGGGTTTTTGACCAGCGTATAATGGCCGGTTTTTGAAGTCACGGCGATGCGGTCAATCTGGCTGGACTTGAGCGTGGTGACCTGCTTGTTCCGGAGATCAAACAAGTTCTTCTCAAGCGAGGTCTTCATGGCGCTTGCCAGAGTCATGACGCGCGGCTGGCCCTTCACCTGCGCATAAATCCCGTCATTGGTGGGCGTCGAGTCGCCCAGCAGCAGAGTGAACCGGGCGGGCTTCGAGTCGGTGGTAACGTCAATCGTTTCGTGGGGAGGATCGAGGCCGAAGTCCTTTAAGCTCGTGGGGTGCTCACTCACCACCTCGCTGGGCGCGAGATCCACCAAGCTGTTCAGGAAGCCGTCGATGGTGGAAGAATCCGTGGCCAGCTTAAGGGGCCGGGTGATCACCCACTTCTCGCCCTGCCGGGCGCAGGTGATGGCCTTCGCGCCCGAAGGCTGGAAGGTCACGGACGTGATGTGGCCTCGCGCCACGGGGAAAATATGCTGCGCCTTGGCCGTCGCAGCGGCCTTCTTCCTGGGGCTCTTCTTGCGGCCCACATAGCTGAAGGCGCCCCAAAGGGCTGCGAGAACAGCCAGTGCAATTAAAGTGTTGAGGTATTTTTTATTCATCTCCGACGACGCCACCAGACTCCGGCACCAATCAGAATGATGCAGAGCGGCAGCCCGAAAACTCCCAAATAGAGCAGGCGGCCCATTTGCCGCTGGTTGAGGTTCAGGTGCTGGCTTTGCGTTTCTTTGGGCCGGATGGAAATCAGGTCCGTCTCCGCCGAGAGCCAGTTCACCATGTTCATCACAAGGTCGCGGTTGCCCTGGAATCCCAGGTAGGCGTTCGAGGCCACCAGCGAGGTTCCCGTCACCACCACGCGCCCCTCCGCCTTTTTGTCCTTGCCCGCCTGGCCGCTGAGGGTATCCGCCACGGCCACGGTCAGCGGACCCTTGATATCCTTGCCGGGCCGGAAAGAGACTTTCTGCATGTTGGGGTTGAAGCCTTCAACGCCAAAACTGTTGTCGGAGGTCTGGCAAAGCATCTGCGGCGACGAACCCGCGGGAGGATTCTGGCTGACGCCCAGCGAGCGGGTGAGCGGGAACAAGGTCGCCTCCCGCTGGAGTGGCTGCACAATCTCGTTGGTCCCGTAGCTGATGATCAGCGGCATATCCGGCGAGGTGCCGAAAAGCCGGGCCATGGGATTCAGGTCCACCACAATATCGTTGCGGACGTTGATGCCCCACCCCGCCAGTAGCTTGTCAAAATTCGGCAATTTCACGCCGGGGTCCAGCATCAACAGCGCTCGGCCGCCGTTGTCCACATAAGTCTGGAGGGTCTTGATTTCCGGCGGCAGGTAGTCGTGCTGGGGACCCGCGACGACCACCACGCCGCAACTGGCTGGAATCTCGTTCTTCTGGAGCAGCATCAGAGTCTTCGACTGGTAACTCTCGTTGCCCAGTTCCTGGCGGAGATTCTGGAAACCGTCGCGGCCCGTGCTGGTTAAATCACGCTCGCCGTGCCCCTCAATAAAGCAGGCGGTTCTCTCGCCCTTCAGAACCCGAATCAAAGCGTTGGTCACGCCTTGCTCGTTGGTGCTCTGAGCCTGGAAGTGCCGCTGGCCGGAGGCCACCACAATGGTCCCGTAGCTTGTGATGCCATACCGCTTGGCGAGAGCGGGCTGGCGATTCGGGTCCACGTAATCCACGGTGACGTGATCGGACGCGATGGAGTAGTTGCTCAGCAAGTCGCGGCTCTGGCTGAAGGCCGCCTTGCGGTCAAAGGCGTAAATCGTGACGTTCCGCTTGAGATCGTGGAGGATCTTCTTGCTCTGGGGCGAAAGGCTGTAGATATGGTTCGGGGTCAGGTCCAGGCGCCGGTCGTGACGGTTCACAAACCAGTTGATCAGCACCACAATCGCGATGCCAATCAGCGTATAGATGGCAAGGTTCACGCCCTGAAGGATGCGCCGCCCACCGCCGCTTTTTTTCGGATCCGTTGCTGCCATCTTCTCAAACCCTCCCCTTCAGAGCTTCAACCGAGCGCGCCGTCAGGAAAACGCCCAACACGATGACCGACACGTAGTAGACCACGTCGCGCAAGTCGATCACGCCCTTCGCAAACGTATCAAAGTGGGTGGTGAAAGCCAGGTAGGAAAACACCTTGCCCAGCGTGCCGCTGGAATAAGCGGTGACCCAGTCAAAAACATAAAAGAGCAGAAAAACCGCGAAGGAAACCACCGCGGCGACAATCTGGTTTTTCGTAAAGGTCGAAATCCACATGCCCAGCGCCAGCAGCGCGCCTCCAAACAGAAAAAGACCCAGCGCCGCCGCCAGCAGAGGCTTGCCGTTGGGGTTCCCGTAAATAAACAAGGTGCTGACGTAAGCAAACGTGATGATCACCAGCGTGGCGTAAAGCAGCAGGGCTCCCAGAAATTTCCCCAGGATGATTTCAAAGTCGGTCACCGGCGAGGTCAGCAAAAGTTCGATCGTTCCGGAGCGTTTTTCTTCCGCATAAAGCCGCATGGTGATCAGCGGAATCAGGAGCAGAAGCACTACGGAAAGCACACCTTCGAACAGCGGCCGAACAACGTATTCGTTCAGCGTCATATGCGGGGCGCCCATGCCTCCCATGGCCTGCATGCGGAGCGACTGCATCACGTAAGTGGCCGTAAAGCTGTAGAAAAAGAACCCGCACAGAACCGAGTAGACGGCCATCACCAGATAGGCGATGGGCGAATGGAAATAGGAGCGAAGTTCCTTTCCCGCGATTGCCAGAATATTGCGCATTGCGATGTCCCCTCAAATGAGTTGCGGGCCGCCACGGCTCGGCGGAAGCCGAAACGGCGCCGCTATTGGGAATTAATTTTCCGTTTTGCCTGCGTCGTCCGGGGCCGGGCTGTCTTGGGCGGCCTCGGTTGGGGCCCCAAGCTCCCCGGAAGCCGGCTTTCCTTCGCTCCGGTCGTGAGTGGTCAGCTTCAGGAAGATGTCTTCCAGGCTCATGCCGCTGGTGGTCAATTCATACAAGCCCCAGCCGGACTCCACCACGGCGCGCGCCAGTTCGGCCCTCACGTCGCTGCCCTTCTCAACGTGAACCTCCAGGGTGACGCGGGATTGGGCGGCATCGCGCGGCTCAACCAGATTCACTCCCGGCACCGACTGCAGCTTGCTCATGATCTCCGGCGCCGGGCCTTGCGCGCTCAAGAGAACCGTTTCATAACCTTGCAGCCGCGCGGTCAGTTCGTCCGGCGCTCCCTGGGCCACCACTTTGCCCTGATTGATCACCACCACGCGCTGGCAGGTTTTGGAAACCTCGGGAAGAATGTGAGTGCTCAAAATAACGGTATGCTGCCCCGCAAGCCCCTTGATCAATTCCCGCGTCTCGATAATCTGCTTGGGATCAAGTCCCGCGGTGGGTTCATCAAGAATCAGGACGTCGGGATTCGTAAGCAGCGCCTGCGCCAGGCCCACGCGCTGGCGGTAGCCTTTGGACAGCTTCCCAATCTGGCGTTTCGCCACATCGGTGACCGCGCACTTTTCGCTGACTTCTCCAATCCGCTTTTTAAGGTCGCCGCGGGCAACGCCCTTGATGCGTCCCACAAACGCCAGGTATTCGTTGACCGTCATGTCCGGATAGACGGGAGGAATTTCAGGAAGGTAGCCGATGCGCTTTTTCGCCTCCAGCGGCTCGTCGGCAACGTCGAACCCGGAAACTCGCACCCGCCCCTCGGAGGCCGAGAGGAACCCCGTGATGATGCGCATGGTGGTGGTTTTTCCGGCGCCGTTCGGGCCGAGGAATCCCAGAATTTCCCCTTCCTGGACATTAAAACTGACGTTTGAAACTGCCAGGGTGGGACCGTACCGTTTGGTCAGATTTTCGACTTCAATCATGCGTCTGCATCCCCATGTTTCGGAGTGATGTAAGCCTGCTGCTGAGGTTGGATCATCCCCGGATTCTTGAGAACCGCCCCTGCAGGTTTAATTTATAAGGATTATCAAAAAACACGAAAGGTTGCCAACGTTTTTATTTTATCTTTTCTTCGAACGTGCCATCATGGCAATTCGAATCAACGCGCAGTAACATAAAAATCCATCTTTAATTTCGGGAGGGACTTATGGTTTTGAAAGACCAAATTGCGCTGATTACCGGCGCCTCAAGCGGCATCGGATACGCTACCGCCCTGGCAATGGCAGCCGCCGGAGCGCGAGTCGGCGTGAATTATCACAAGAACCAGGCCGGAGCCGAGCAGGCCGCCGGCGAGATTCGCAAAGCAGGCGGCGAGGCGATCACCCTCCAGGCCGACGTCACTTCCGCAGCCCAGGTCCAGGCCATGGTGGACGCGGTGCGCAAGCAGTGGGGGCGCATCGACATCCTGGTGAACAACGCGGGCGACCTGCTGGGACGCCACACGCTTCCCCAAATGACCGAGGAGTACTGGGACCAGGTGATGGACCTGAACCTGAAAAGCGTCTACCTCTGCGTGAAAGCGGTTTGGGAAGAAATGGCGGCGCGCAAAAGCGGCTGCATCATCAACGTGAGTTCGATTGCCGGCCGCAACGGCGGCGGGGTCGGTTCGGGAGTTTATGCGGCAGCCAAAGGCGGAATGATCACCTACACCAAAAGCCTGGCCAAGGAGCTGGCGCCCCACGGAGTTCGGGTAAATTCCATCTCGCCCGGCGTCATCGCCACGCCCTATCATGAAAAGTACAGCCCCCCGGAAGTCTTCAAAAAATTCGTCGCCAACATTCCGCTGGGACGCGCCGGAACCTCGGAAGAAATCGCCGACGTTATCGTGTTCATGGCATCGCCCGCCGCAAGATATATGGTGGGAGAAACCATCGAGGTGAACGGCGGCATGCTGATGGATTAGGCCGCGCCGGGTCCCGCCGAGCGGCGCGCCGAAGCAGAACCTAGCCTTGCAGGTAGCGGTCGATCTGCTCGAGCACGCGCCGCATCATCTCGGGCGTCAGCTTGCCGGTCTGGGTGTTCTGCTGGCTGGGGTGGTAGGACGCAAAAAGGCGCGGGCGTCGGTCGGGCATCGCGTATTGGACCCCGTGCCCAAAAGGCATCGCGGAACGCGCGGGAAGCTCGACGTGCTTGCGCAGCACCTGCAGGTACCGGTCAAAGGCGATCCGGCCCAGCGCCAGCACGGCGCGAACGTTCCCCAGCAGCCGCAGCTCCTGCTCAAAATAAGGCTCGCAGTTGCGCAATTCTTCCGGCAGCGGTTTGTTGGCCGGCGGCGCGCAGCGCAGCGAAGCCGTAATGTAGCAGCGCCGCAACCGCAGCCCGTCTTCCCTGGCGTGTGAATCGGGTTGCGAGGCAAAGCCGGCTTCATACAATCGCCGAAAGAGGAAATCGCCCGAGCGGTCGCCGGTAAACATCCGCCCGGTGCGGTTGGCGCCATGCGCGGCGGGCGCAAGACCCACAATCAGGAGCTCGGCGTTGGGGTCGCCGAAGCTCGGCACCGGCTTTCCCCAGTATTCCCAATCGCGGAACATCCGGCGTTTCACCCGCGCCACATTCCCGCGGTATTCGACCAGCCGGGGGCAGCGCGTGCAGGCCACCACCTGCTGCTGAAGCTTTTCGAGTTCGCTAGCAGGATTGCAGATTCGGGTCATCAGTCAGGCCGCAGTTCCTTACTTTTTTGCCAGGGCCAGCAGGGCTTTCCACGCAGCCGCAGGAACCGGCATGACGGAAAGCCTGGGCAGACGCACCAGGTCAAAATCTTTAAGAGCGGCCCGGCTTTTGATCTGGGCGAGCGTCACCGGACACGCGAGCTTTTCGCGCGCCGCGATATCCACCACCGCAAGTTTAGGGTCCTTCTGCCGGGGATCGGGATAAGGATCGCTCAAGACTTCCGCCAGGCCCACAATCGCCCGCTCGCCGCCCGAATGATAAATCATCACCGGGTCACCGGGCCGCGCCGTGCGCAAGTGCTTCAAAGCCAGATTATTGGCGATTCCGTCCCAAACCGTCTTCTTGTCCCGAAGCAAATCCTCGAACGAATAATGCTCAGGATCCGACTTAAAAAGCCATCGTCCCGCCATCCGCTTTTCCTCCCTGACTGCCGCGCCCGGGGCCCGCAGGCGCGCCGGACACTGCACTTAAGCTTTTGATAATGAATGACACTGTGGCAAAATTTCCTTCGCAACTTCTGTTGCCCTGATGCATCCTATATTTAGCAGCAATTACCAAGGAGAAACAAACGATTATGGCAAACATCCAGCATGTGACCGTCGCAGAATGGTCCAAACTCGAAAGCGATACCAAGCCTGTATTCGTAGATTTTTGGGCAGCCTGGTGCGGCCCATGCCGCATGATCGCCCCGGCTTTTGAGAAATTAGCGGAAAAGTACGGCAACGATGTCAACTTCGCCAAGGTCGACGTCGATGAAGCGCCGGATCTGGCGGCCAAGTTCGGCATCCGGTCCATTCCGACCCTGCTCTTGATCAAGGGCGGGAAAATCATCGAGCAGGTGGTCGGCGCCCGGCCCTATGAAGATCTGGCCAAGGTCCTTGATAACCACCTCGCAGCCGCACCCCAAAAATAAAACCGGCCGATTCCACTACAGGCGAAAAGGCGACGGACGTTCGACCGCCGGGAACAGGGATACCTGTTCCCGCAAGCGGGACGGGCGTTCCGGGCCAGCCCGGGCGTCCGCGCCGGTTAACTGGGCCGGCTCGTAAGGACGTTGGGCGTCTTGGGGAAAAGCCCTTTCGGGGTGCTCAAGTATCCGCTGACCATGTTCTTGCTCAGCTTGTTGACCACAAGTTCCAGCGGGCTTGAGGCGCCTTGCACGTAAAAGAACACGGGCTGGTCGAGCGCGTTATCCTTCCGTTCCGTCCGCTTATCGTCAAAAAACAGATTGAGCGTGTAGAGATTCCTCTTGTGATTGGTCTTCAGCAGCTCAACCACGATCCCGCCCACTCTTTGGCGCGCGTGCTTTTTGGGCAGCTTGAATTCAAAGTAGTCGCGGTCCGTGCGGTGGGCTAAAGCCACCAGTTCGCCATGTGTGCGGGCAATCGCGCCCGACAGTTCCCCTTTGGCGCCCAGCAGGGCTTTTTGGGTGGCTTCGAGATCTTTTTTGTTGCCCGCAACATCGCCCGAAAGGCTGCCGAATTTGGAGTTGGCGGCCGCCTGGAGCTTGTTGAGATCCTGGGCGCTCGCTTTTTTTCCGGAGCGGTAAAGATATTCGGCGTACTT
>CAYWMN010000112.1:5839-11306 GCA_964459065.1 uncultured Acidobacteriota bacterium | reverse complement strand
AGAATGGTGCCGCGGGACGGAGTTGAACCGCCGACGCCAGCCTTTTCAGGGCTGCGCTCTACCACCTGAGCTACCGCGGCAAATCTTTTCCATTTTCAGATGGATTTGCTTTTCTGTCAAGAAACGCGGAACCGAGTGCGGTGCGAGCGTGGAAACCCATTCAATGTAAAAGAGCTTTTCAAGGAGATTACAGGCCCCAAAACACGCCTACCGGAGGGAAGTGTCAATTTCCTGCAGCCAGTCGGGCGGCTTCAGGACCTCGCGGGGTTTTGAACCATCCGGAGCACTGATAATGCCGTCTCTTTCCATCAAGTCGAGCAGGCGCGCGGCGCGGCCGTAACCGAGCCTGAGCCGTCGCTGCAGCAGCGAAGTGGAGGCCTTGCCGGATTCCACAACCACCCGCACAGCATCGTCATAAGCGGAATCGATGTCGGAAGAATCGGTTTCTTCGTCCAGTTCCCCGCTGCGGTCGTCCTTGTCCTTGACCGGCTTCAGGAATTCTTCGTTGTATTGAGGTTCGGACTGAGCCTTCCACCAATCAACAACCTTTTCGATCTCCTTTTCGGTGACAAACGCTCCGTGAAGCCGGACCAAACGCGCCGTGCCCGGTGGAAGGAAAAGCATGTCGCCGCGTCCCAACAGGGCTTCGGCTCCGTTGGAATCCAGAATCGTTCTCGAATCCACTTTCGACGCCACGCGGAATGCAATCCGGGAAGGAAGGTTGGCTTTGATCAGGCCCGTGATGACGTCGACCGAGGGGCGCTGTGTGGAAAGGATCAGGTGGATGCCAACCGCCCTCGCCATCTGCGCCAGGCGCGTAATAGCCTCTTCAACCCCCTGAGGCTCCACCATCATCAGATCGGCGAGCTCGTCAATGACAATCACAATGTAAGGCAGAGGCCGGTTCTGGTCAGGATCCGCATCGAACAGATCCAGCGTGGTATTGTCTTCAAATAACTTGTTGTATTGCTCGATATTCCGCACGCCATGCTCGGCCAATTTCCTGAGCCGCGCTTCCATTTCGAGCGTGGCCCGGCGAAGCACGTTGGCGGCCTGCTTGGGTTCGGTCACAATGGGAGTGAACAGGTGCGGCACGCCGTCATAGAGATTCAGTTCCAGGCGTTTGGGATCAATCAGGATCAGCTTCACTTGATCCGGCGTGGCCTTGTAAAGCAAGGAAACAATGAGCGAATTGATTGAAACGCTCTTGCCGGATCCGGTGGAACCGGCAATCAGCAGGTGCGGCATTTGGGCCAGGTTCGCAACCTTGATCTTCCCGGTAATATCCTTTCCAAGGCCAACCATCAGCCGGGAGGAAGGATTTTCAAATTCCCTCGACTCGAGCGGCTGACGCAGGTGAATTGTCTCCCGATGAGGATTGGGCACCTCGATCCCAACCGTCGACTTGCCGGGAATGCGCTCGATCAGAATCGATTCCGCCTTGAGCGCAAGGCAAAGGTCGTCGGCAAGGTTCACGATGCGGCTGTACTTAATTCCAGCTTCCGGCTTGAATTCGTAAGTGGTCACCACCGGACCGGGATGGATCTGGGTAACAGCGCCCATCACGCCAAACTCACTGAACTTCTCCGTCAGACGAACCGCGCGTTCTTTGAGTGCTTCTTCGTCAACTCCCTGTTCGCTTTCGGGCCTGCTCAGAAGATTCAGACTCGGAAGTTTATAGGCGCCACGTCGGACCCGGCCGGCAGCACTGCGGAGGCCGGGGGCCGTTGCTTGTTCATCCTCCATGCCGGATTCCGGCTCAGAATCAAACGGCTCAAAGACCTCATCAGCGTCCTCTGCCCCCAGGCTTGCGGAAGCGCCCGAAGCTTGTAGCACGGGAGCCTGGCGCTTGAGGATCTTGGGAGAGTCTTCTTTAGATTCAACTCGAGGCGAGAGTTCTTTAGCTTGCTGCATCACCACCGGTTGCTTGCCACTGACCTTCGCCCGTTCAACCTTCCGCCGCAGCCGCTGCTTTCGCCGTTCCTCCCGCCAGGCCTGCCAGCGGTCCGCCGCCACTTTCACAAACCGGAAGCGGCGATGAAAAAAGTCGACGCCCCAGGTGAACGAAAACTTCGTGACGAGAAACAACGAACTCAAAAACACCGCGCCCGCAATAATAACGGCACCGAGCGTGTTGAAGGCGTGAAGCAGCGCCGTCGCCACAAGATAGCCCGCCACACCGCTTCCCCCAACGACTCCATCGATGCGGGGCGTGTAGGGAAACAAGTCAAGCAGCGCACCGACCGATGCGATCATCAAGATCAAGCCAAACACTTTGGCCCGTGGCGCCGCAAGAGGTCGCGCCCGCACAAGCCCGAGTCCGAGGAAAATGAAGCCCGCGGGAATCAGGTAGGAGACCCATCCGAAAAGCTGGGCCAGCGTATCGGCAGTGTAGGCCCCGACGATCCCAATCCAGTTATGAATTGTTCCGGCCGCACCGCTGCTGGTATTGAGAGATGGATCTTGTGGAAAGTAGGAAGCCAGACTGAAGAGTGTTAAAAGACCTAAAACAACAAGCAGAAAACCAACAAGTTCACGCTGACGGTGCGCGTCAGCCAGCCACCCGCCGGAGGGGGCGCCCTTCTTGCCGTTTGAGGGGGATGTCGCCATGCGCCGTAATCTCTCAGACAGACTATGGTGCTGCGGTTAGACTAACACTAAACGCGCAGTTCCATACGCATCCAAAAATTTTCCCTTTGGCTTGACTACCCAAGGGGTGGCGCAATCCCCATCCAAGCACCCATGCTACCACGCCTGGCCAACGCCGTAAACAATGAAAATTTTGAGGCGGGGGAATTAAGAAATGCCAGTTAACAGTCCCAGGTTCAACAACTTATATTTCCAGGATAACAGGAAGAACCATGGGCCGCTTTCCGGTTTCCCGATCAAAGTGGCGGCGCAAGGCGGTTCGAATCTTCTCTTTGATGACCCCCCAGTCAGCAACCTCTTCCGAATCGGAAACTTCAATCGTCTTCAAGATCACCTGCTGAGCGCTTTCCAGCAAGTCTCTAGCCTCATCCATGGGAACAAAACCGCGTGAAACGATCTCCGGCGCGACTTCCAGCCGGCCAGTGTGCTCGTTAATGGCCAGGATGGGAATAACGATTCCATCCTCGGAAATATGACGCCGTTCTTTCAAAATGACGTCGCCCACCTCATCCAGGGTTCCGACGTCGATACACACGCGCCCGACCTTAACACGATCCGCGCGCCGCGCACCTTCGCCGTCAAACTCCAGGACGTCTCCGCTTTCGAGCATAAACACTTCTTCGGTCCCGGGCCCGACTTGCTGAGCGATCTCCATGTGGCGGAAGAGTTGCCGGTACTCACCGTGGATAGGAATAAAGTAACGAGGCCGGACCAGGTTGAGCATCAGCTTCAGCTCTTCGGCGGCTCCGTGGCCGGAAACGTGGACGGGAGGCTGGCTGCCGTCTTCGTAATGAATATGAGCTCCGCGGCGATAGAGGTGGTCAATCATCCGAAAGATGGATTTCTCATTGCCCGGAATGACACGGGCGGAAATCACGACATCGTCGCCGGGATCGATGGCGATGGCTTTGTGGCGGTTTACCGCAACGCGCGGAAGCGCCGCCATCGGCTCGCCTTGGCTTCCGGTCAGCACCGTCACGACCTTTGAGCGGGGCAACTTCTTAAGCTCCTGCGGGGCTGCCAGCACACCCGGAGGAACTTGCAGTTTTCCCATCTGCTGCGTGATCTCGGAAATCTGACCCATGCTCCGCCCCAGGAATCCCAGGCGCCGCCCATACTGGTGGGCCAGATCGGCAACAATCTGGAGCCGGTGCACGGAAGTCGAAAAACAGGAGATAAAAACTCGTCCCTTGGCCCCCGCAATGATTTCCGACAAGCGCTCGCGCACCGCCCGTTCAGACGGCGTAATGCCGGGCCGGTCAACATTGGTCGAATCCGAAAACAGCGCCAGAACACCTTTGCGGCCGTAATCGGCCAGCGTGTGCAGGTCGCTCTGCTTCTGATCCATGGGGGTGGGATCAAACTTAAAGTCGCCCGTGTGAATGACGGTCCCCACCGGAGTGGTAATGGCAAGCCCGCCGGCCTCAATGATGCTGTGCGTCAGGTGAATGAGTTCGATATGGAACGGCCCCAGGTCAAAAGGCGCTCGGGGCGTCATCTCACGGAGAACGACGTCTTCCTCCATGCCGTGCTCCATCAGCTTGGGCTTGACCAGCGCCAGGGTAAATGGGGTTCCATAAACGGGCGCGTCGATTTCATCCAGCACGTAAGGAAGCGCGCCAATATGGTCTTCATGGCCGTGCGTCAGAATAATGGCTCGAATCCGCTCACGAATCGCACGAAGATAAGTAATGTCGGGAATAATGATGTCGACGCCGGGCAGTTCGGTGTCCGGAAACATGATGCCGCAGTCAACGACGATGGCGTGGTCGCCATACTCGAAGACCATCATGTTCATTCCAAACTCGCCGAGGCCTCCAAGCGGGATGGCGCGTAACTTATGAGTGCTTGCCGGGATACTGATTCCTCCTAAACTTTACCAATAGCATCTTACCACAGCTACGATCCGCGCGGTCGGGTGAACGTCAATCGTTCATCGCACCGGGACGGCCGGCGTTGTTCGAGCCGCGGCTCGTCCTGCTGGCTGGACCAAGGTTTGTGAACAGCGCAATGAAATCATCGAGGGAAAGCTCTTCAGCGCGGGCGTTGAGGGGCACAGGAATTCCGCCAAGCTCCGCCTGAACGCGCTCACGAGGATAGACAGCAGCAAGGCAATTGAGCAGCTTCTTCCGCTTTTGCGTGAAACATTGCTTCAGGAAGGCCCGGAACGCTTCCTCGCGACCGCGGCCGATTCTGGCATCCGGGGAATGCATTTCAAAATAAACCAGTGCGGAGTGGACTTTGGGCGGCGGAGAAAACGCTCCGGGAGGGACCTCGAACGCAATATGTGGACAAGCATATAAAGCGGCCAGAACGGTTAAGTATCCGTAATCGCGGGTGCCGGGGCGTGCGGCCAGGCGGAGGGCCACTTCACGCTGAACCAGCAACCCCATGGCCCGGATCGAGCCGGCAAACTGCAACAGATGGTGAAGGATGGGCGAGGTAATGTAATAAGGAAGATTGCCGAAAACAAAGCACTTGCGGGCCTGGAAGCGCCGGCAGATCGCGGCAATGTCCACGCCCAGAATGTCGGCGTTGATGATTTCCACCCTCGGCGCCAAATCCTGCCGGAGCTCGGCGGCCAGGGCAGGGTCCACTTCCACGGCGGCCACCTGCCGCGCCTGCGCAGCCAGCAGCGGCGTTATGGCTCCGTGGCCCGGCCCGATCTCGATGACCAGATCGTCCGGGCGCAAGCCGAGCGTCTGAACGATTCGGGTGCGATAGCGGACATCCGCGAGAAAGTGCTGGCCGAGCTTGGGACGATACGATTTAGGCATGGAAACTGAGCCCCTGAATTCCGGAAGCAGGTCAACCGGCC
>CAYWMN010000112.1:0-5739 GCA_964459065.1 uncultured Acidobacteriota bacterium | reverse complement strand
CCCCGATGAATGGCGAGCAAATGGTATTCATCCCCGTTGGCACTCAGGTTCCTGCCGTCGTAGAGCAGGAATCCCTTTGACGCCAGGTATTGGGGCAGGAGGTCGTCCCGGTAGCCATCCAGATACACTGCCTTCACGCGGTTAGCGCGCAACAAACCTTCTGCTCCCTCCAGGACCTGGCGCTCATGGCCCTCGACGTCAATCTTCATCACGATTGAGTTCCCCGCAACGCCAACGCTATCCAGCTTTTTTGCCCGGACCTTTTGAGTTCGGTCCGGGATTTGCTGGTCGTGCATGTTGCCTTTGAAGCCAAAGGTCGCGGATGAGCCTCCTTCCACAAACTCCAGTTCCGTGTCCTGATTGGAGAGCGCAAAGTCGAAAATTTGAACGTTGCAGCCCTCCAGGGAAAGCCGCAAACGACTGGCGGTATCCTGGTTCGCCTCAAAAGCATAGAAGCGCATCTGCGGATAGATGTGGCCCAGCCGCGACAAAATGGATGAGTAAAAACCCACATTGGCGCCGATATCCACAAAAGTGTCCTGCGGGGTCAGCAGGAGGGCCAGACTTAGAAGAGGTCCCAGCTCCTCCCTGAGCGCGGCCGCGGATTCGGCGTGTTTGTAGGCGTGGATGTAACTGGCCTCCTTCCTTCTGTTGACACGCAGCCTGGAACCGCAAAACAGGATGTCCGTATCCTCATTCCGATAAATCAATGAGAACAAAAAGCGCCTTAAGCGGGGATTCTGATCAATCAACCTATATTTAAGGTCTGAAACTACCCGGTGACGCAAAAAAGTCGTCATACAGTGTCCCGCTCCCATCTGCCGCCCGGAGGAACTGCGGACAGGACATTTTAAAGGTTGTGGGGCCCGGCAGCACCACGCTCCGGCGGGGCCAAGCCGCTTCAACGCCCAAAGGACCCTACTCAGAACCTTGACTTTGAGGACTCCATCCTCTAATTTAGCTTATTTGCCGAATTGAATATATCAAGAGGATGGTCCCGGTGAAAATTGTATTTGTCGCATCCGAAGGCGTGCCATATTCGAAGACAGGCGGCCTGGCAGATGTTGTGGGCTCGCTGCCGAAGGCACTGGCCTCCCTCGGGCACGAAGTTGAAGTCATCCTTCCGCGTTACCGAAAGACCAAACCTGGAAACATCGTCGCCACCACTCACAACCTGACGGTTCCGCTTTCTTCCGGGTTCAAGTTCGTTTCAATGCAGGAAGTTGAAGCAACGAACGGGGTCCGGACCTACTTGATGAATTGCCCGGAGTTTTTTGACCGCGACCAGCTCTATATGGCCGGCGGCAAAGACTATCCGGATAACGCGAAGCGTTTTGCGGCCTTTTCGATGGGCGCGCTGGAATTTATGAAGCGGAGCGCCAAACCGCCCGAGGTCATCCATTGCCACGACTGGCAGGCCGCGCTGATCCCGGCTTATCTCCGCAGCCTTTACGCCGACGACCCGTTTTTTGAGCATACCTCTGTGCTGTTTACAATTCACAACATCGCCTACCAGGGCCTCTTCCCTCGGGAGACGATGGGGGAGATATCGCTCGACAAGAGCCTGTTCAAGATTGAGGGGCTGGAGTATTACGGCAAGATCAACCTGCTGAAAGGCGGGATCGTTTTCTCCGACAGCGTCTCAACCGTCAGCCGGAAATACGCCCAGGAGATCCAGACCGAGGAATTCGGATACGGGTTGGAAGGTGTCCTGAGAAGCCGGGCGGCGAGCGTGCAAGGCATTCTGAACGGCGTGGATTACGAGGAGTGGAACCCCGCAACGGACAAACTGATCCCGGCAAACTACACGCCTGAAAATCTGGCAGGGAAACAAGCTTGCAAAAAGGCGCTGCTGGAAAAGATGGGCGCCCGCGAACCCGAGCTCGATCGGCCGGTGCTGGGAATTGTTTCGCGATTTGTGACGCAAAAAGGATTCGACCTGATCGCCAAGATTGCCGACGAATTGATGTGGAAAGACCTGTATATCGTGGCACTGGGAACGGGTGAGCCCCAATACGAAGGGTTATTCCGTTCACTGGCAGAATCGTACCCGGAAAAATTCCTGGCGCGCATCGCCTATGACAACGCCCTGGCCCATCAGATTGAGGCCGGCGCCGATATGTTCGTCATGCCCTCGCGCTACGAGCCCTGCGGGCTCAACCAGATCTACAGCTTGAAGTACGGGACGGTGCCGGTGGTCCGCGCGACAGGGGGACTGGACGATACCATTACCCCGTTTGATGGAGAAAACGGAACGGGATTCAAATTCAGCAGCTATACACCGCAGGCTTTGCTGCAGTGCATTGAGCAGGCAGTCGCAGTCTTTCGGGACAAGAAAGCATGGTTAAGGCTCCAGCAGAACTGCATGCACCAGGATTTCTCCTGGAAACAGTCTGCAAAGAATTACGCCAGCCTCTACCAAGGCCTTTATGAGGCCAAATTGAGGGGGAAAGCGTCCAAAACTGCGGTGTAAGCAAGATGCAATTTGCTCGAATGGGAGGATTTATCGAATGGCAGGCCATGACACACTGGAATTTACCGATCAAAACTTTGAAGAAGAAGTGCTGAAGTCCGACAAGCCGGTGCTGGTGGACTTCTGGGCTGAGTGGTGCGGGCCATGCCGGATGATGAGTCCGGCGGTTGAATCGGTTGCCACCGATTATGCAGGCCGGGCCAAGGTTGGAAAGTTGAACGTTGATCACAACCAATCCGTGGCGGGCCGGTACAATATTCGAAGCATTCCTACGCTTTTGTTATTCAAGAACGGCCAGATCCAGGACCAGCTTGTGGGAGCAAAGCCCAAAGACACCATTTCCAAGCTGCTCGATAAAAACATCTAGACTTTTGCGGATTGTCCGTCCGGCAGAAGGGTGGCTCGCGCGCGGCTTCCGTACGCGGAAGCTGCGGTAACAAGCCATCCGTTCTCGCCGATTAACTCGCCGAACATCTTCCCGGTCAGGGTACAATGGAAAGGGTAGTGTCGGTTTTCAAAGGCAAAATGATGAGCCAAGACAACACAAACGTTACCGTGATCGGCCTCCAGTGGGGCGACGAGGGAAAAGGGAAAGTCGTTGACGCCCTCGCGGAACACTTTGACATTGTGGCCCGGTATCAGGGAGGGGCCAACGCGGGCCACACGGTCATGGCCAATGGCAAGAAATTTATCCTGCAACTGGTGCCGACGGGAATCCTGTGGGAAGACACCATCGGAGTGATCGGCTCGGGAGTTGTTGTCAATCCCGAGGCGCTGGCCCGGGAGGTTGAGGCGCTCGAATCGAACGGCATCAAGGTGGGCGACCGGCTTCTGATCAGTGACCGGGCGCATCTCATCATGCCTTACCATCGGAGCCACGAGGTGGCGGCCGAACAGGTTCGCGGGGGAGCCAAGATCGGCACGACGGCCAAAGGAATCGGCCCCACTTACGAAGACAAAGCGGCCCGGCGAGGCCTGCGCACCTGCGACCTGCGCAACCCGGAAGCGTTTCTGCAAAAGTGCAAGGGAGTCTTGTCTGAAAAAGACCGGATCGCCTCAGCGCTGTTTGAAGGCACCCCGTTTGGCGGAGAAGACTGGATTGCGGAGTACCTCGAAACGGCGCGCCAGTTGGTTCCACGCCTGATCGATGTTTCAGAATATCTCAATACGGAAATGGATCGCGGTAAGCGAGTCCTGTTCGAAGGAGCGCAAGGCACCCTGCTGGACATCGACCACGGAACGTATCCGTTTGTAACCTCCTCAAACGCCACGGCGGGAGGAGCCTCGACGGGCACGGGGGTCGGGCCGACTCGGATCGGCGCGGTGATCGGCGTCTCCAAGGCGTACACGACGCGCGTGGGCAGCGGGCCTTTCCCCACAGAAATTCATGGCAGCGAAGGCGAAGAGATCCGGAAGCAGGGGAACGAGTTCGGGGCGGTCACCGGACGTCCTCGCCGCTGCGGATGGTTCGATGTTCCCGCCGCGCGCTACGGCGCCCGGTTGAATGGCCTGAGCGCTGTCATCATCACGAAACTGGACATCCTGGATACCCTGGAAGAAATTCCGGTTGGCATCGAATACGAATACAAAGGGAGCAAGCTTACAAGTTTCCCGGCCGATATCGACGTCGTCGACCAGATTAAAGTCAACTATCGCACCCTGCCGGGGTGGAAACAAAAAACCTATGGACTCCAGGATTATTCGCAGCTTCCCCAAAAGGCAAAGGATTACCTGCGCTTCCTCTCTGACCAGATTGGAGTGGAAGTCGCCATGGTTTCAACCGGCCCCGAACGCGGGCAAGCCATCTGGCGCGATGAAAGCCGCGTTGCGAAACTGATCGCTTCAAGGTAACCCCCTCTGGCTGCCGGGGGCCCACAGACGGCGATGCCTTCAAAATGCGGAGGAGCGGCCCCAGCCATTCGCCATCATGCTCAGCTACGAAGAAGCTCTTTCCGTTCTCGAAGAAAAGCTCCGCGCGGCCAGACAAAGCCCCCCCACCGAAGACGTGCCTCTCAATGAGGCGGACGGTAGAATTCTGGCCGAACCGGTTCACGCGGACCGCGACTATCCGCCTTTCCACCGCTCCATGCGGGACGGGTTCGCCGTCCGCTCCCAGGATGCCGCCGGCGCCGGCGCGACGTTGCAGCTTGCCGGCGAAGTACGCGCCGGGCAATACTGGCCGGAGACGCTCCAGCCAGGCCAGTGCGTCGAGATCATGACCGGGGCGCCATTGCCCGCAGGCGCCGACGCCGTGGCCATGGTGGAGCACGCCCGCGTCGAGGGTGGCCGGGTGCAAATCGAACGGGCCCTGGCGCCTTTTGAAAATGTTGCCCGCCAGGGCAGCGAGGCCCCCAAAGGACGCCAGGTCCTGCCGCGCGGCAGACGGTTAGGGGCGGGCGAAATCGGGTTGATGGCTTCCGTTGGCAAAGCAGACGTTTCCGTCTGCCGCAAGCCGGTGGTGGCGATCCTCCCGACGGGCGACGAGATCGTTCCGATCGACCAGACGCCCCAGTGGTACCAGGTTCGCAACAGCAATTCGGTGATGCTTTCTGCACAGTCGAGGGCCGCGGGAGCAATGCCCCGTGAAATGCCCGTTGGGCCAGACAACAAAGAAGCGTTGCGGCAAAGGGTGCAGGAAGGACTGAAAACGGATCTCTTGCTGCTGAGTGGCGGCGTTTCGGTGGGCAAGTATGACTTTGTCAAAGAAGCGCTGGCGGAGTTGGGAGCCGAGTTTTATTTCCAAAGCGTCGCCCTGCGGCCCGGCAAGCCTCTGGTTTTTGGTCGTGCGCAAGGCACATTTTTCTTTGGGCTTCCCGGCAATCCAGTCTCGAGCTATGTGACCTTCGAGCTTTTCGCCCGGCCGGCGATTGCAGCGCTCGGTGGAGGAAATTTCGAGCGGCCGCAATTCCTCCGGGCTCGGCTGGGAAGTCCGACGCGGCAAAAGGGCGGTTTCACCAGGTTTGTGCCGGCGCGCTTTGAAACGCGCCACCGGGAGCCGAGGGTCGAAACCGTTCGCTGGCAAGGCTCGGGAGACCTGGCCGGCGCCGCTGCAGCCAATTGCCTGCTGGTGATTCATCCGGATCAAACTGTGCTCCAGGCAGGCGACTGGGTGGATGTGCTGCCGAAATTATCGTGAGCATCTTCGAGGCGTTCGACGGGGTCTTGCGGCGGGGAAGGAACCGGAGCCGATGGAAAAGAAAAAAGCCAAAAGCTTGAGCCATTATGATCGCAAGGGGCGCGTGCGGATGGTGGACGTCTCGAGCAAG
>CAYWMN010000111.1:0-11336 GCA_964459065.1 uncultured Acidobacteriota bacterium | reverse complement strand
AGACGGGAAACGGCCGAGGGCGGCGAGGTTCGTGGGGGATGCGGCGCCTCGCTCCGCAGCATGAAGAAGATATGCGCTGCATTAAAGAAAATCGTAGAGTTCCCGCTATGCGCAAGAAACTTGACGCCGGGGTCAGCCTGACCTCGGTTCGGTTCAAAGGCCAGCGGCAGTGAAGCGTAGTGCTTCACCAGATTGGCAGCTTTCGCGGGCTTCAACCCCCCGGCGGCTCTTGCACTGCCCGCCGTACCCATCACGACAAACAAACAGGCGGCGAGAGTGAGCGGCCCACCGATTCCCGCCGCCGTCCGTTCCCCCCTGGAGTGAAACCGAAAAATCCTCAAACGAGTCCCCTGCGTTTGCCCGGCCTTCGGCAATCCCGTAGATAGCGCCGGGGCAACGCAACCAGACCATCGTCAGTTCAAAAGGGAATCTTGAAAGAGAGCCAAGACAGGAAACGAGCGCAGGGTAAACGAAGCCACCGCGAAAGGCAGTGGCTTCAGGAAGGAGATAAAACAGGTCCGCGCGCCTTGTGGGTTATTGTGGCGCGCAGCGGCTGAAAAGTTGATCGAGCAGATCAATTGCGAGGTCAATTTCCTGGCGGGTAATGGAAAAAGCCGGAGCGATGGTGAAGACGTTCTTATAATACCCGCCGATATCGAGCACCAGTCCCATCTTGCGGCCGCCGGCGTCCAGGTTCCCGGCAAGCCCCTCGCTGAAGATGCGGTCGGCAAGTTCGCGGTCCGGCGTGATGTGGTCGGGCTTCGAGACTTCCACGCGCAAGGCCAAACCGAGTCCATCCACCTGCCCGATCGAGTTCGGATGGCGCTGTGCAAGCTCGCGGAGCCCGGCAAGAAAATAGGCGCCCTTCTCGTTCACCAGGGTTTCGTAATCCTCTTCTTCCAGCATTTTCAGGGTTTCAAGCGCCACCGCCGTTCCCAGCGGGTTGGCGGAAAAAGTGGAGTGGGTCGATCCCGGAGGGAAAAGCTCGGGCGTGATCAGATCTTCCCGCGCCCAGAGACCGGAGATCGGATTCAGCCCGTTCGTCAGGGCCTTGCCGAACACGATGATATCCGGCGTAATGCCAAAATTCTCAATCCCCCAGAATTTGCCGGTCCGGTAAAACCCCATCTGGATTTCATCATCGACGATGAGGATCTTGTGCCGCTCGCAGGTCGCTTTGAGCCTCTTGAAATAGTCAGCCGGAGGGATGACGTAGCCGCCCGTGCCCTGCACGGGTTCAATGTAGAACGCGCCGTACTCGGAAGAGGCGGCCTTCGCATCCCACGCGCCATAGTATTCGGACTCAAAAAGCTTTTCGAACTGCTCTTCGCAGTAAAGCCCGCAAGTCTCCTGCTTGAGCCCGTAGATGCAGCGGTGGCAGTAGGGATAAAAAACAAACTGCGCACGGTCGCCAAAGTGCCCGTAGCGGCGCCGGTAACGATAACTGGAAGTGATGGCGGAAGCCCCCAGCGTGCGGCCGTGGTAGCCCCCCATAAAAGCAAACATCAGGTTCCGGCCCGTGGCATTCCGCACAATCTTCAGGGAATCCTCAACGGCCTGCGCGCCACCCACATTGAAGTGCACCCGGCCCTTCACCCCGAAGCGCTTTTCGCAATATTGTGCAATCCGGGCCGCCAGTTCCACTTTCTCGGCGTGCAAATACTGGCAGGCCAGCTGCGGCAAGCGGTCGATCTGCCGCTTGAGCGCTTCATTCAGCCGCGGGTTCTTATAACCAAAGCTGGCGGCCGAATACCACATCTGAAGATCCAGATAGGGCGTGCCCTGCTCGTCATAAAGGTAGGCCCCTTCGCAATTGGAAAAAAACTTGGGCGGATCCAGGTAGTGCACCGTGTCGCCAAACGAGCAATATTGCCGCTCGAGCGCCAGCAGTTCCGCGGTTCGCGTAGTGGTCGTATCAGGCAATGACATTTGTGACGGTTCCTCTATGTATGATTGGGGTTCACAATCCTTCCTGCGCGGCCACACCCAGAGCCAGTTCGCCATCGCCCGCTTCTGCGCCCAGCAACCTGGCAAGGCCGGCCTCGATGTCGCCGAAAGTCTGAAAGGAATTGTATGCAAGCTCTTTTGCGCGGCAGTAATCCAACAATTCGCCTTTGGCAAAAACGATGTCCGCTTGTTCCACGGCCCAGCGGTCGGAAAGACCGTCGCCGATAAAAACCACAGGACGCCGGCCGGCTCCCACACGCTCGATGACGGCCGGCTTGCAGGTGGCGCAGCCGTGCGCGCAAGGGGCCCCGCTGTGCGGAAAGCTCGCCCGCAGTTTGCCATCCTCAAAGCGCAGCGCACTGGAAAAGAGGCGCTCGCCGTTGCGCAACTCGCCCTGCATGCCGGCACGCTTCATCACCCGGCAAATAGGATAATCAAAACCATCGCTCACGATGTAGAAGGGCAGGTTGTGTTTCCGGGTCAAGCGGTAAAAACTCGGGAAATCAGGGTCGATCGGCACGGCGTCAATCAGCGCGTCAAGCTGTTCCGCGGTTGCCTTAACCAACCCCATCTGCTGCCGCAGGCACTGCTCGGAACCGATCGATCCCCGCGTCCATTCCTCTTCAACCCGGCGCCAGGCGGAATCCGCAAACCGTTCCAGGATCACGTCCGTAACGTCAACCAAGGATATCGTTCCGTCAAAATCCGAAAAGATCACCGGGGCAGGCCGGACGCCGCTGAGAGAGGTCTGAAATTTTTCGTTCAAGTCGATTCCTTTTCTTTCCGATAAAACCAACAACGGGGCAGGTAGCAGGGTAGGAAGGAAGTTACCCCCTCCTGTACGCCCTACGCTCTACCCTCCTCCTGCCGCCCTCACTCCCCGCGCTCGTCGACGAGGCGTCTGCGCTTCCGCCCGTGGACGAGCGTATGGGGAGGTAAAAAGCGAAAGGCCAGCCGGTACATCCCGCAAGCCTGATTCTCCCAAACATCCGGGTAAAGGGATTCCAGATTCTTCTGCACTTCTTGCTCGACCGTCCCGGCAGTCGTCCCACTGTTTAATTCCAGGCGAAATTCCAGGATATCGCGCAAACCTTCCTGCCGGACGGCGACTTGCCAGTTTTCCGAAACGCCCGGAACCGCCTCCAAAACCTTTTCAAAGATCTCCGGGTACATGTTTCCCGCGCCCATCACCACCATTTCATCCCGGCGTCCTCGAATGGGTGCGATACGGCGGACGGTTGTCCCACACGGGCAAGCGCCTTCGAGGAATCGTGTGACGTCCCGCACGCGGTATCGGATCAGCGGCCAGGTGCGGCGCGATAGCGTTGTCACCACCAGTTCCCCGTATCCCTCAGAATCGGGATTGATGATCTCAAAAAGCAAGTTATATTCATCGACGTGGTAGCCGTGACGTTCCAGGCACTCCATCCCGGCGCCACCGCCCATTTCCGTGGAGCCGTAACCCAAAATCACCGGAGCCTGCCAGGTCCGCTGGACGTAATCCCGATAGGCCTCGGTCATTCGATCGCCGGCCGCAAAGATCAGCCGGACGGGCAGGACGCCGCGCTCTTCTGCAATCTCGCTCAAGCTGACCAGCCACGTCGGGTCCGCCACGATTACGTTATAGCGGTAGCGGATCATGCGGTCATACATTTCCCGGGGATGCGGTTTGCCCACCGCCGAGCAAAAGACTCCCAGTTGCTTGCAAGCGAGAAACGTCACCCAACTGCTGATCCAGTATCCGGCATCAAAAGTGCAGACCACCCGGTCTCCGGATCGCAGGCCGTTTTCATAAAACGCCGCGGCTTCGTAACGGGCCGCAAGGTCGAGTTCATCGTAGCTGAACCCCACGCGCTTAGGTCCGCCTGAAGTTCCGGTGGTTTCAAACACCGCCTGCGGCTCAGCACACAAAAAATCTTCCTCAGGAAAACTCAGCAGGTCTTCGGGCGTTGTGAAAATTTCGCCCAGATCGCGGGGGTTGCGAATCTGATCGGCGCGCAGGCCGGCTTGCTGAAGCTTGCGAGCAAAAAACTTCTGGCGGGAGGCGGCGTAAAGGACAACCTGGCGAAAGGCATCGGCCTGCATCCTGCGGATTAAAGACGGCGGAAGAGACTTCCCCCAACGGACAAGCCTGGGAACCGAATCCCCGATCACCCGCCGTTCAACGAATTGTCGCAAGCCTGCTACCATGGATTTCTCAGGCACCGCCTCCGAATCGTTATGCGGATCAACTTTCCGTTCCGCCCCTCACATGACGTATGCCGAATCGCCTGTCCGGGTTGTAGGCGCGGCCAGCAGATCCATGAAGGTAGCTTTTTCAAGCAGGGCTCTGGCAACCTGGGCGACCGCATAAGCGGCATCGGGCCGGGCGGCTTCCCGGGCGCGACGCCCCAGCCTTTCCTGCTGCTCCGGGTTTTCCAGCAGGTGGGAAACCAAAGCCGGAATTTCTTCCGGCTTTTCTGCCGCAAGCGCCACCTCTTGCGCGGCAAACATGCGGAGGTGCTCTTCTTCAACGCCGGGAATCGGGTGGGTCAGAATCATTGGAAGACCTGCCGCCATCGCTTCCGCCGTTGTGACGCCCCCCGGCTTGGTAATCAGCACGTTCGCCGCCCCCATCAATTCCGGGACGGCGTCCGTCCAGCCAAAAACATGAAGGTCAACGGCGACCCGGCCGCGCAAGGACTCCAGACGCAAACGGAGATCCCGGTTCCTTCCCGCCACGGCGATCAGTTGAATCGGGTGCGGGCAGACTTCGAGACTCCTGATGATAGCGTCGAGTCGGGCGGGGGCCATACCACCGCCCAGCAGCAGAACCACGGGCCGTCTCGCATTCAGTCCCAGGGCGCGGCGCAATTCCCCGCGGTCAAAACTGAGGGCGAAGGCCGTATCAACAGAAACACCGCAAGTCAGGATGCGATTGGCTGAAATGCCCCATCCGATCAGCTGGTGCTTGGCCGTGTCGCTCCCAACACAATAAACGTCGATCTCCTTTTTTACCCAGGGGAGTTCGGTCAGGAAATCGGTTTGTGCGGCCAGGATCGGAGCGTTAAACCATCCCTCACGGCGGCCCAGCGCGGCAAGCTCGGCAGCGCCCACCTCGGTGGCAACAACCAAGTGGGGTCGAATCATGCGCAGTTGCTCAAGAACACCCCGGCAGCCGGTTCGAAAAAACCAGTCCGGCGCGGTGGCTTGGTGCCGCCGCAATTGCCGCCATTTTAACAAGTTCCGCCAAGCCCAGGGAGCGTGCCGAACCATCCACCCATGAGGGCGAACGTAGAGGGAATGGAACCACGGTTTCGCCAGCTCCAGCGCATCGATCATCCGCGCATCAATATTGTCCGCGCCATCGTGAAGCGCCTGGTGAATCGCCTGGCTGGCTCGCAAGTGACCGGCCCCCACGCCAAAGGTCAAGATCGCGATCCGCCTTATCTCCATATCGGCTCCAAGTCATGCTCTTCCGGGGGTGCGCCGGCGCCCGATTCATCCCCAGCGCCGAAGCAGCAAAACGGCATTCAGACCCCCGAACGCGAAGGAGTTTGACAGCGCCACCCGGAGGGGCTTCTCCCGCGCTTGGTTGGGGACATAGTCGAGGTCACACTCGGGGTCCGGTTGGGTGTAGTTTGCCGTGGGAGGGATAACTCCGCGTTCCAGCGCCATGGCGGTAGCAACCAGTTCCACCGCGCCCGTCGCGCCCATCACATGCCCGTGCATGGACTTGGTGGAGCTGACGGCCACCTTCCTGGCGTGATCCTTAAACACGGCCTTGACAACCTGGGTTTCGGTGGCGTCGTTCAGGCGAGTCCCTGTCCCGTGGGCATTGATATAGTCAATTTCCTCCGGGCGATGCCCGGCCTCGTCCAGGGCCATGCGAATGGCGCGCGCCGGCCCGTCGACCGTCGGCTGCGTGATGTGAGAAGCGTCCGAACTCATGCCGCAGCCGGCAAGCTCACCGTAAATCCTGGCTCCACGCTTGGTTGCGTGGCCGAGTTCCTCCAGCAACAGGACACCAGCCCCTTCACCAAGAACCATGCCTTCGCGATCGGCTGAAAAGGGACGGCACGCACGGCTGGGATCTCCATTCCCGGAAGCCAGAACACGCACCGACTCCCAGCAGCGCATCATGCCGTAAGTGATAGGCGCATCGGCGCCCCCGGCCAGCATGATGTCCGCCATGTCGAACTTGATCAGGTGAAACGCCTCGCTGATGGCATGGCCGGAAGACGAGCAGGCTGTCGCCGTCGCCAGCGCCGGCCCCTGGGCGCCATACTCCATGCAAACCTGCGACGTGGCGGCATTATGCATGATCTTGGGGATTGTAAAAGGATGCAGCCGGGTGGCTTGGCGCGCATAAAGATTATAGTAACCGGCATCGAAACTGCCCGCCCCACCCATGCCGGAGCCCATGACGACGCCGAACCGCGGCCGCTCCTCATCCTTGATCTCGAGACCGCTGGTTTCCATCGCCTCCCGGGCGGCAATCAGCCCGAACTGTGCGAAACGGTCCAGAAGGTCCTGGCGTTTGGGAGGGAAATAATCGTCCGGATTGTAGCCGGAAACTTCCGCCGCAATCGGAATACTGAGAGAGCTGGAATCAAACTGAGCGATGCGGCCGACGCCCGACCGCCCCTCGGTGAGGTTCTCGAAAAAAGATTCCTTGTTCCTCCCGATGGCGGTGATCACGCCCATCCCTGTTATAACAACCCTGCGCACTGTGGACTCCTGAAGGACTTTTAGTTGCTGACCGCCGGCGTGCCGCCCTTCGCCATCGCGGCCAAATCGGAAACGTCTTTTCCCTCAAGCACCCGCGTAAGGCTTTCCACCACCTGCCGAACGCTCTTCATGTTCTGAGCCACGGCGTCCGGGATGTCAATCTTGAACTCTTCCTCAAGGGCAAACAGAATGTTGACTCCATCCAAAGAGTCAATGCCCAGCTCGGCAAAAGTTGAATCCATCGTCACCTTGCTGGGATCAAGGTGCTGTTCACGTACAATGATTTCAATGACTTTTTTGCCTGCGTCCATTTTGGCTCCTTCTTACGGGTTCGGATCCCGGATCACTTCTCCCTCATGATCCTTCATGACGATATTTCGATGGGGTTGTTCGCCGACAGTTCCCCGACCACCCGCAGCAAATCAGATAGCCGAAAGGGTTTTTCCAAAAACCCCTTGGCTCCGCGCTCCCTGGCAACGTCCCGCTCCGCGTTGCTGATGAATGAACTCATCAGAATCGCATCACATTTTACATTCCGTTGCTGTAGCTTGCGCAATAATTCCAGACCGCTTTCCCCCGGCATCCGCAGGTCAATCAGGATGATGGCACCGCCAGCGTCCTGGCCAAGAGCGTCCCATACACCGTCTCCACTCTCCACTGCTTGCACCGGATAGCCATTGGCACGAAGAACTTCCGAAAGCAAGTTACGGCTTTCCTGGTCGTCATCCACTACCAGCACCCGTCTTGAGCCCACTGCTCCACCTGCAAAGGAAGAATTTCAGTCCGCAAACAGTGAACGACTTGTGCATGCTGGCTTCCAAACTGCCCGCCATGAAGCTATCTGATTTATTTTGTTTAAGATAAACCCTTAACTCAAAACCAAACCGGCTCCCGCTCCCTTCAAGCCCTGTGTCAATTTAGCACACCTTGCTTTCTCAGTGTACTTTAATGTGGCAGAAATTCACCTCTTCATCCCTGCTTAAGAAACCGTGTCTGCCATACAGTTAGAAGGGAATGCGAATCATTCACATCCCCACTTCGGATGCAAATTCCTCAACAGCAACAAATTTCAGGCCCCGCTCGATTGCCGCGTCGATGATCGCCGGCAGGGCCGCAACCGTGCACGACCGGTCGACTTTCTCAGGCGGCTGCCGTTCGTGCCCGTCGTGGAGCAGGATCACGGAACCCGAGCGCATTTCCCGCAGGGTAGCCTTAATGATGCCCTGGGTACGCAGCCTCCAGTCGTAGCCCGCCGCCGACCACATCACCATCTTCAGGCCCCGGGATTCGAGTGTCGGCATCAGGCCGAACCACCGCGCGCCATAGGGAGGCCGGAACCAGCCTGGACGCACCCCCGTTACTCTTTCAATCACAGCCTGGGTACGATCAATCTCCCCGGCCAAAAACTTCCGGGTGCGCAGATAAAGCAAAGGATGAGAGTAGGTGTGGTTGCCGACGGTGTGGCCTTCGCGAACAATCCGGCGGGCGATTTCCGGGTGGCGCTCAACATTCTTGCCGCACAAAAAAAAGAGAGCCGGAACCTTACGGTCCGCCAGGATATCAAGAATTTGTTCGGTGAACGGCGATGTCGGGCCGTCGTCAAAAGTCAGAACAACCTGCTTGCTTTCGGCCGGTCCGCAATTCAGCACCGGCCGGAACAGTTTCGAGGTCGGAGCCAGAAAAGCATAGGCCACCGCCGCTCCGCACCCCGCAATCACCAGAAGTCCGACAGCTAAGCCCATGATGAAATCATCGATGAGTAATTCGAAGTCAGTTTCAGGGCCAACCCCCGGAGCCATCCATCGGACGGCAGGGCGGAAGCCCTTATCCCAGCAGGCGATTATCCTACCACAACCCGGCAGCACCGGAAAGTAAGTTAAGCTCTTCCCTTGGCCCGGCCGCGGGTCTTTTTCACTGATTATCTGTTATACTCTCGGGCGCTGGGTGTAGGCGGGGCTGGCAACCCGGGATCTTAGATTCGAGGACCCGGAAAGGCCCTGCAGGCGAGACTTTCAGAGGGGGGCGGCCAGGCAGGATGCAGATAACTCTCAAGAGCCGATTGGCACAACGTTCGCTGATAGGTTTTCTGATGGTTCTCTTTTTGTTCGTGACGGTGTGGATTGCCAAGTCCTACGTCGCCTTTCGCATATCCCACACCATCACAATCCACAACTTCCTCACGGCCGCAAAACTTGATCCCGGCGATGCTGCCTACCATGTTCAACTGGGCCGTCAATATCAGTACAGCCTTACCCATTCAAAACCGGAACAGGCGATCGAACAGTTTCGCCGCGCCGTGGAGCTTAATCCCTATAATCCCCAGGGATGGGTCAACCTGGCGGCAGCGATGGAATTTGAAGGAAAAACCTCCGAAGCCGAAGCCTATCTGAATAACGCCTCCACCCTTGCACCCAATCTCCCCGTTTATCAGTGGACGATCGGCAACTACTTCCTGCTCCACGAAAACACCCGGGAAGCATTCCGCCATTTGAAGGTGGTCCTGGCCGGATCGCGCAAATATGATCAAACCGTCTTCAATGTCGCCTGGAAGGCTTCCGGCGATGCCCATCAAATTTTGCAGGAGCTTATTCCTGACGAACCCGAAGCCGAATTCAGTTATCTTGACTACCTGGCCTCGCTTCAGAAGTTCCCGGCCGCTGCCGCCGTCTGGCAGCGCATTTCGAGTCAAGCGGAAAATTTTAAAGCCTACCAGGCTGCTGCTTACATGGATGCCCTTCTCCGGGCCCAGCATCCGGCAAAGGCCTACCAGGTGTGGACCGACTTGGAATCCCGAGGGCTTATCCGGAAAACATCGAGCGGCAACAAGCCGAATCTCATCACGAATGGCGACTTTGAGGACAACCTTTCCCAAATGGGTTTTGGATGGCGCATTATTCCCACGGGGGGTGTCTACGCCGGACTGGATACCTCGACATTCCACTCGCCCGGCCATTCCCTGGCCGTGCAATTCTCCGGAAAGCAGAATCTCAACTACCGGCAAATCTATCAGTTCGTCAAGGTGTCTCCAAACCAGAGTTACCATCTTCAGGCTTTCATGAAGGCACAAGGCATCACAACCGATAGCGGCCCACGCCTGGAAGTTCGTGACGCCTACAACCCTCCCGCTCTGGACAAATTTTCCCCCGACGAGACAGGAACCAGTGGAGGTTGGGACCCGCTGAACCTGGACTTCAAAACAGGCCCCAAAACAGATTTGGTCATCGTGGCGCTGGCGCGATTGCCTGGCAAGAAAATCGACAACAAGATCGCCGGCAGGGTTTGGCTTGACGATGTCGCCCTCACATCGCTTTCGTCATCCGATTCGAGCCTGCCGTAAAAGCGACCCCGCTCAGGCAAGCGAAGAGGGCCATCCAGCAAGTGGCCTCCAGCCGAAAAAGGTTGCATCTTTCAGCCCAACCCTTTATAAATTTCCATGCCGTTGCAGTATGAGCTAATATTAATGTTGCCCCGGGGTCACGGGCTATCTCAATCCATTGCATCGGACTTTATCAGCGTATGCACACAAGCCTCGTCGTTGAGTTCATCATTTGGCTGCTGATTGCCGCCTCCGTCATCGCCGTGATCGCCGCCCGCCTTCGCATTCCCTACACGGTTGCCTTGGTGATTGGCGGGCTGGTTCTTGGCGCTATCCATGTACCTTTTTTGCAGAGCGTCACTGGCCAGCGGCCGGATTGGCTCACCCCGGACGTTGCTCTGATCATCTTTTTGCCGCCGCTGCTGTTTGAAAGCAGTGTCAAAATCCAGTTGCAGAAGCTGCGTGAAAACCTCATTCCCATCCTGCTCCTGGCCAATGTCGGCGTTCTGGTGGCGACCGTGATTACCGGCTACGCCTTGCACTGGGAAGCCGGACTTCCCCTCATGGTGGCGCTCCTGTTCGGCGCGATCATTTCGGCGACGGACCCCATCTCCGTCATCTCCATCTTCAAAGAAATGGCCGTGAATAAGCGGCTTTCGATCATCGTCGAAGGTGAAAGCCTCTTTAATGACGGCACCGCGGCGGTGCTGTTCGGCATTCTGCTGGCCGGCGTCTCGACCGGGCATCTCAGCGTCGCTTCAGGCATTCAGAAATTTCTGGTGGTAGTACTGGGCGGCGCGGCGGTAGGGCTGGGACTCGGTTACGCCGGCAGCAAGATCACCCAGCAGATTGACGACCCCCGCATTGAAATCACGCTCACCACCATCCTGGCCTACACGTCCTACCTGCTGGCCAACTCGCTCCACCTGTCGGGCGTCATCGCGACGGTGGCGGCCGGCCTCACCATCGGCAACTTTGGCGCCCGCGTCGGCATGAGCCCCCGCACGCGCGTCGCGATGTGGTCTTTTTGGGAATACTTTGCCTTCGTCATTAACTCGATCGTCTTTTTGCTGATCGGCCTCGAGGTGCGAATCGGCGACCTTTTGCACGCCTGGCAGGCCACCTTGCTGGGCATCGGCGCCGTGCTTCTGGGACGGGCGATTTCCGTTTATCTGGTTTCACCCGTCAACAATCTTTTTTCTGAAAAGATTCCCTCCCGCTGGCAGCATGTGCTGGTATGGGGTGGCATGCACGGGGCGCTTTCCCTGGCCCTGGCGCTCAGCCTGAGCCCGACATTCCCTTATCGAAACCAGATCCTGGCCATGACCTTCGGCGCCGTCGCCTTTACCATCATTGTCCAGGG
>CAYWMN010000110.1:0-11409 GCA_964459065.1 uncultured Acidobacteriota bacterium | reverse complement strand
AGGGAACTTGTGCCCTCGACGTTTGAACAATGCGGGCGGAGATGAGCGAGGGGGCTGAAGCGATTCCCTCATCAGCGACGGCTCCCTCCTTGAATAGAAGGCCCAGGATTGCGTTTTGGCTGGCCTCACGCCTGATAGGCGCCATAGGTGCGGAAAGCTTCATACATGGCGCGGATGTTTTCGAGCGGGACGTCCGGCCCAACTTCACCGCAAGCCACGACGCCGCCTTTTGACGAGCCACAAGCCTCAAAAGTGCGGTGAACTTCCTCCTTGACCTCCGTGGTTGAGCCAAAAGGCATGACGCGCTGGCGGTCGATATCGGTGCGGAAGGCCACGCGGCCCCGCAGGTTGGCTGCGATCCAGTTGTGTCCAACAACGGGCACCTGGCAATTGATGACCTGGACGCCAATCTCCACGAGGTCACCCAGAATGTCTCGCACCTGCCCGTCGGTGTGATACCAGACGTCCATGCCGCGCTCACGGACTCGCTTGAACATCTCGGCATAGCGAGGCTTGAAGATCCGGCGCCAGGTTTCGGGTTTGATCATCAAACCGGTCTGGCCGCCCCAATCATCAGCGAAATGGAGACCGTCATACTCAAGAGCGGTCCAACCGTCAATCCAGCGCAGGTTGAATTCCAGCATATCGTCCAGTAAACGGTAAAAGTTCGGCGATTCGACGGCAATGTCCATCAGAAAATTTTCCATTCCGCGCAGCTGCTGGAGTTCCTCAAAGTAAGTGAGCCAGGCCCCGCGAGCGTACCAGCGATCATCGTAGCCCATCATGTGTCCGCTATAGAGCCTGCCGGAAGGGGGCCCCGCGGTGAAAACTTCAGGCCACTTGTATTCCTCGTAACGATCAAGGTCGCGAATGGGCCATTCGATTGGGATGCCGCACACTCCCGCCCATTCTGAGAACCAGACGGTGCCGTAGTCATCCGTGTTTCTTCCTTGCTTGTAGACGGCGGGGAAGTCCTCGCGGGGAAGGTCCTGCATGTAGTCCCAGCCGAAATCCTCGCGAAATTCCGTTAAGATCTCGTCCAGGGCTGCACCGTACTTGATCTGTGCCGCGGGAAGCACGGCATGTGAGATGGGGGCGCGATCAGGATTCTGAAAATTGATGGTGCGTTTGACTCGTTCTCTGCTATTCACTGGAACAAACTCCTCGGGAGTATAAAATGTTTGTGATTGGTGAAGCACCGGACTTGGGCCAATGGTGCATCTGCGAAGATGGTCCCGTGATCCGCCATACGACCTTTCCTGAAACCCTAAACATCAGCAAGCCGTGGCTTCAAGCACCCGGCTTGGCGGCGAGCGAGATTACGTAAATAGCAAGCAACAGAATGCTGACGCCTGAACAGGCATAAGCAAATGATCTGCGGCTTGCCTTGGCCCATTCTCCAGTAACCACTCCCCACACATAGGCTGTGACAATGATCATCGCCATGTAGATCGGCCAGCCGATGATGCCGCCAAGTCCCCCCATGCGAACGGCGCCCATCCCGTAAAAGATCACGCTGCCAAACCAGAGCAGTCCCATGAGTCCGCTGCCCAGCCAATCCTTATAGGAGGTCTGGGCCTTGAAATAGGTGCCCCAGGAATGGTTCTTGCGCAACAGGTACACACAATAGCCGCCGTTGGCCAGAAAGGCCGTGGTGAGAGCGAGCGCCCAGATGGTGTTGGAGGACGCGCTCGGGCTGGCCCCGCGGGAAAGCGCGCTAACCTGCAATCCCTTGCCGAACACGAAAGCGAAATTCAACATGGCGGAAAGGACGCCGGAGGCGATGCAGATGATCAGTCCTACCGCAAGGCTGGACTGGTCTTTGGCCTGGATTTGCCCGGCCGCCTCGCGTTCACGCCGCTGTCCGGCAACCGCGCAAAACACAATACCCACAATCACCAGGAGCGTGCCACCGAACAACGCGTAGCCTTCGCGAGTGAGCAGGCGCTCCGGGTGCAGGATGACCATGGGAAGCAAAGACCCAAGCGAAGCGCATATCCCCAGGATCAGAGCGAACCCCAATGCCAATCCGAGCCGGGCGATTCCCAATCCAAACAACATGGCCCCGGTTCCTGCGGCCAGCCCGAAGAGCAAGACCATCAGCACCGCATGCCCGGACGCGCCGCGATAAATCGCCATGAGGTGGGGAACGGTTTTGAAGGCAATCACCCAGGGAAGCAGAACCATGCCGACGATCGAATAGACCAACCAGGTGTTTTCCCACCGCCAGGCCGATTCTCGCTTCATGGGAACAGCAAAACTACCGTTCAAAATGCTGCCAACCAAAACCAGTGCAAGTCCTAACGAAAGTTGTTCCTTCATGCCGGACGTTCCTCACAGGAAAGGTTCAGCCTACCCGTGGCTGCTTGCATCTGCAATCCTCATATGCCGGAAGTTCCTGTCACGCGCACCGTTATGATTTGGAAAGGCTTGACGGAGAAGCTGAGGCCGTGCTCCGATGTCGCCAGCGGGCTCCCATTTTGTTCCATGGCATTGCAGTTCCATGCGGACTGGACTTTGAGGAGAGGAATTCGGACGTTCACCGCGGCCTCATTGCCGGCAACCTCTACAAATCGCAAGATCATCCCGTCTTCATTCTCAGCCTGTTTCCACGTGACTAATACAACATTGGGTTGATCGATGTCAATGAAGCTTCCCTGATCCGCCGGCAAGGGACCTGGGCGCGCCGTTTCCTTATCGTTTCGCGTGATGATATCGACCTCAAGGGGAGTCATTTCCGCACGCGCAAAATGGCTCAAATATTCGGGAGTCAGCTCTCGGGCGCTGGTAAAGAAGTAGCGAAAAGTGAAGTCTCCACCCTGGCTTGCCGGCCAATTGGTGAAATAGTAGTTGTTCATAACGTATGAGAAAATGGTGCCTTTCCGCTCGTTGAAAACCTTCGGCCATTTTCCTCGCACAATGTCTCCCAGGGTTACAAGGAAAGCATCAACCGGGACAATGGCTGCGCTTACGCCGTCTTGTTGAGCTTCGACCCAGTGTTGCACTGAAAACCATTCTTTCCCGGCTCCCGGCATCTGGTCACTGGCTGGGTTGACGAAACCATTCTGAAGGTCATAGCGGAACCTGGGACGGTCCATCATCAAAGGAAAGGCAAAATAGACGCCTTCCTTGGTGTAGACCTTCTTCTTGTGGACCCGATTGGTGAATCCGATCTTTTTCTGTTTGTCGAAAAGAATGATTTCCGTAGAAATCTTCGGCGTATTCAAGGCTGAACTCTCAAGCCGAGCGACAATGCCGAACGGTTCCTGGGTCACCGATATCAGCCGGCCACGTTCTGAGTTATGGATCGTCAACTGCGGGATGGGGATTGCGGAACCGAAATGCTGAATGCGAGTGGGCCACTTGTCGCCTCCCGTCACGTAAAGGTATTGATCAAAGCGGTAGGGGCTTGAGGTATTGACGATTTCCCGGCCGAGCTCCTTGTCGACAATACTCTTGACGCCCCCGCTCTCAACGTCCAGGGTCACGCGATAGTAGCGATTTTCCAACACCTCTCCGTGGATCTCTGAGGAAGCTGGAGTTTTCGATTTGGACGGAACCATGGCGTAACATTTGTAACCGACCGCAGGGACGTCTTCAGCTAGAAAGCGAACCCGGCTGTATTTTTTGCCGGAGAAACGGGTGTGAACCGGGATTTCCTCTTTTGTCGTCAGGTCCCTGAGCGAATAACCCTTCGGCACATCGGCACTCACCATGCTGCTTCTCTTCCAGTTGAGGGAATTGAAAACAATCATCGTTCCTGCCGGGGAATTAATGGAATCGGCGATGGCTGCCAGATGGCGCCGGATCAGATAATCGACTCCCATCATGGCCTGTTTTGCATGGTTATCCTTCACGGATATTTGACTCTTCGATTCGCTGCAGTTCGGATCCGAAACGCTGGCGTAGTAGGTCCAGGTATGCTCGTCCAGCAACACCATGTTTCTCCAGACGTCGGCAAGCATCGCGCGTTCCGGCTGAATGCGGGGGTTGATGATGGCGCTGATGGTTGAAAACTTCTCCGCGGAGAGCGCCCTCTGTTCAGTTGCGCGTTCCATGGCGACGTGGGCGGCATCGGAGGCATTGCCAAATTCCCAATAGGGCCCTCCGTCGCCCCGGACCACGGGAATGGAATCTCCAAATTGCTTCGCGATGTGCTCCATCGGTTCGGCAAACCCGGAAAACTGCATTCTGGGATAGGCGTACACCTTGTTCCATTCGGTTACCATCCCTGCCTGCTGGGGAAAAAGGTCGGTATTTTCCACTTGCGTACCGTAAACAATCACGGCGTCGGATTTATATCCGGGATGGGAATAGGCCTGAAGGAAGATCGGGAGCGAGTGGCGCCCTGCCTCCAAAAAGGGAGGCATCCCAAACATGTAGGTTACCTGCAGGTAGGTGCGGGAGTACCACATCAGGATTCTTGCTCCGTCCGGACCCTCCCACCAAAATGGCGACTTCTCATTGAGCCGGCTGTAAAGGAGGATGGGGGCGTTGTCGTTATCACTTGCTGCAACAAAATACTTGAGTCCGGCCCCGGCCAGGATGGACGCATACGACCAGGAGTATGACGGCACATCCGTGATGTTGACGTAATCGAAACTTCCACCGTGCTTCTGGTTGAACTGGAAGCCTGAGTAAAGAGAACGGATCAAAACTTCGAGGCTGGCAAAACCGGTCAGGAGGCTGGCTTCCTGGGGAGGGGCAAAAATCTTCTTTTCTTTCACGTGCTGAATCAATCGGTCCCGCTCTGGCTGTGTTCGTCCCTTCAGGAATTCCTCGAAGCACCAAAACCCATCGGAACTGAAGCGAAAATCCGGGTGGCTGCGGGTCAATTGCATGGCCTCATCCAGCACCCGGCTGTGCACTTCGGCAACCTTGGCCTGATAGTCCGTGTACCCAAGATCGAGATGTTCGTGGGGGACCACATAAAGGGTCCACTTTTTGGCGGGGCTGAGGGTGACAGGGAAGTGCCGCGTCTTGCCGCCTATTTTCGTGATGACCTCGGCGGATGTGCCTCGAGCAAATTCAGGAACTGCAAATTCCGCCCGTTCCTCTCCGAAATCCCTTTGCGAAGATAACTGATGGGTGAATTCGCGGCCGCCCAGCTTTAGCGTTACTCGGCCATGGGCCAATGACTGATTGCTCCTAAGATAGACGTCGACCAGCTCCGTCAAGGCTTCGTCCTTCTGCTGATAGAAAATTGTAGGGGTCACTTCCACATTGACTTTGTTTTTGTCGAACGTGGCGCTCGGGTTTTCGATGAGTGCGATAGCGTCATAGACGATGCCGGAGTGTGTGCTGTCATCGCGTACGGAAGATTCATTGATAGCCGTCAAGACCAATTTGTTGGTTCCTCTTACCAGGAACTCAGGCGGAATTTCCGCGATAATCGTATCGGCAGAACCGATGGGGCCTACGACGATGCCTCCATCGCCACCCACATAATTGAGTTTGGGATGTTGGTAATACAGCCCGCGATGGCCGTTGATCTCGACTTCAAGACTGGGTACGTTGGGCGACTCGACCAGCAGGGAAGCTTTGAGGGTTACCAAGCCCTTGGGGACGCTGGGAAGGTCAAACTGAATGGTATAAGGGTGGCGTTTAAACCCAGCCTGGCCATTGGTGGACCCAGGCTGAAAGGCAGGCCAGTCCTTTCCGGGGTTGCTCTTGCCGATGACGTATACCAGTTCCCCTTCGGGGAAACGCCGGGGTCCCTGTCTGCCGTGACTAAATTCGAAGGGAGAATAGTCAAACGTCCCAATTTGCCAGAGTGTCTTGCCATCGCTAGAGGCATGCGAATTCGTTTCGCCCTGGGCATCCCGAGGATCGAGTTGCCACCCAAGGCCTGTGGCAAGAGTGCCTGTTATTGACCTGCCGATAAACTGCCTGCGAGAAAACTGCTTGTCTTCCATGATCCATTCCTCCTGATATGAATCCGATGCCAGATGCCGTATTAAGAACGCTGAAAAGCGGGTGGATTACAATTACTGGATTCCCTTTATAGGCTCTATGATTGCGTTACGTTGCCCTGATATCGCTTCCCATATCCACATCCACATCGTTTTTGGGCAGCCCGATTGACGCGTTTTGGGGAGACAACTTTTCTGGATATGGCGACAGATACTCGGCGAAGCCTTGATAAAGATGGGCGACAGTGGGTCGTTCGTCGCGTGCCTCTCCGGACCTCAATGCTTTTTGTTTCCCGATGCGTGCGCTGAGGGGACAACCATTCCGGTAAGTCGATCCATTTGGGGGGATCAGAAAGCAATTCATAGAAGGCTGTTGAACCCTCGCCGCCTCAAACCATTCATTGTCTGCCTTACAGGACCTGCTTGGCTTCTCTTCATATTCGCTGATCTTCCTTTTACTGCAGGGTGAATGATAGTCCAATTTCGTGCGGGCAACATCATTAATTTCCTTAAAATAAGCGGGTCGTGGCATCGGACCAGAGCGGCCTTGGGTCTCGGAGGCGCGGGAGAGATTTCATAACAACTTCATCGGGGTGGTCAGCATCTCTGACCGGAGTGGTTCGTTGAATCCCGCATCAGCATTAACATTTTGGCGGCCCTCCTTTACAATGAATGATTCGAGTCTGGGATCGTTATGGCTAAAGTGCAGCGCCGCGTTTTTGAGCATGTCCGGAGTTGGTACGCCCGCTATGAAGCGCCGATTTCCTCCCTTTCGCTGATCGGTGGGTTTGTGTTTGACGCCCTTACCCTCCGGCGGATTGACCTTTCCTGGGACAATTTCTGGGTTATCGCTCACCTTGTGATTGTGGTGGTCTCGGCAATTTGGCTGAATGTTCTGGATGACGCCGCTGACGAGAACGGAACCCGGCCGGAAACCGACCCCCAGAAGCTCCATTTCTGGCTCGTCAACACAATGCAGTTCTTCTTCGGCGGCCTGCTTTCCGTCTATCTGGTTTTCTACTTTCGCAGCGGCACCATTGCCACAAGCTGGCCGTTCCTTTTAATCCTTGCTGCCGCATTTTTTGCAAACGAATTCCTCAAACGCGGCTACGCGCGCCTTTCGTTCCAGATTTCGGTCTTATTTCTGTCGCTCTATGCTTTTGCGATTTACCTGATGCCGATGCTGTTGCACCGCATCGGCACCGAGACGTTCTTAATCAGCGGCGGAGTCAGTGTGGCTGCGATTGCGGTCATTCTGCTGATCCTTGTGATCTTTTCCCGCCACCGCTTTAGTGGCCGGCGCGGGTGGGCTGTGCTGGGTTCCGTGGCAGGCATCCTTGTTCTGGTCAACGGGCTTTACTTTCTGAATCTCATCCCGCCGCTGCCCCTGTCTTTGAAGCAAGCCGACGTCTATCACTCCCTGGTTGTGAATGGTCCCGGAGATTACACGGTGACTCGTGAATATCCGCAGGATGGCCGCATTGCTTCGCTGGGTTTCCTTCGACGTTTTTTCGGTGTGAGCCAACCCGTCCACATCATGCCCGGTGATTCTCTCACCGTCTATACCGCTGTCTTTTCTCCGACTGCCTTAACGACCAAGATCGTTCATGAGTGGCAATATTACTCGCGCTCAAAGGGCGAGTGGATCACCCGGGTTGAAATTCCCCTTTCTGTGGTGGGAGGATATGAACGCGGATATCGTACGTTTTCCGTGGTACACGATATTACGGCGGGGCGGTGGCGCGTGGACGTGGAAACTTTAGGCGGCCAGGCGATCGGCCGGCTGAACTTTGACGTTGTCGTCCAAAGCCAGGAGCCGGCGCTCCAGGTGGAAAACATCCGTTAACCCTCCTATCTATCGCTGGTTGAAGGATTCGGCATCATCCTGCACTCAATCCGGACGCCTGGCAGAGCAGGATGTCAACCGATCCGCAGAGCGTTGCAGACGGAAATGGTCAGGCGTATGCTGACGATTAGCCTATAATTAGGGATGGTTCTCCAGGCTTAGTGCTTGCATCCGGATAAGACGATAATCTGGCCGGAAGTTTTTGCGAAGCGGCTTGGCTTGGGGGCCTGAGAACTTTCGAAGCCCAAGAACCGGGGAGCTGTGGAAAACAATAGTCTTTGCCGGAAGGAATGTCTCCGTTAGCGCCGGACGCTGATGCTGAAGCGAAAAATACGGAACAGGCAGTTATTGTTGTGGGTCGGCGATGCAGCCGCAATTCTGGTTGCGGTTCAAATTGCTATTCCCTTAGCCACCGACCAAAAAGTGTTCCTGGCCTATGGGTTCAAGAGCATCGCTGTCGGCTCCTGTTTCTTTCTAACCCTGCTTTTCTACATCACGGACCTTTATAACCCGCGCCGCGATCAACGCAGCCAGGAAACCGCCAGTTTGGTGGTGCTGGATGTGGGCATCGCCATGGCTTTTGTCACTCTGGGGTTTTATTTTGATCCCCGCTGGTCGATTTCCCGCAGTTTGCTTCTGATCGTTTTTCTCGTGACGCCGGGATTGGTCATGGCGGAGAGGCTTTTGTGGTCCCGGCTTTACGGAGCGCTCTCGCGCCCGTCCGTGGTGGGCGTCCTCGGCGACGGACTGGCTTTTAAAGAATTGCGGCAGGTGGCGAGTGGGCACAAGCTGAAAGTCGTTCTTCTCCCAACGCCGGAACGCGGATCTTTCTCTGGCGCCCAGGGGAAAGCTGCCGGAAGCTCAGGCAATGGGACGGCTGCATTCCACGAGGCCCTTAACCAGTTGTGTCCGGATATCGTCGTCATCGGGCCTTCGGTCGCCCTGGATGCCGCGGCTACGCAGTTGCTGATTGATGCACGCTTTTCCGGGATTACGGTGCTGGACCTGCCCACCATGTTCCAGCTTCTCAGCGGCAAGCTTCCTCTGGAACACTTAGACCCGGAATGGTTCGTTCATGCCCATGGTTTCCAGTTTTTTGAAAGTAACATGGCCATCAAGGCCAAGCGGCTCTCTGACTTAGCGCTGGCGTCCGCCTTTCTGGTTCTGAGCAGCCCACTGTGGCCCCTGATTGCGCTTGGAATCAAGATTTCCTCCCGCGGGCCGGTCTTCTACAAGCAGGAACGGGTGGGACGGAACGGGCAGGTTTTCCGTCTCATCAAATTTCGAACGATGGCTGCCAACTCGGAGGCTAACGGTCCTGTCTGGGCGGCTCAACATGATGACCGGATATTTGCCCTTGGCCGGTTGCTTCGGCTGTTTCGCCTGGATGAGCTGCCGCAGTTGCTCAACATTCTGAAAGGGGATATGAGCTTTGTGGGTCCCCGTCCGGAGCGGCCTGTCTTTGTGGACGAGTTGAAGCGTTCGATTCCCTATTACAGCCTGCGGAGCGCCGTCCGTCCAGGGCTGACCGGATGGGCCCAGGTCAACTACCCTTACGGAGCTTCTTCCCGGGACGCTCTGGAAAAGCTGAAATACGATTTGCACTACATCCAGCATCTCTCTCTGCTGTTTGATGTCCAAATTGTCCTGCACACTTTTCGGACAGTCCTGGGGCGCCAGGGAAGCCGGTAGGACCGGCAGTTGGACGTTCGTCCTCGTACGGGACCCCAGGCGCTATGTTGCCGGCCCAAGGGCAGGCTCCCCCCGTTTGGGTCACAGGCGGCTTCACGCCCAGTAGCGGTGTTGCTTCACCACTGCACGCCGGGATAGAGGCTGGGGATTCGATAAATGCGGTAACCGGACTGGCCCTTTTCGTTCATCTGCCAAACAACCTGTGGGGGAGATTCATGCGTTACCTCTTGAACCTGGGCCTGGATGGGGGAACCGGGCAGAAAGGCCTCGTCGATTTCCATGTCGTTATTGGTGAGTAGCCGCTCGCTTCCCATTGCCAGGGAGTATGGGAGGTTGGTGTCTTGCCACACAACGTCAACTGTCTTGGTAACTTCGTTCACCTCGAAAATAGGTCCTCGACTGTAACAGGCCGGCTGGCCCGTGGAACCGCATAGATCGCCGTTGTTGTCCAAAACTCGGATAAAACCGTTGTCGAACATGGCAAGGTCAAAAATCCCAGCGCTATTCGGACTAATGATATTGATGTCATGTTGCCCGTACTGCCACGCGGCCGGAGCTCCTCCCGACGCTAGGGTAAAATCCCCCTGGTACCCGAGTCGCCAAAGGATCTTGCCGGAGCCGGCGCCATCTTGGTAGTCGATCTTAATAATCCAGGACTGATGGCGCATCGACAACAACAAGTCGCCGTCGTCGGGTGAGTAAATGATGGCATTGCTGTGGGTCCAATCCGGCAGCCCGCGAGGATGTCGATTGATATCAAGGTGGTCAAAGGTATCCCACACCCAGACCGGCTGCCAGTTCTGGTCCAGATCCACTAAGGCGTCGCCATAAACTGCGGTCGTGCCTGGATACCCCGGAAGGTCAGTAAAGTCTTTGAGGTGATTGACAATCAGAATCAAGTGCCCATTAGGCAAGATCGCGAAGTCATGATGCATGGCGTTGACCACAAGGTTGAACCCCGCGGCGGCAAGGCGGTCGTTCAGTTGTGCCGTTGTCATCGAGCGGATGATATCGCCTGCCAGGTCGATTTCGCGCAGCTGCCCCGGCCCGCCCTTGCCCCCCGCACCAGGGGGAGTCGCATTGACGAGCATGTCACCATTTGGCATACGCTTGATCGGGAACGGCCTCGCTCCAGTCGTGCCATCGGGATCGACATCGTAGTACCAAATGATGTGTCCCTGCAGATCCGTAACCACGGCCTGCAATGGATTGGTCGTAATTTGGTAATTGATGAGATCGAGCATTTCAACCCCTGGATTCGGGGAAAGGTTTCCAGGCTGACTGACAGATATATTGGGACTCCGGTTTGCGGGCGGGCCTTGGGTTTGGAAGGTTTGGTCAGCGTCCTCAAACTGCACCCCGCCGGGTAACTCAACATCAGCCCGCATGTGGTAGGTGGTGAAAGCCCTCATGCCCGCCACCAGAATATTGACGGGTCCGCCTCCTTCAGGAGCTTGTTGCGTCCACGTGTCGCGGCCGTAGGAGGTGTCCGGACCAAACTCGATCCTTGCCTGCGCGCCGCTGGGCACGGTCATCGAATACTTCGCAACCATCGGATTATTCGTGGTTGAAACCTTGCCCGGAGCTATGACCCAGACCAGAGCCGTGGCGGTTGCCGAGGTGTCGGCGGTACTTTTCGCCTCAATGGTGACAGGGCCGGTTAAACTTGTCGCCGGAGCCTTATAGAGCCCCGTGGAATCGATCGAGCCTTCGTTCGCGCCGGAACTTTCGATTGACCACGTCACGCCCGTCTGCGTTGTGCCGCTGACGTTGGCACCGAATTGCACCGTGCCACCCGTTGATACGCCGGAATCGGCCGGCGAAATCGATACGGAGACACTGTTCAAGGAAGAGTTCGAACTCGTTGAAGAACTTTGCCCGCAATTGAAGGCAAACGCGGCTTGGATAAGTATTAAGACGAGGACGCTGCCCTTGCTCATAGTTAGTTTGACCTCCGCG
>CAYWMN010000109.1:0-11509 GCA_964459065.1 uncultured Acidobacteriota bacterium | reverse complement strand
CGCCACGGCGACCGGATTTCCGTCGAGATTGGTGGAACGCCTTTTACGACCTACTACTTTAGCCCAAAGGTAGCCAAGCCCTACCTGATGCCGCTGCGGAGCGCTGAAGGCACGATCATTACCCGGGGATTTCCAGTCGGCAACGTCGTTCCCCTGGCCCACCGGCACGATCACAACCTGGAACCTCACCAGCGTCCCATGTATTTTGGCCATGGCAACATCGACGGCATTGATTTCTGGGGCGAGGCGGAGTTTCCAAAATGGAGTGATGATTCCGTTTTCGGACGCACGGTGATCGCCAGGATTGAGGAAATGAAAGGCGGGCCGGATTCGGGCACGCTGCGAGCGCTTTTTCATCTGGTCGGGCCCCGGGGAAGAATTATCGCCGATGAAACGCAGTCCTACATTTTCAGCGGCGGACCCAATACCCGAGTGATTGACTGCGCCTTTACCATTACGGCTGATCACGGAGCTCCCGTAACCTTCGGAGACACCAAGGAAGGAACCTTTGCGCTTCGACTCACCCCTGAACTGAATTCACCGCCGGGCCACATGGTCAACTCAAACGGAGCCGTCGGTGAAAAGGAAATCTGGGGTAAGCGCGCGAATTGGGTGGATTACTACGGGAAGGTCGGCAAAGAGGAAGTCGGAGTCGCGATTTTCGATAGCCCCCGAAATTTTCGTCATCCCACCTATTGGCACGCACGTGGTTACGGTTTGTTTGCAGCCAATCCCTTCGGTATTCGAGAATTTACCGGTGATCCGAGCCAAGACGGCAGCTGGACCGTTCAGCAGGGCAAATCGCTGACGCTTCGCTATCGTGTCCTGATTCACCACGGCAATGACCGGCAAGCTGATGTTGCAGCAGCCTACCGGCGATACGCCGCCGAACAGTAGGGTCTGTTTCGTTGTCTTGAAAGGTTTCTGGCGGCGCGCAGGTTGAGCAGGCCCGCGTCCCCAAAAGCCCAAGTGCAACCGGGGAGCTTTCGGCAACGCTACATCTGTTAAACTGTCTACTAATTTCTGTTTCCAAAAACGCGCAGGGGAGGTTTGTCAATGATGGCCAGGAAGCTGCTGGGCTTGAGCCTGCTGCTGGTTGGGTTGGGAATTGCATGCAGGCCCGCATGGTCTGCCAATGAACCCGTTCAGCTAACGCGACATGGTGACCGGATTTCCGTGGAAATTGGCGGCCGCCCTTTTACGACTTACTATTTTGATCCTGCGGTCTCCAAGCCCTATCTGCAACCATTGCGCAGCGCCCAGGGAACCATCGTCACGCGCAATTTTCCGATCCGGAATACGGTTCCCGCCGCTCACCAGCACGACCATGCTCTTGAGCCGCACCAGCGGCCGCTCTACTTCGGTCATGGCGATATCGATGGGTTGGATTTCTGGGCGGAGCAGGCCTTCCAACACTTTTACGGCCGCGGAGTCCATCATCCTTTTGGGCGGATAGTCTTTCGCAGGTTGGTTGAGATGAAAGGCGGGCCCGACGAGGGAATCCTCAAGGCCGAGTTCGATCTGGTGAGCCCCAACAACCGGCCCATTGCATCCGAAACCCAGACCTTTATCTTCCGGGGAGACAAGCTGACGCGGACGATCGATTGTCAATTCACCATCTCCGCAAAGTACGCCCCGGTGGTCATGGGAGATACCAAGGAAGGAACGTTTGCGATTCGGGTCGCCCCGGCGTTGAATTCCCCTCCCGGCCACATGATCGACTCCAACGGCGCGGTGGGTGAAAAGGGCATTTGGGGAACGCGCGCCAACTGGGTAGACTACGACGGCACGGTGGATGGCGAACCGGTCGGGATCGCGGTATTTGACAGCCCCCAAAGCTTTCGTCATCCTACTTATTGGCATGCACGCGCCTACGGGCTGTTTGCTGCCAACCCTTTTGGGATTCGAGAGTTCACTCGCGATCCCTTGCGCGATGGAAGCTGGACCATTCCGCAGGGCAAGTCTCTGCTGTTTCGCTACCGCGTGCTGATCCATCACGGCAATTATCAGCAGGCGCACGTCGCCCAAGCATACCGGCGTTACGCTGAGCAGCAATAAGGACCGGGTGGCGCCTCAGCCGCCTCAACAAACCAACTTTGAAGGTAAGGAGCTATGAACATGAGCAAGAATGGAGTGACCCGTTCATTTCGGGCAGGAGAACTCGCCGTCGAGGTCTACGAAAACGCCGAGGTAATGGGAAAGGCGGCCGCCGAGGAGGCGGCGGAGCGGATGCGCTCCCTGGGCGCGCAGAATGACATCGTCCCTGTGGTTTTTGCGACGGGAAACTCGCAGATGGCCATGCTCGAGACGCTGACTTCGATGCCCGACCTTCCGTGGGAAAAAGTGATTGCTTTTCACATGGACGAATATCTGGGAATTTCCGATCAGCACCCCGCCTCTTTCCGGCGCTACATGCGGGAGCATCTGACGAGCCGGGTCAAGATGCGCGAGTTCCACGGGGTTGACGGCAGCACGGCCGACCCGGAGAAAACAACACGGGAATACGCCGAATTGTTGCGCCGGTACAATCCGCAACTCTGCCTGCTGGGCATCGGCGAGAACGGACACCTTGCCTTCAACGACCCGTCTGAAGCCAACTTTGAGGACCCCCTCGACGTCAAAGTGGTTACGCTCGATCAGACCTGCCGGCAGCAGCAGGTCGGCGAAGGCTGGTTCAAGGGCCTCGATGACGTCCCCAAGCAGGCGATCACTCTGACCATTCCCACGCTGTTCCGCATTCCGCAACTCATCCTTTCAGTTCCGGGCAAGCGCAAGGCCGAGATCGTCCGCCGCACACTGACGGAAGAGATCTCAACCGCGGTTCCGGCAACCATTATGCGCAGGCATCCCCATGCCACCCTTTATCTGGATCCGGCCTCGGCATCCGAGCTGCCGTCCTCCTGATCGGGTGCACCCGGAATTCAAACTGATCGGTGACCGGTGAAGTGCCATGAAGCCCGTTAAACACCTGCGCTGGTGGATTGTCTGGACGCTGTTCTGTTCCACCGTCATCAACTACATCAACCGCCAGACGCTTTCGGTTCTGGCGCCAGTGATCATGCAGCGCTTTCACATGACGCATGAGGACTACTCCTACGTCGTGTCGGCGTTCCAGGTTGCTTATGCGGGAATGTGGCTGGTGGGCGGCGTGATCATTGACATCATCGGCACGCGCCTCGGCCTGACGCTGGCGATGATCTGGTGGTCAGTTTCCAGTATGCTGCATTCTTTCGCGGGCTCCGTGTTTTCGCTCGCCGCCTTTCGTTTCATGCTGGGAATCGGCGAGGGTTTCAACTGGCCGGGAGCCAGCAAGACCGTGGCGGAGTGGTTCCCGGCCGAGGAGCGCGGGCTGAGCGTGGCCATTTTTGACAGCGGCTCGAGCGTTGGGGCCGTGATTGCGCCGCCGTTCGTCGCCTTCATCGCCTATGAACTCGGATGGCGATACTCCTTTGTGGCCGCGGGCCTTTTGGGCTTTCTTTGGCTTTTCCTATGGCTGCATTTCTATCATCCTCTTGACTCGCACCCGCGCGTGAGCGACGAGGAACGGAACTTCATTAGGGAGCGCCGCGGCACGCCCTCCGTTTCTGCACTGAAGGGTGTTCAGCGCTGGCTCAGTCTGCTCAAGGAGCGGAACGTCTGGGGCATTGTTCTGGGCCGTTCGCTCACGGACCCCATCTGGTGGTTCTATGTTTTCTGGCTTCCGGCCTATCTGAGCGAGGTCCGCGGCTTCAGCCTCAAGGAAATTGGCGCCTTCGCCTGGATTCCTTTTCTTGCCGCCGACCTGGGAAACTTCACCGGAGGGTTTGCGACGGGCTTCTTCATCAAGCGCGGCATGCCGGTCATCCGCTCGCGCAAGCTGGTCTGCATCCTCAGTTCGCTGCCGATGCTGGCGGGGATTCCAGCCGCGCTGACGCACAATGCTTATGTCGCACTCTTGTTGATCAGTCTGGCAACCTGGGGCTTTGCCAGCTGGTCCACCATGGGACTGACGTTCCCTTCCGATCTGTTCCCACAGGACGTTGTGGCTTCGGTCACCGGATTAAGCGGACTCGGCGCGGGTCTGGTCAGCACGGTGTTCACGCTCTTCATTGGGTACATCGTCGATAAGTTCTCTTATTTCCCGGCGTTTGTCGCGGCCGGTACCGTGCCGCTGCTGGCCACTGCCATCGTGCTGTGGCTGATCCGCGCCGAACCAGCAGGCACGGAGGCGGCGGCCGGACCGTCTTAGGCATCAAGGCAACGACCCCATCCTCCGGCATTCCAGGCCAGGATTGGAAGCAACTGCATGAGCACTGATAAAGACGTCATTGTTGTGGGGGCCGGGCCTGCGGGGGCGACGGCCGCCAGGCTGTTAGCCGGCCGCGGCTATTCCGTCCTGGTCATTGATCGGTGCCGGTTTCCGCGCCACAAGACGTGCGCCAGTTGGATCAATCGCCTGGCTTTCGAGCGCTTTCCGTATCTGAACGATCGCCTCCCCGATCTTGTCGAGAATCCTTTTTACGGTGTCACCTTTTACGATCGGGAAATCAGCCGCGAGGCTTCTTATCGCGAAAAGCGTCCCTCCGGTTATCTTTCGCTGCGCTCAAAATTCGACGCCGGGCTGCTGGAGATCGCCCGCGAGGCGGGCGCGGAATCAATCCTGGGTTGCGGAGTGGTCGATGTTTGCGAGGAGCGCGACGGCGTGCGCGTGGGGCTTGCCGACGGCCGCGAGTTCACCTCCAGAGTTGTGATCGGAGCCGACGGCGCAGCGAGCCGCGTGGCCGTTGCCGCCGGTCTGCGCCAGGGGTGGGGCCGTCGGGATTACGTGCTTTGCGCCAATACGGACGTTCCCGTTCCGGCCGAACGCGTTCGGGCGTTTTACGGCGAACGCGTCCGGCTGCTCGTTTATCTTGAATACAACGGCATTCAGGGTTACGGATGGGTTTTCCCCAAACGGAAGCATATCTGTATCGGCATTGGAGCGTTGCTTGCCGACGGCCGCGCGATTCGGCCGCTTTTCAGCCGGTTTGTAGACTCGCTTCGCGCGCATCAGCACATTCCCCCGAATCTTGCGCACGAGAAACTCTATTTTGATATTGACCCGGTCGGGGGTGTCTACCGGACGCCTGGCCTGGTTCGCGGGCGAGTCATGCTGGTTGGCGACGCGGCCGGATTTGTTTCCGGTTCAACAGGCGAAGGCATTTATCCCGGCATGGTGAGCGCGGAAGTCGCGGTGGAACAGATTCACCAGGGACTCAAAGCCGCCTCGCCAGCGGCCGCACTGGAGCGTTACAACCAGGCCTGGCGCGGGGAGCTGGGGGATTACGTCAAAAGGCTTCCCGGTGGGCAGAACGAAGGTAAAACCCGCGGCCGGATTGACATGATCTTCCGCCTGCCGCTGGTTCCTCGAATCGCCGGAAGAGCTTTCCTCTATGGCGAGCCGGCCTCGCTCAAAACGTTGCTTCGAGCTTTTTAATGCGGCTACAGGGGCGGTGGGGGCGCTCGTCTGATCCGGTTCCGCAGTAGCAGCCAAAGCCGTCTCTGATTAATGTTTCTTTGAATCTTTCTGCGGCGCGATTTCGCTGGATGGAGCACCTCTCAGCCACCAGTGGCCCTGGGCGCGGCCACTTTCCCACCAGCCGGCGACTTCGTGCTGCATCGTCCTTTCCAGCATTTCCTGAAAGGTTTTGCCGCTCCATTCCTGGAGGTAGGCGCCCCAGGTTCCACGAAGGCGCCGGCCATCCATCGTCCGGCCGCTCCAGGTACCCTGCCATCTGCGGGGAGCTTTTTCCGCCCGCCAGGTACCGCCCATCACGACGTTTCCTGCCCGGATCAGCATCCAGGTGCCTTCACCGACGTTCGGCCGGCCGGGCAACGCCCGCCCTCGCCAGGTCCCGTGCAGCACTTGCTTGGGCCCAAGAGTCGCCGTCCAGGTTCCGTGAAACAAGGGCACCGGCTGCGCACCAAGCGTGGCGGCGCACATCACCAGCGCCAGAATCAGCCTGACGTTTCTCACCCAGGGTCCTCCTTCCGGCCACTAGCCGCTGTATACACCCGTTCACCCCACAAGGCAAGGGGTTCGGGCCTAAGCCGCAACCGTTAAGGAACTGGACTGCTTATAGGACGATAGGAATCAGAAAAGCCGCAGGCAGGAAACAGCTCTTTGAACCGCATTCAGGATGGGCGACGGATAGATGCCGATCCAGACCAAAAGGAGTGACAACACTCCAAGGGCAAAGCTCCCGCTGCGAGAAAGGGCGGGAAGCCCCTCGGGAGCAGCCTCTTCCTCTTGAGGCACGGCACTGTAGAGGGCAACAAGAATGCGCAGGTAGTAGAAGACGCCGATGACGCTGGTCACAATCAAGATAAAGACCAGGCTCCATAAAGCCGCCGAAGCTCCGGCAGCAACCAGGAAGAATTTTGCCACGAAGCCGGCCGTCAGCGGGATGCCCGCCAAAGAAAGCAGCATCAGCGTAAAGACACCGGTGAGCAGCGGGCGCCGCCAAAACAGGCCGCGATAGTCCTCGATCGAATCGGCATCCCTTTCACCGTTGGAGAGAACGCTGACCACCCCGAAAGCGCCCAGGGTCGTGATGAAATACGCCACCAGGTAGAAGGTGACGGCTTCAGCAGCCCGGGTTCCAGCCGCCAGGAAGGCCACCAGCACATAGCCGAGGTGGGCGATGGAGGAATAGGCCAGGATGCGTTTCACGTTGTTTTGAAGCAGCGCCAGCAAATTCCCGACGGCCATGGAAGCAATCGCAATGATGCTGAACACGAGGAAGACAGGTCCAAGGTGCTGCAACCCGGTCTCATAGAAGTATCTCAGCAGCAGTGCGACCATGCCCCCCTTCGAGACGGTGGCGATAAACGCCGTCACAGGAGCGGGCGCGCCCTCGTAGACATCCGGAGTCCACATGTGGAAGGGAACGACGGCCAACTTAAATCCAATGCCCGTGATGATCAGCGCGACGCCCGGCAGCAGCAAGGCCATATTGTAGGAAGCGCCACCCGCCAGCATGGAGGCAATCCGCCCAAACTGCATGGTTCCGAGCTGCGCGTAAACCAGGGCCATGCCGAAAAGGAGAAATGCCGCCGAAACGGAGGCCAGCACCAGATATTTGATTCCAGCTTCGAGCGGCAGCTTCCGGGTGCAAAGGTAGGCGCTCATCGCATACAGCGCGACGCTCAGGACTTCCAGCCCCAGGAAGAATGAAACAAAGTGGCTGCTTGCCACCAGCACGCAGGCTCCCAGCGCGGCCACGGCGAACAGAACGTAAAGTTCTTCCTGGTGGCCCGGTTGCTTTTCCATGTAGCCGTAGGCAAGAAGCACAGTCACGAAGGTCGCCGCAATGATCAGCCCCATATAGAACAGGGCGTAACCGTCGATGGTCAGCAGGGGCGTAACCTGGCGAGGAGCAAGCGGAGCCGCCGCCCAGAGAGAGAAGAACGCAACAGCAAGGCCCAGGAGCGTCAGCGTCATGGCCATCAGGTGGTTGCGCTTGACGCAAATGGCCAGCATCACCACCACCGCCGTGACGGTGAGCACCAGGAGAGGAAGTGTCGCGATGAGGTCAGTACAGTTCAACGTTTATTTCCCCTTAATTTCTTCAGGCAGCCGACCTTCGTAAGAAAGCGTGTGCGCCGAGGGATTCACGGTCAGGACGGGCCGGGGCTTCGAATATTCCTGAAGCTTGTGCATGGCAGGCTCAAAAGTCCTCAGCACGGGCTGCGGGTAAAGGCCCAGCCACAACAGGATCGCCATCATCGGAACCATGATCAGCAACTCACGCGCTCCGAGATCGGGAATGGACCATTCATTGGTGTTCGGCCCGTGAAAGGCGCGCTGGATCACCTTCAAAGCATAAAGGGTTGAAAGCAGAATCCCGATCGCCGCCACCAGCGTCAGCCCGATGCTGACCCTGTAGGTCCCCAGCAGCGTTAGAAACTCGCCCAGGAAGTCTCCCAGCCCCGGCAGGCCGATGGAGGCCAGCGCAAAGAATAAGACGGTTCCACTCATCACCGGGACGGTCGTCCACAGACCTTTCAGCCGGTCCATCTCGCGTGTATGCGTCCGCTCCTGCAAGCCGCCCACCAACATAAAGAGGGCGCCGGTGCTGATGCCGTGGGCGATCATTCCGATCAGCGCTCCCTCGAGCGCCAGCTCATTCCAGGCAAAAATACCCAGCAGAACGAATCCCAGGTGGCTGACGCTGGTGTAAGCCACCAGACGCTTCAGGTCGGTTTGTCCGAAAGCGAGAACGGCGCCGTAAATGATGCCGATCACAGCCAGCGTCATGGCGACGGGCGCAAAGGCATGCGCGGCATTCGGAAACAGCGGCACCACAAAGCGCAGCATCCCGTAAGCTCCGGTCTTGAGCAGCAACCCCGCCAGGATCAGGCTGCCTGCCGTGGGCGCTTCGGTGTGAGCGTCCGGCAGCCAGGTGTGGAAGGGGAACATGGGAAGCTTGACGGCAAAGGCCACAAAGAAGCCCAGCATCAGCAGCATCGCTGTGTGCGGAGCCAGCGTCGTTCCCAGCAGGTCCTTGTATTCGAAGGAGTAGACCCCGGTTTGCTGATGGTGAATAAAGTAGAGCGCCAAGATCGAGGCCAGCATCAGCAGGCCGCTGAGCTGGGTGAAAAGGAAGAACTTGACCGCGGCGTAAATCCTCCGCTCGTGCCCCCAGATGGCGATCAGGAAATACATGGGGACCAGCATCAGTTCCCAGGCAAAGTAGAAGAGGAACAGGTCAACGGCAAGAAAGACGCCGAGGATGCCGGCCAGGATCCACATCAGATTGAAGTGGAAGAAGCCGACGCCATGCTGGATCTCTTTCCAGGAAATCAGCACAGCCATGATGCCCAGCAGGAAGCTAAGGACGATCATCAAAAGGCTGAGGCCGTCCATGGCAAGGTGAAAGTGGATTCCAAACTGCGGAACCCATGTCCAGTCGACCTGCTTGATCCAGTCGCCCTGCGAGGTGAGGTGAACGCTGCCGGAGTTCTGCACCCACAGCATCACTCCCAGGACAAAGTCGATACTGACCGCGACCAGTGAAATAACACGGGGCAATACCGGGCTGATCCGGCCGGAAAGTCCAGCCAGGACACCCGCGACAAGCAATATGGCAATGAGCCAGATTAGGATCATAGGAACAACACAATCGCTACAAAGATGATGGACCCAGCGGCGATTCCCGCTGCGTACCAACGAATACGGCCCGTTTCCGTCTTGCGGACGCCGCGGTAGCAGAGTTTAGTTAGACCGGCGATTCCAGTGTAGAGGCCGTCCACAAAGTCGCCCTTGTCCACGCGCGCCACCCAAATGACGGGGCGCACGAAAAGCCTTTCATAGAGCCAATCCATCCCCCAGTCTGAAAGCCAGAACTGATGGAGGGCCTTGCCGAGCGCCGGGCTGGTCACTTTCTCCGCCAGTTCCCGCTTCTGAATGAAGAAGAGGTAGGCAAAATAGAGACCCACGATAAAGGCGAGGGTGACAAGCGACTCTGAAAGAATTTCGGTCATGCCGCCCGTGGGCGATTCCGTCATCACCGGCAAAGCCTGGTGCATGTAATCCAGGAAGAGGTGGATGCCGCCCAGAAACTTCGGAGTTTCAAAGAACCCACCCACAACCGAGAGCACCGCCAGCGTCACGCAGGGCACCAGCATCCGCGGGCCCGGACGTTTGTGGACATGCGTCTTGGCCTCGCCAAAGAAAACCAGAAAGATCAGTCGGAAGGTATAAAGAGCTGTCAGCAGAACGCCAACCACCGCGGCAAGCCACAGCACATGGCTGCCCTGAGCCGACGAATACGAATCCCAGATAATCAGCCCCTTGCTGTAAAACCCTGCCGTGATCAGCGGCAGACCCGCCAGCGAGCAACCTGCGGCCAGAAACGTCCAGAAGACGACCGGCAATTCCTTGCGCAGGCCGCCCATCTTGAAAATGTTCTGCTCGTGGTGAAGCGACTCAATGATGGCCCCCGCCCCAAGGAATAAAAGCGCTTTGAAGAAGGCATGGGTCATAAAGTGGAATATCGCCGCCGACCACGCTCCCACGCCGAGAGCCAGAAACATATAGCCGATCTGGCTAACGGTGGAATAGGCCAGCACGCGTTTGATATCCGGCTGGGTGATGGCGCTAAAGCCGGCCAGAATCAGAGTCGCGGCGCCCACAACAGCCACGGCGAACTGAGCCTCGGGCGCAAGCGAAAACAGCACGTGGGTACGGGCGATCAGGTAAACGCCGGCGGTCACCATGGTCGCGGCGTGGATCAGGGCGCTGGTGGGTGTTGGGCCCGCCATGGCGTCCGGCAACCAGGTTTGCAGGGGGAGCTGCGCGGATTTTCCGACGGCGCCGCCCAAAAGCAGGAACCCGGCCGCCACCGCAAGCGGCGAGCCCACCTGCCACTGCTGGAGCGCCCGGTGCATCAGTTCTTGAATCTGGAGAGTGCCCAGCTTGTCAAAGAGCAGGAAAAGGCCCATGATCATGGCCGTATCGCCGACGCGGGTTACGATAAAAGCCTTGCGCGCCGCGAGGCCGTTGGCGGGGTCGCGGTACCAGAATCCGATCAGAAGGTAACTGCAAAGCCCCACGCCTTCCCAGCCCAGGAGCAACAGCAGCAGGTTGTTCCCCAGGAGCAGAATGCACATCGAGGCGACAAACAGGTTCATGTATGCAAAGAACCGGCTGAAGCCTTCGTCTCCGTCCATGTACTCGGTCGAGTAGAGGTGGATGAGGAAGCCGACGCAGGTCACCACCAGGGTCATGAGGACGGAAAGCGCGTCGAGATAAAAAGCAATCTGAGGCTTGAAGCCTCCAACGTCCATCCACGTCCAGAGAACCTTGGTGAAGTGGCCTCCGGAAGGCGGCGAAGTGAGGAAATTGTAGGTGATCAGGATCGAGACGATGGCCGACAGGCCGATCGATCCCACGCCGAACAATTCAACAATCTTCTTGGAGAAGCGGGTTCCAAAGATCGCCAGCATCAGAAAACTGGCGATTGGAAACGCCGGAATTAGCCACACCAAGTGGAACACGTTATCCCCTCATCTCGCTTGCAGCATCCGCGTCGAGCGTCTTGTACCGCCGGTGGATCTGCAGAACCAGCGCCAGACCCACCGAAACCTCGGCGGCGGCCATGGTAAGAATAAAAACAAAAACAATCTGTCCGCCCGGCTGGCCCCATCGGGAACCTGCAACGACAAAGGCCATGCCGGCGGCGTTCAACATGATTTCGAGCGACATCAGGATGAAAATCACATTACGCCGAACCAGAAGGCCGGTCAGTCCCAGCGCGAATAAGATTCCCGCCAGGAGCAGCCCCTGATACATGGGTACTGACGCCATTACCGAATCTCCGTCTTATTTTGGGTTCGCCGCCCCAGGTGGTAAGCTCCCACCAGGGCTCCCAGCAACAGCACGGAGGCAAGCTCCACGCCGATCAGGTAAGGCCCGAACAGTTCGATTGCCACCTGCTTGGGTCCAACCACCGTCCTGCCAAACACCATCGTGCTGGGGTTTGAAAGC
>CAYWMN010000108.1:0-11714 GCA_964459065.1 uncultured Acidobacteriota bacterium | reverse complement strand
TACGTCGCGCGAGGCACCATGATGTACGAGGAAGGCGACAGCGTTTTGAGAAACGCGTTGCCGCGCGGGCCGACCTTGGCCGCAAGGAGCTTCCGGCCGTCGATAAACGGCTGCCGCACCGAGCCGGAAAGAACCACGCGGCAACTTCCCGGCGTGCCTTCATAGAGCGCATCGTCAGCCACCCACCAGGATTGGCCCCGCGAGTCTTTTACGAGTGCCAGGGGCAGCGGCGACTGGCAGCCCTCCGGAACCGGGGGCGGCGGGGCAAAAGGATTCGGGAGCATGCGAACGTAATTTTGAGGTGGCGCCTCGGAAGTCTCCTGCCAGTGCGCATCAGGAGTCCATTGCCAGGTGGTGTGGTTGACGTCCAAAGCCAGGTGGCCGGCGGAATCAAAAAATGGAGGAATCGCAATGTTCCGGTTACGCGGCAGCATCCGCCACCGGAACGTCTGCCACGCGCTGCCGTCAAAGTAGTTGACGGCGCCGCACTTGCCGACGAAGGCGATCTGCGAATGAGGGCCATAAATGGGGCGCACCGGATCGTCCTTCGGGTGCAGGAACTCGACCGGATGGGCGCGGGACGCGAGCGCATCCGGATAGCTGTCGTAGGGGCTCCAGCGGTTTTGATCGATGTCGAAGAACGCCATGGGGCCCAGGCGGCAACCGGGAAAAAGCCACACGCGGCCTTCGGTATCAACATCAAGCCCGATGATGCGCTCGGGCTTGAGCGCCGCCGGAAGCGGATGATCGATCCAACGCGAGCCGTTCCATTGGCCCAGAACGCCATGCGGCAGCAGGGCCCACAGGTTATGACGGCGGTCAGCCTCCAGACCCGCTTGAAGGTGCAGAACCGAAAAGCCCTGGGGCGCGGGCTGCGCCGCCAACATCCGCGCCGGAGGGAATTCAACCGAACGGGTGCGCGCGTAGCGGCCAGCGTCCGTCGCCAGAATGTTTCCGCCGGGCAGGCGAAAGATTTGGTTCACGGTGGCAAGCTCCAGTCCCTCGCGCCAGTTGATCCGGCGCGCGGGGCCGCTGGGGGGAACAAACCAGAGCCCATGGAATTGGGTCGTGGTAAACCACAAACCTTGAGGGGTGGCGAGGCCCGTTCCGGTAGCGTCGCCGAGGCCCGAGGCGATCTCCGTCCACCGGCCGTCGTGCAAGCGCCAGAGCGCGCCCGTCAAGAAAGATCGGAATTCCGGCCTGACCCGCCAGTAGGGTTCCCGACCGGCGACCAGGACGTAACGGTCAGCGCCAACGCGAAACACCTTTTTGGCAAAAAAGAATGCTCCAGGCTGAGGCTCAGCAATATGCTCGATTCTAAATGTGGACGTATTAATCGTAAACAATCCCTCGTGCGAAATCGCGGCCACCAGGTGATGCTGGTCCCACACGTCCAGGCTGGACAGCTGGAAAAAGGGCAGACGGATGAGCCGGTGATACTGCACGGTTTTTCCATCCGTCACCAGGAATCCTCGAAACACCCGGCCGCCCGGCCCTCTCAGTCCTTGCCAGCCGCACCAGATCCACACTTTGCCTTGCGCATCGTGCGTGGCGTGAACGGGCAAAGTCCGAATATAGTGCCCGCGGGCCCGGATCCTGAAAAACCGCATGCGCAGGTACTGATCGGGCGCGACGGTATAGATCTTTTCCAATTGCCTGTTTGCGCCAATGCGGAACAGCGCCTGCACCGACGGATGCATGGGAACGCCGTTGCGGTACGTGGTGCCCCCGTTCCCGCCAATCAGAATGGTTCCCAAAGGAGCGTTCACAACAGTTCTTATCTGGAGGCGACCCAGTGGCCCGGGCTGGCCTGGCGCCGGCAGTTGACCCAGGATTCTGGTTTGGTCGCCACGCTGCCAGATGAGTTCCGACCGGGGCGTTGGAGAGGGTTCCAGCCATTGCACCAGCACGCCCCCGTTCGGCCCGCGCCACAAGCGGATGGGATGGGGCGCTTGACCGTTTGCCTCCAGGTATTCCCTCTGCTGCAAAGACGAGCTTGCAATGGGGATCGGACTGGGCATCTGGCTCCAGCCGCCGTTGCGCCAGCGGTAAAGATGGCTGGAGAATCCCGAGCCGATGCCCCAGATCGTCCCGTCACCATCCTGCACAACCGTTGAAACGTTCGTTGTGTCCGCCGCCGGGATTTTCGCTGCGGATGCTGCGGGTGACTTGAAACACGAAACCGGCCGCGCCACAAGGGCCGCTGCATCCCACCGGGCGGGCCAGCGGCCCGATTTCGGCGTCACGATCTCGCAGGCGGCGGGAACCATTCGACCGGCAGGATTCCAGTTAACACCCTGGCCGGAAGGCAGGACTTTGTAACGGGTCAATTCATCCTCGCCTGGTGAAAGGCGACGCGCAATCACAAGGCCGCGCCCGCCGATGCCCCAACCGGTCACGTTGCTCAACATCAGCCAGCGCTTATTCTTGGGGTTCCGGTAGCTGCGACCGTAGATCCAAATTCTGCAGTTCCGGTTGTAGCCGCACGGGCCCAGACCAATGGCAGTGTGCGTACCGTGGGCGCTGTCATAGGAGTAGCGGCGGGCGAGGGCCGGCGATTGCTTTTCAAAATCGGATTCAACCAGCGGGCGCAGTGCAGCGTATTCAGCGGGAGAAATTGCTTCGCTTAAGGCTTGCGGATAGCCAATCCTAGCGGCGCAGATTGCGCTGGTGCTTTTGCCTGTGCACGTTGCGCCCCTTCCTGCCACAAACTGCCCGTCGGTGTAATGATACAGTTCAGCACTTGTCTCAAAAGCGGACGCGCTCCCGTAAATAGCAACGTCCGGCACCGGGCCGCCGGAGGGAAGAACAGCGTATCCCCCGCCGCCAGCACTGATCACTCTGCGATATCCGTTTGGCACGCGGATATAAACAGCCATCGGGCAGTTTCCCGTGGCGCCACATTGAGGAGAGTGAGCGAACTCAACCACCAGACCCTCGCCGAGCGCACCAAGGTGGACTCGCGCGGCGATGATGTGGGTGAAATCCGTGCCCAGCGCCGGACCTATTCTCATAACCTTTGTCTTTTCCCGCTGCCAGTTGACCATGATTGCCTGACGGAGCTGGGCGTATTCACCGGGCGTGACCGCCTGGCCAAGTTGAAGAATTCTGGACGGGACTGGAAATCCTACAGGCTTAATGCGTGAATAGAGAAAAGAAGTGGGGATAACAAGAAAAACGAAAAGAACCGAGGCGGCGATAGGACCGCACTGACGAAGGCGAGTACCGCGCATTCGCTTACCCTCCAGACTGGGGATCGCTCTTGCCGCCGAAAATATATACCTCGCGACACTCAAACGCAATACCTCGTTGGGCAGAGGTCGTATACTGGGCGCCAGTAATTCGTGGTGCGGGCAGCGTGTGCGCTGGCGGCGATTTTGCGATAGTGTTTTAGGGGCAAAGGGGAAAAGCAAACCATGAGCGAAAGCGAGCGATGGACGCGGCGGCAATTTCTGGAGAGGACGTCGGCGGCGGCGCTGGCCGCGGGGCTCGCGGCGCAGGCAAAAGCGTCAGGGGCGAGCGAAAGCGCAGCACCCCGGCGGCGGCCCAACATTCTTTTCATTTTTCCGGATGAACTTCGCGGGCAGGCGCTCGGTTACATGGGGCAGCCGGACGTGAAGACTCCGAACCTTGACCGGCTGGCGTCGGAAGGCATCACGCTGCCGACGACTTTTGCGAACACGCCGCTGTGCTGCCCGGGCCGCGCCACGATGCTGACGGGAACCTATCCCCACAAGCACGGCGTGCGGAGCAACGATCTGCCGCTCGAAGATGAGAAAGTGACGATTGCGGAAATTCTGCGCGCGCACGGATACCGCACGGGCTTTATCGGCAAGTGGCATCTGGATGGCGGCCCGCGACTGCCGGGATACGTTCCGCCGGGCGGGCGCCGGCAGGGATTCGAACTGTGGGCGGCCAACGAATGCCGGCACAATTATTTTGACACCTGGTACTTCCGCGACTCGCCGCTGATGATTCCCATTCGCGGTTACGACGCCTACACGTGGACGGACCTGGCCATCGAATTCCTGGGGCAGATGAAAAGCGAGCAGCCTTTCTGCCTGTTTGTCGCCTACGATCCTCCGCACTTCCCGATTCCCTTAACCACGCCTGTTGCGCCGCGCGAATACCTCGAAATGTATGACCCCGCCAAAATTCATCTGCGGCCCAACTGGCAGGGCTGCGGCTACGGAACCCGGCGGCAGGATATCGCGGCCTATTACGGAGCCATCACCTGCATCGACCACGAAATCGGCCGCATCATGCAAGCGCTCGACGCGCAGGGCCAGGCGGAAGACACTATCGTTCTGTTTACTTCCGACCACGGGGACATGATGGGCTCGCACGGCTTCAGAATGAAGCGCAAGCCGTGGGAAGAAGCCATCCGCGTGCCGGGCATTATTCGCTATCCGGCGGGGCTCAAGGCAGGCCAGCACCGGGATTATCTGTTCAGCCACGTCGATATGCTGCCGACGCTGCTGGGATTGGCCAACCTGCCCGTTCCATCGCACTTGCAGGGAACGAACTATTCTGTGGGGCTCAGAGGAAACGAATTCAAGGAACCGCAGTCCGTCTATTTCCAGAATTACATGCCCTATCGCGATATGGGCACATCGTTCCCGGCCTGGCGCGCGGTGCGAACCCATCGCTACAAGTACGCGCGTACGCAGGAAAAAGCGTGGCTGCTTTACGACCTTGAAAACGATCCTTACGAAATGCACAACCTTGTCGACCAGCCCGGACACCGCAGTCTCCAGCAGCGCATGGACGCGGAGTTGAGCCAGCAAATGGAACGCGCGGGAGATTCCTGGAATTATGATTTCACCGAATTTATTCCCCTCTACAACCGAACCGAGAAAGAATACCGGCAACTGCTCCAGGAGATTCGCGCCGGCAAGTTCCAGGTGGGGCCGCATGCCTGACCACTTGTCTGGATGCTGAAATAAGGCGTAAAACCTTTTGGGGCACGACCGCAGAAAACGGAAGGAATCCTCCGATGACCGATGAAAAAACAAACCAGTTGAACCGAAGATCGTTTATGGAGCGCATGGGAGCGGGCGCCGCAGGGATGGCTCTGGCCCCGGCGCTGGCGCGGGCCAAATCCGACCGCCGGCCGAACGTCCTGTTTATTTTGCCGGACGAGTGGCGCGCCCAGGCGCTCGGCTGCATGGGGAATACCGATGTGCGCACGCCGCACATCGACAAGATTGCGGGCGAAGGCATTTTGTTCCGGAACACGCTGGCCAACACTCCCGTCTGCTGCCCGGCGCGCGCCAACATCCAGACGGGCATGTACACCAGCCGGAACGGTATGGTGGCGAACGACCTGCGCCTGCGCGAGTCGCTCAAAGGCATGGGCACCGCCTTCAGCCGCGCCGGATACCGGACGGGCTACGTCGGCAAGTGGCACCTGGACGGCGGCCCGCGCTTTCCGGGCTTTATCCCGCCCGGGCCGCGCCGCCACGGCTACAAGCATTGGGCGGCGAACGAGTGCAACCACAACTATTTCCACAACTGGTACTTTCGCGATGTGAACGTGCCCATCGTTACGCGCAGGTACATGCCGGACGTGTGGGCCGACCTGGCCGTGGAGTTCCTTTACCAGGCGCAGGGTTCGCAGCCGTTCTTCTTGATGGTGGCTCCCGGCGCTCCGCACGATCCGTACGTGGTGCCGGAAAAATATTTCAAGATGTATAACCCGGAAACCTTGAAGATGCGCCCGAACTGGGTTCCGGGCGTTCGGGGCGGCGGCCGCGACGACATTGCCAGGTATTACGGCGCCATCACGGCCATCGACGGCCAGATCGGCATGATCATGAAGACGCTCGACGAGTTGGGCCTGGCGGAAAACACCATCGTGCTATTCTCTTCCGACCACGGCAACATGCTGGGTTCGCAGGGACAAATCCTGAAGCGCAAGCCGTGGGAAGAATCGATTCGCGTGCCGGGCATCTTGCGCTATCCCAGCCAAGTGAAAGGCGGGCAGCAGAAAGACACCCTGTTCAGCCACGTGGATTTTGCGCCCACGCTGCTTTCACTGTGCGGAATCGAAGTTCCCGGCGATATGCAGGGAACGGATCTCTCGCAGGTGGTGCTGGGCAACAGCGACCAAGGGCCCGAATCCGCCTTCTTTCAGATTTTCGGTCCCTACCACGGCGGACACGTCAAGCATGCCTGGCGCGGCGTGCGGACCGAGCGATACCTGTACGCCCGCACCCAATCCGCTCCGTGGCTTCTCTACGATCTTCAGAAGGATCCCTACGAAATGCACAACCTGGCCGACGACCCCGCAGCCCAATCGCTGCGTGAAACCATGAACGGTCGCCTGGAAAAGTGGATGAAGAAAATCGGGGATTCGTGGAGTCTCGATTGGACCGTTCCGGTAGAGGACGCCGGGCGCCTCTATAACTACCGAACGTTCTATTCGGTGGAAGGATATCTCAAGTGGGCCAAGGAACATCCCAACCTTGCCCCCGGAGCGTAACGATGCCTCGGCAAAGCAACGACGCCTTCCGCTACCAGGACGTTCCCAGGATAGGGATAATTTCCTGCTGGGATTCGCCGGTCGTGCGCGCGTCGCGCTCATCGACATAGACGTTGACTTCACTGCGGACGCCAAACTCCTGAAGATAAATTCCCGGCTCGATGGAAAAACAGGTTCGAGGAACGATTCGGCGCGTGTCGTGCGTTTCAAAGTTGTCCATATTCGCTCCGTTGCCGTGGATGTCCTCGCCGATGGAGTGGCCGGTGCGGTGAATGAAATATTCGCCGTAGCCGCTGCGGGCGATGACGCTGCGCGCGGCGTCATCCACCTCGTAGCCGTAAAGGGGTCTTCCGGCACGCATGGCTTCCTGAACCAGATTAACCGCGGCCTCGCGCGCCTCGCGAACGACGGCGAAAATTTCGGCGTAGCGGCCCGGAACCTGTTCGGCGGCAAAACCCGTCCAGGTAATGTCAAAATAAACTGCGCCCGGCTTGCGCTGCCGGCCCCAAACATCCAATAACACAAAATCCTTCTCGCGAATCGGCTGCGCAGCTTCGGGCGTGGGAGCGTAGTGCGGATTGCCGGAATTGGCATTGACAGCCACGATGGGAGGCTCGTCGGTTTCGAGCCCGTGCTCGGCAAAGAAGCGCAGGATCGCCTGCTGCACATCGTATTCCGTGAGAGTTTTGCCGGCGCCGAGGGCGTCGCGAATTGCGGCAAACGCCATGCGGATGGAGGCGTGCACCACCCTGCCAGCCGCAAGGTGAGACTCCAGTGCATCAGCCGACCAGCGAGCCTCAAACAGCTGCACCAGATCGGCGGAAGAGACGACTTCAACTCCGAAGCTGCGGACCAGTTCAACCGTTCCGGCATCCACCAGACCGACGTAAGGAATGTCATTGAGCGGTGAATACTGCATGGCGATGCGGCGCTTGCCTGCAAGCATGCCGGCAAGTTCACCGCGCTGCTCGGACCAGGAAGAATAGAGCCTCAAGGTCCCGGCAAGAGCGTCCAGGTTGCCGCGCTCGATCCGGTGTGCCAGCTTGGCCGGAACGCCTTCAGAAGGAATCAGGTAATACCAGCGGCGGGTACACATCGGCACCGTCAGTTTCAGAATGCGGTAAGCGAGCGGGTCGCGATGATGGTGGTCATAAAAAAGCCAGCCGTCCAACCCCGCTTCGCGGAGAGCGGATTGAATTGCATTAAGGTCCATGTTTGCTTTCACCTTATAAGATGTCCTTCCCCGCCCTTGCGCCCTCATGATAAGCCCGAGGCGTTCGCAACTGAACCCGGGGCTTCAGAAATGCTCACGCAAAAGCGCCAGGACTTACAGGCCGCCGCTAGGGCTGCGATTTCCCCTCAGCCCGCCGGAAGAACGGCTGCCACTGTTCGGGCCGGGGAGGCGCGGTCAGCAAGCTGACCACCACCAGGCTGATGAGCGAGGCGGCAAGCGCGGGAAAAATCATGGGAACCATCGAATCGAGGCTCAGTACTTTCCAGACGACGGCCACGATGGTTCCGGCGGCGATGGAGCTCAAGCCTCCGGCCGTCGTGGCGCGCTTCCAGAAGAACGCCGCCACCACCACCGGCGTGATGCCCGCGCCATAGACGTCATAGGCGTAAACGGCGGTGTGCAGAATCGACGGCTGGAAGCTCTGCGCAAGCGCCACGAGGCCCAGCACAACCACCGTAACGCGCGACATCCGCAGCAGGCTGCGGTCACTCGCGCGCCTGGCCACAAAGCGCTCGAGGACATCGTGCACCACACTGGTGGCGGGCGAAAAAAGATAATTGTTCCCGGTGGAAATCACTTTGGCGAAAATCGCCGCCAGAAAGACGGCGCCGATCCAGGGCATCACTCCATAACGCGCCGTGTAAGGAATCAGGCCCCAGGCCGGAAGCTTTCCGGAAGCGACCCGGGCGTGAAACATGACGCCGCCCACGATCGCCAGCAGCACGATCACGGTTTCCAGCACCACGGTGCCGCACACCCAGCCCACCACCGAAAGCCGCGCGTCGCGCTCGCTGCGGGCGGAAAAGAACTTCTGGTACATCGCCTGGTTGCCCAGCATCAGCGTGAAAGTGGGCAGAAAGTAGCCCATGGCATCGCCCAGGCTCAGGGTGCCGAGCGGCCGCAGGTGGCTGGGCGGCAACGCCTGGCGGACAGCGCTCCATCCGCCCGCGTGGGCAATCATGGCGGGCAGCGCAAACAGGCAGCCCACCGTCACCACCAGGCCGATCACCAGATCCGTATAGGCCACCGACGACATCCCGGCGAGCGCCGTAAACAGAATCACAAAAATCGCCAGGATGATGGTGCCCGCCGTTTCGCTCACGCCGAAGGCCAGCTCCAGAATGCGGCCGCCGCCGCGGAACTGGTAGCTGACGATTGCGGTGTAGGAAACAATAATGCAGATGGTGCCCAGAACCCGCGCCATGGGACTGTAACGCGTCTCCAGCAGATCGGGAACCGTGTACTGTGCAAAGGAGCGCGCCCGCCCGGCGATGAAGTAAATCACCACCAGGCCCGCCCAACCGCCGGCCGGAAGCCACAACGACGCCAGGCCCTGCTGATAAGCAAACTCCGCGCCCGCAAACAGGCTGCCGGCCCCGATCCAGGAACAGAGCAGCGTAAAAACCAGCACCCAGACCGAGAGCTTGCGGTCCGCCACCATGAAGTCAGCGTGCGACTTCAGCTTGCGCGACCGGTGAAGGCTCACCCCCAGCAGCGCGGCTACGATCAAGGCCAGTGCGAGCGCGTAAATCACGGCCTCAGGTGTTCTCCTTTAGGCTAAGGCGTTTAGTTTTTGGATGGTTTCCGCGGCCGAAACTCCGGCAATCCGAACCAGCTTGCGCCGCGATTTTTCTCCGGCCGCAATCTCGACGGCCGAACGCGGCAAGCGGAGCGATTCGGCCAGAAATTTGACGGCGGCTTCGTTGGCTTTGCCTTCCACCGGCGGCGCCGAAATTTCCAGCACCAATTCTCCGGCGGCATTCCGGCGCAGACGCTCGCGGCTGGAGCGCGGTTTGACGCGGAGCCAGAACTTGACCGTGTTGCCCTGGGCGGTAAATTCGCTCACGGAGTTTCGGTGACCCTCGCTTCTAGCGCGACCCGAACAGGGCCGTTCCCACGCGGACGATGGTAGCGCCTTCTTCCACGGCAATTTCAAAATCGTGGCTCATGCCCATGGAAAGCTCGCGCATGGAGACGCCCGGAAGGTTTTGCGCCGCAATCCGGCCGGCCAACTCACGCAGGCGCCGGAAAAACGGACGCACCTGTTCCGGATCTTCAAAAAACGGCGGCAGCGTCATCAGTCCCCGCAGTTCCAAAGCCGGCAGCTTTCCGATTGCCGCAACGAGCCGGACGACTTCGGCCTCTTCGGCCCCGAACTTGCTGGCTTCTTCCCCAAGATTCACCTCCAGCAAAACCGGGAGATTGCGGCCTTCGGAAGCGGCAAACTGGTTGAGCCGCTCGGCGATGCGCAGCGAATCCACCGACTGGACCCAGTCAAAAAGCCCGCAGACAAGCCTGGCTTTGTTCGATTGCAAATGCCCGATCAGGTGCCAGGTGGCGGCCACGCCGGCGAGCGCGGGACGCTTGGCGGCGGCTTCCTGAACGCGGTTTTCACCAAAATCCCGGATGCCGGCTTCGTAAGCCTCCCGGATGAGTTCGGCAGGCTTGGTCTTGGAAGCGGCGACCAGACGCACGTCTTCGACCCGGCGGCCGGACCGCCCGCAAGCTGCGCGAAGGCGCTCGCGCACCCGTTCGACATTTTCCGCAACACTCATGACGACGCGCTATTGTACCACCGGTCGCCCCCGCCTTTCGGCTTGTAACCTGCGAATCTCCAATGTTAGTATTTGAATCCGCACCCAGGCAAAAAGGAAACGGAGGATCGGATTCCGCGGTCCTCATTGGTCCCTGAGGCATTCTGACGCATTGGCCATTTCTGGGACACGGGGAGGTGGGGCCCATGCCTCATGGCATTTTTATCACTCTTGAAGGGGTTGACGGAGCGGGCAAAAGCACCCACCTGCGCAAACTGGTGGAATACCTGCGGACGCGTCCCACTCCCGTGTTAGTGACCCGCGAGCCCGGTGGAACCAAAGCGGGCGAACGCATCCGGAACCTCCTGCTGCGGCCCGGAACGGCCAAGATGTCGGCCATGACGGAACTGATCCTGATGTACGCCGCGCGCGAGCAGCACCTGGAAGAAGTTGTGCGTCCGGCGCTGGCCCGAGGACGCATCGTCATCAGCGACCGTTACAACGACGCCTCCTTCGCCTACCAGGGATATGGACGCCTGCTCGGCCCCCGGACGGTCCGAACTTTCGACCGCGCCGTCTGCGGGCGGACCCAGCCCGATCTGACGCTTCTGCTCGACATTGACCCGCGCGTGGCTCTGGAGCGCGCCCATCGCCGGAGCAGCCGGGGACGGGCGAAGCTGACACGGTTTGAGAACCATGGGCTAAAATTTCAAAAGAGGGTGCGCGCCGGCTACCTGGCGCTGGCCAAGCAAGAGCCGCGCAGAATGAAAGTGATTTCCGCCGACCGCCCGGCAGCCGAGGTGCAAGCCGAGATTCGCAAGCTGGTGGATGCTCTTTTGGCAAAACGCTCGCGGCTGCGCTCCACCGCCGGACGGGCTCGGCCGGTAAACACCAGGCGGCGCGGATAATGGGATCCCACGATCCACGGGCGCAGGGCTCAAGCAAATCAAGAGCCACCGCCGGACGAACGCCATGAGTTTTGACTCTTTTCTGGGCAATGAAAAAGCGGTGCAGACTTTGCGCGAGTCGCTCGGGCGCAAGCGCATGCCCAGCTCCATGCTCTTCACCGGACCGGAAGGCGTGGGCAAAAAGACCTTGGCCATGATGCTGGCCAAAGCCCTCAACTGCGCCGAGCCCGGCCCCGCCCAAAACGACTTTTGCGGGAAATGCGAGCCCTGCCGAAAGACCGATGATTTCCTGGCCTCGAGCGCCGAAGACCTGGCCCGGCGGCAGCAAACCAAGGACGCCCACCGGCGCGTCGAGGGGCTGGTCTATTTTGATGTGCAATTGATCGAGCCCATTACCCGGTACATCCTGACCGAGCAAATCCGGCAGCTCCGCACAACCGCTTACGACCGGCCGTTCAATTTGCCGCGCCGGGTCTTTATCATCAATGAGGCTCAAACCATCCACTGGCAGGCCGCCGACCTGCTGCTGAAGGTGCTGGAAGAGCCGCCCGCGA
>CAYWMN010000107.1:0-11914 GCA_964459065.1 uncultured Acidobacteriota bacterium | reverse complement strand
GCAATCATCGCTGTTGCATCTGTTTTCGATGGTGGCGCTCTCGAACTTGACTCACGGAAAGAGGCAGTGTTGTGACCCATGGGGCAGCCGTGAAACTGGGTCGGGTGTGGCGTGACTCTTGGTAATTCATCGGTCCCGGCCGCGCGAGCGCTGCCCATCACTTTGAGCTTTTCTCCTTCGGTAAAGCGCGGCGCGTCGACGTCCGCAGGACCCGCCCCGGACCGGTTTGCTTGACACCGGCGATTTCCATGATAGGCTAGTTAAGTGGACTTCGGGGCCGCGGGCGAAAGCCCTGGATGAGGGCGGCTGTCTGGGGTCATGAACTGAGGGCTGGGGCGTTAATTTTCAAAAACGCCGCCGAAGTCGAACCCCGCGAAAAAAAGAATTCTTTTTTTGCGCAAACGAAGCTAGGAAGTTGTTGAAAACAAAGAACCACTGTCAGAAAAAACGCCAAAACGAACCTAAAACGAAGCTAAAACGAAGCTGCTAAGTCGTTGAAAAAAAGAAAAGGCTGAAAAAACGAACCGGAGCTTTTGCGGTTGTTTCCCCTGAACCAGTGCCAGCCTATTTTAGCCTGCTGAACCTTCCTCACAGCTGCACGGTCTTCAGGTAACGGAGGTCCTTGACGATTTGCTCGTGGGCCTGGTCGCTTTCGTCCTCGACGTAGTATCGCCGGACGCCGGCTCGTGCCGCCTCCCGCAGGATGGCGGGCAGGTTCATGCGTCCGGTGCCGAGCGGCACGTCCCAGTTGACCGGCTCGCCGCCGCTGTAGTTGTGGGTGGGAGGACCCTTTTTCATGTCCTTCAGGTGCATCAGCCGCCAGCGGTTGGGATATTTCTTGAGATAAGCGACCGGACTTTCACCGGGATCGACCACCCAGAAGATGTCCATTTCAAAGTCAACGTATTCGGGATCGGTTTCCTTCATCAAAGTATCGAACAGCGGCTGGCCCTGGTAGGGCCGGAATTCGTAGCCATGGGTGTGGTGGCCGAAGCGCAGCCCTTCGGCGCGCAGCTTCTTGCCCCAGGTGTTGTAAAGCCTCGCCGTCTCGCGGCACAGCTCGATGGTGAAAGGGCCCTTGTGGGGAATCCAGGGATTAACCACGTTCGTGGCGCCGAGCGTGTGCGCGTTTTCAGCCACGGCGCCAAGATCGGTCTTGAATTGGCCGTAGAGGGCCATCATGCTGGTGCAGGGCAGGCCGACTTCATCAATCAGCGACCGGAATTGTGCGGCATCGAGCCCCTCCGGCACCGTATCTTCCATCTCCGTGTAACCCACCTGCTTTGCGTAGGCCATGGCGGTCTTTACGGATTGAGCGTCGCCCGCCTTGATCTGGTGGCGCAGGCTGTAAAGCTCAATCCCCAACGGCCCCTGGAAACGGTGCTTGCTCTCCTGCTCCGCCAGGCTCTGCTTGAGGGGGGCAAACGCACCCGCCAGCCCGCCTCCGAACACTCCCAAAAACTGCCGCCGCGAATTCATCCTTGCATCTCCTTTAGAGCTCTGCCTCGCTTTTTAAAACGCTTTTCGATGAGGCGCGCCCGGCTTCGGTTCCACCAGATCGGTCTTCGGATGTTCGGGCAGAATCAAAGGGGGCAGCGGCTTCTGGTTAAAGTCGAAGTCATTGATCAGGTCGCCCATGATGGGCATATTCTCCCGTACGTCCGGCCGGGGATCGGGTCTCCCATCGGTCTTCGGGTCAAGGCGCTGGCCTCCCAGGAAGTCGTCCTCGATAAACTTCAGATAGGCATCGAAACTCAGAACCTGATGGTCGATCCGATGCGGTTTAACGTAGGGGGAAATCACCATGGCCGGCACGCGCAGGCCGTAGCCGTTGATGTCCACGGCGGGCGGCGGCACGTGATCGTAGAAGCCGCCCCAGTCGTCCCAGACCAGAAAGATCGCCGTGCTTTTCCAGTCCGGTCCCTTCATCACGGCGTTGATCAGGCGGGTCACGTAGCTCTGGCCGGCCGACACCAGGGCGGGGGGATGTTCGCTGAACTTCATCGAGGGAGAGATCCACACGACGGCGGGCAGCGTGCCTTTGCGTGCCGCCTTGTAAAAGTTGGCGATGGGCTCGACGTTGGAAAGCTGGTGGTCGTCTTTCACCGTGTCGAAGTAGGGCAGGGGATTCCACCAGCCGACCGTCATGTTGTAGAACTCGTCGTGGCTGCAGGGTGTCAGCCCGTTGTCGCAGTCGGGGTTCGAGCCCTTGAAGACGTAAAAGGCCCAGCTCACATGATGTTTGTGCAGCAGGTAGGTGATGTCCGTCCAGGCGTATATCGGCTTGGTCCCATTGGGGCCGTTCCGCTTGCCGCCGAACTTGGGATTGGAGTAGGGAGGAAACGCCGCCTTGAAGTCCGGAGGCATGCCGGGCGCCTGCATTTCGTTGACGCAGCTTGCTGGATCGTTGTGCCTGCTGCAATAGGCCGACCAGGCAGAAACCTCGAACAGGTGCGCCGGCAGGCTCCAGGAGGCGACCGAACAGAACATATGGTCCTGCAGGGCAAAGGCGCGGGCGTAGGCCCAGTAATTCGGAATGTCGCGGCCGTCATGATAGCCCATGACGTCCGGCGCAATCGTGTTGGTGCATTCCGGGTCTGCGGCGTTTTGGCAGCCCTTCCTGCCGTGTTCCGCCTGAATGATGAAGCCATTCATCCTGCCGTTATCGATGGAGACCAGGCTGTCAACCGCGGTGTGCGGCCCGCCGCCGTTCAGGTCTTCCCGGTCGTGATAAGGGCTCACGCAGCGATGCGACCACGGGTCCGGATTGCAGACGGTGAAAGCGCCGTCTTTTGTGGGCAGGCCGTCGGCGCCGGGGAAGGTGCCGAAGTAGCTGTCGAAGGAGCGGTTCTCCTGCATGATGATGATGACGTGCTTAATCTTATGAATGCCTGCCGCCGGCGAATGTTGGGCCTGGGCGGCGAAGCCCGCGGCCGTAACCGCCAGCAGCATGGCGGCGAACCCGCAAAGATTAATCGCCTGTTTTGCACGAGTGCTCAAGGGACCGATCCACGAAGCCTGGGGAGTGCTGTGTTGCGGTGTCAACCGAGTTCTCCTCTCAATGGGGATGGGCGGGTGACCCGTTCCGGATCATCCGTGCGGCGCCGAGCGTCACAACCGACAGCGGCGGGCCCCTGCCACGCCATTCTGGCCGCAGGTATTCTACGGCGGCGGCCGGGCGCCGTCAATCCGCCGTGCGCCGCCCTTCGGGGCGCAGCTCTTGTGGGGGGCTCTCCCGGCGCGAACCCGAGCCTGAGGTATACTGAAACGGTGGACTTCAGAAAAGCATCCAGCCGCTTGCGGCTCTTGGTTCGGGTGGTGCTGGTTTGTATCACGGTGAGCCTGGCCGCGCAAGCCGCTCCTCCCACGGATCCGGGCACCCGGGCGGCCTTGAAGTTCGCTCGAATTTACGGCCTGGTGCAAGAGAACTACGCCCGGCCCATCCATCCGGACCACGCCGTTTTTGACGGCGCCATCCGAAACATGCTGAACCAGCTCGATCCCTTTTCGGCTTTTTTTGACCGGACGCAATTCCAGCTGCTTCAGGAGCAGTCGCGCGGCGAAGCGATGGGATTCGGTTCCATTCTTTACGTGCAGCCCGGCAAAGTGCTGGTCCTGCAGACGGCGCAGGGATCGCCTTCCGGGCGGGCGGGTTTGGGGCCCGGCGACCAGATTCTGATGGTCAACGGCGAACGGGTATCAAGTCTGAGCTTTCGCTCCCTTATCGAGCTGCTGCGCCGCTCGCGTTCCCATCCCGTGCACCTGGAGGTTCTTCATCCCGGCAAACTGGTGCCGAACGACGTGAAGTTGACGCCGGCCGAAGTCAAGTTGCCCACCGTGGACAACGCCTTTGACTTTCCTTCACGCCGCATCGGATATATCCACCTGTCCGGATTTGACGAGAAAACCACCGAGGAAGTGGCCGACGCCGTGGAACGGCTGGGCGGCTCCAAACTGCAGGGGCTGGTGCTGGACCTGCGCAATAATCCCGGCGGGATGGTGGCGGCGGCGGTGGGCGTGGCCGGCCTGTTTCTGAAGCCCGGCTCTTTGGTCCTGACCCTCCGCGGCCGCAAGGTGCCTGAAAAGAGCTTTCACACCCATCGCGAGAAGCGCCATTTCGATGTGCCGCTGGTGGTGCTGGTCAACGGAGAAACCGCCAGCGCCGCCGAGCTGCTCTCGGCCGCGCTCGAGGAGCACGACCGCGCGGTGCTGGTGGGGGAACCGACCTTCGGCAAGGGTGTCGTGGAAAATATCTTCAACCTCTCCGGCCACACCGGGCTGGCCCTGCTGATCGCCCAGTATTTCACGCCCAGCGGCCGCTGCATCCAGCGCCCGCTTCCCGGGACGGCGCTCGCCCGCAATGATCCGGGACTCAATCAACAGTCCAACTTCCACACCGACGACGGCCGGCCGGTTGCCGCCGGAGGAGGCGTCGTCCCGGATGTTGTGATTCCCGCCCGGGCGGTCGATCCATGGCTGGAGTTCCTGAACCGCGGCGGGCGCTTCACGGATTTCGCCTCGCAATATCTTTCGCTCCATACGGACGTGGGGAAATCCTTCGAGGCCGATTCGAGGGTGCTGTCGGATTTTCGGGATTTTCTGTTGGGCCAGGGAATTCGGGTGCCCTTAAAATACTGGGCGCATGATCAGGCTTATCTGAAGCTGCGGATCAAGACGGAAATCTTCAGCCTGGTTTTCGGACTCCGCGCCGGGGACCGCGTCAAGATTGAAGACGATCCTCAGGTGCAAAAAGCTTTGACGGTTTTCCCGAAAATTCCCCAAATCCTGAAGCCCCGTCCGGGCCAAGCCCGGCAGGCCGCTCGTCCCCAAAGGCCGGCAAGCCGTTCGCAGGCGCCCGCCTGATGCGGCCCGCAGCGCCGCCCTCAGGCCACGGCTTCGGCCTCGATTTCGACCAGCATTTCCGGATCAACCAGACGCGCCACTCCCACCAGCGTGGTGGCCGGATGGACCTCGCCGAAGCCTTCGGCGTGGGCTTTGGCGACTTCCTCCCAGCGATCCATGTCCGTCACGTAGATGCGCGTGCGAGCCACGTGTCCCAGCCCCATTCCCAGCCGCTGCAAGGCGCTTTCAATGTTGCGGATGGCCTGCATGGTTTGCTCATAAGCATCACCGGGCGCAAGAACTTTGCCTGAAGGGTCGGTTCCTGTGGTTCCGGAAACGTAGGCGGTATCGCCCACCTGAACGGCTCGGGCATAGCCCAGCTTGGGCTCCCAAGGGGTCCCGGTAAAGATTTTAGTGCGCTTGTTCTTCATCGGCTTCTCCTTAAACGCGGCCGCATGGGTCGGCCCCCGAAAGATTGCTGAATCTACCGGCTCTGATGATGCCAGCTATGGGTTGCTTGTGGTTTTTTGCTTTTCGAAGTATCGTCGGTGCGCCCGGGCGGCGGCCTCCAGACGATGGCGGCGCCTGGCCAGAGCCTCCCGGTATTCCTGCTTTTCTTCTGCAGTCTGTGGGATGACCGGCGGAACCTTGGTCGGCTGGCCTCCCTGATCCAGGGCCACGTAGGTTACAAACGCCGAGCTGGTCTGCCGCCGTTCTCCGGTAAGGCAATCTTCACGGTAAACTTTGACGCCCACCTCCATCGACGTACTGAAAGCGCGCGTTACGTGCGCTTTCAGAATGACGAGCTGGCCCACGCGGATCGGCTGCACAAAATCCAAATTATCCACCGAAACGGTGACTACCACGCTGCGTGAATGGCGATGCGCCACGATGGCTCCTGCCATATCAATGAGGTGCATCACTTTGCCGCCCAGCATGTTGCCCAGCGGATTGGCGTCGTTCGGCAGCGCGACTTCCACCATCTGGACGCGGGATTCGCTGACCGCTCTGCCCTTGGCCTTTGGCATTCGCTCCTCCTCACATGACCTTGCCTGCAGGCGCCCTTTCCTGCAAGGCCTGTTTCCACTGCAACTGATCGCACAAGGCCTTCACCGAACCGCTGCCCCGCCCCGGCAACGCTCAGAGCGCGGAGACAACCGGCAGCAAGGTTTCGCTGTGGGTTCCGCGTCGCTATAGTACGTCACTCGCCGATTCGATACAACTCGTTTTGTTTTGGACGTGCGTGCCTGACCGCTCATGCACCTAGCTGACGCACGTGCATTGGTCAGCCCCGGTCGACGCCAGGGTGGGTCGCCTCAGAGCCGGGCAGCGGTGTTCCAGGGTCGGTCCTGAAACAGTGTATTGAGTTGACTCGCTGGACAAGCAGAAGAGGCAGCTTCGCCCGTTTTCAGGCCCGCTAGACGGTTAATGCTCCCATTTGACAATCCTCGCGTCGTACCTTAAACTAACAGTTTCTATTGATCCTATGTGGACACCCTGTATGTACTACTCCTGCCTTTCCAATTTGCTTCACCAATCCTGATTAGCAAGGACTGATTGCATGCCACAAATCCTAAAAGAAAGACTTTTCACCCCAGGTCCGACACCAGTGCTGATGGAGGGCCAGGCCCGAGCGTTGACAGCCACGTTGCATCATCGCACGGCAGCTTTTAAGAAGTTGACCTCCGAAACCGTTGAGCTTTTGAGGTACTTCTACAATACCAAGAACGACGTCCTGTTCTTTTCCAGTTCCGGGACGGGCGCCATGGAAGGCGCTGTCTCGAACCTGACTTCTCCCGGCGACCGCGTGCTGATCGGCACGGCGGGGAAGTTCGGCGAGCGATGGGTGCAGCTTGCAGCCGCCTACGGCCTTGAAGCGGTCAAGGTGGAGGCTCCTTACGGCGATCCTCTCAGCGTGGAAGAGATTGGGAATCGTCTCAAGAACGACGGTCCTTTTCGCGCCGTATACATCCAGGCGACGGAAACCTCGACGGGCGTCAGCCATGACGTCAAGGCGATTGCTGATCTGGTCCGTCCTTTGCCGGACACCTGCCTGGTTGTGGACGCCATCACGGGGCTCGGTACAACCGATTTGAGACCTGACGAATGGGGCCTCGACGTCGTGATCGGCGGTTCGCAAAAGGCTCTGATGGTGCCGCCCGGCCTGGCGTTTGCGAGCGTTAGCGAAAAGGCGTGGAAGGCGATTAAACAATCCAAATCACCCCGCTACTATTTCGACTACGCCAAAGAGCGTGCGAGCCTGGCCAAAGGCCAGTCCAGCTACACCCCGGCCACGACGCTGGTGGTGGGGCTTCATGCCACACTGCAATACATCCATGAGGTCGGGCGCGAGAACCTGATTGCCAATGCGGCGATGCTGGCCCAAGCCACGCGCGAGGCGGCCAAGGCCCTGGGACTCAGCCTGTTTGCGACCGGCTCTCCCGCCAACGCCTTAACGGCCATCAAGGCTCCTGAGGGCATCGACTCCGGTGATATCGTCAAGGAAATGCGTTCCCGGTTCGGGGCGATTATCGCCAACGGCCAGGCAGCCATGAAAGGCAAGATTTTCCGTCTCGCTCACCTGGGCTACTATGACGCCCTGGAGTTGTTTGCTGCGATTGCCGGTGTGGAAATCGCGCTGAACAAAATCGGCCACAAATGCGAGTTGGGCAGCGGCGTGCGCGCGGCACAAAAGGTCTACATGGAACAAGCCGGCGAGTAAGGCCTGTCCCCTGGATTTTAGCTCATTGGTTGTTCATCGCTTCTATTGAAAGGAGGCAATTCGAGATTCTTGCCGCCCGGAAATTCCGGGCTTCGAAGCACTGCCTATGAAAGTCTTAATTGCAGATAATGTATCGAAACATGCCGTTCAATTACTCCAGGAGGAAAAATCCTGGGATATTGTTTTCCTTCCTGAGCGGAAAGATGCCAAAGTTGCTGATGAGATTGCTGACGCGGACGCGCTGGTGGTGCGCAGCAAGACTAAGGTGACCGCGGAACTGCTTGGGCATGCTCAGCGCTTGCGGGCCATCGGCCGGGCGGGCGTGGGCGTTGACAATGTGGACCTCGATGCCGCGACGAAGCGGGGCATCGTTGTGATGAATACACCCGGCGGCAGCGCCAACAGTGTCGCCGAGCACACTCTGGGCCTGGCCCTGGCCCTGGCGCGGCGCATTCCTCAAGCCGACGCTTCCATGAAAAAAGGAGCGTGGGAAAAGAAGAAGCTAACCGGAACCGAGTTGCGCGGAAAAACTATGGGGTTGGTGGGCCTGGGCATGATCGGTAGAGAGGTCGCCCGTCTGGCGCGGGCTTTCCAGATGGAAGTGATCGCTTTTGATCCTTATGTTTCCTCGAGTCTTGCCGAAGGGCAGGATGTGAAGTTGGTCGGATTAGAGGAATTGCTGCAATCGAGCGATTTCCTCAGCCTGCATGCGGCAGCCACTCCGGAAACAAAGCATCTGATCAACGCCGAGCGGCTGGCTTTGGCCAAGCCTGGAATCCGCATCATCAACTGTGCGCGCGGAGAGTTGATCAAAGAAGAAGCTTTGTTGGAGGCTCTTGAAAGCGGAAAAGTTGCCGCCGCCGCTTTGGACGTTTTTGAAAAAGAACCCCCTCCGGAGCCGCGACTGATCGCCCATCCCAACGTGGTGGCCACGCCTCATATCGCCGGTTCGACGGCGGAAGCGCAGGAAATCGTGGGCATCAAGATCGCCGAACAGATTCGCGATTACTTGCAACTGGGCGTTCCCCGCAATGCCGTCAACATGCCGCACGTTTCACCCGAGGAATACAAGAAGCTGGAGCCTTATTTTCAGTTGGGTGAAAAGCTGGGATCGTTCCTGGCGCAGATTTCCGGCGGCCGCCAGGAGGAAGTCCAGATCAGTTACGACGGCGGGTTGGCGGAGATCAACACCCACTTGGTCAAGAACGCGGTGCTCAAGGGAATCCTTGGCCCCGTTCTTTCCGAAGAGGTGAGTTTGATCAATTCCGCAGTGCTTGCCAAGGAGCGCGGTCTGGAAGTGGTGGAAGTTAGAAGCGCCCGGCGTGCCAAGGCTTCCTTTTCCTTGGGCATTGCTCTGCGCACGGACCGTGGTTCGGAGTCGGTGCTGGGCATGATCGGCCCCAGGACTCTGCGGATCATGGGGATCAGCGATATCGATATCGAAGCTCCGCTGAAGGGCTTCTTACTCTTTATCCGTAATCAGGACGTGCCCGGTGTGATCGGTCGCGTTGGAACCATCTTGGGCGATCATCAGGTCAATATTGCCAGTTTTGCCTTGGGCCGGAATCAAGAGGCCGGAGAAGCGTTGGGATTGGTGAACGTTGATAGCCCTGTTGCTGCGGAGGTTCTGGACGCCATCCGAAAGATCGAGGCCGTTCGGTTTGCTTGCGTCGTTGGTGTCTAATCTTCTTTTGGTGATCTTGCTGGGCCGGGACCTGCGTTTTTGCAGCCCGGCCCTTTTTGTTGTTGGCTGATTTTCCGCGGGAATGCTTCCGGCGTTAGGTTGATTGTGGCCTAGGCTGCCCGGCTTTTGGGCACTAGCAGGTGTCGGCCCACCATCTCGGCCAGTTCGGAGGCCGCCAGGGGTTTCTCACGATAGTCGAATGCTCCCATTTGCATGGCTTCCAGGTAACAGTCGATATCGGAACTGCGTGACAATACAAAAACCGGGAGGCCCTGATCTTGATCAAGCGCCCGCACCAAAACCGTGCGTCCCTCAAAAGCAGCCGTTCCCTGGCTTACGATGACCAGGTCGAAAGCTTCATGGTCAAAGGAAGCCACGCCCTTTTGATATGAAGCAAGCGATCGCACGTCATATCCTTCGTGTTGAAGGACCGCCGAATAATAAAGGAGGTCATTGAGATCTTCGTCGACGACAAGCACCCTCTTTTTTCTTTGGGGTAAAATCTTTTGGTTACTTCCGTGACCCGACAATCTATCCTGCATCGTAACTCCTTTCCAGCCCCACCGCTTCTTCGGCGGCTTCGAGCATCGCCCCTTTTGTGATGTTTTATGATGGACGGGAACACCGCAATGAAACTTGCCCGTCCCCAGGCACCCTGTTGGGAGTCGCAACCCGCACCGTGCTTGCCGTGCCCTACACGTAGTTAGAAATCAAAAATGGGCAAAAGGTTGCGTTCACACCACGACGGTCTGCAAGATTCCGCGCGGCCGGCCTGACCGGGGGCGAATTTCTCTATTCCAGTTCCTGGATGCCGATCAAGAAGTACCGGAAGAGGCCTTCGCGAACCAGGCTCACTTCATACCACAGTCGGCATCGCACCTGCCGGTGTCGAGCCGGAAGATAGACGGTTCGATCTTCACATATTCGCTCGGGCATAGTACTCTCTCCTTCGTACGCCTGCCTTGTTGCAGTGCATGTTAGGTGCCAAGGCGCAGGTTTTTGGGGCGAGCTTTTTCATGCAGTTGGGCCTGTGAGTCCCCTGCCAATTAACCGATAGCTCGTTAGAACGTGCAGAGCTTTTCCGGAATTTGCCGGTATGGCTTGCCGAGATTGATTGGGGAAGTCTGCCGAATCAGATGCTTGCAGGAGCTTGCAGGAAATAAAAACCGGATGTATCCGGATGGCTAGGGCGTATGGCCACCTGTTGACGCAGGCTGGGCCACCGAGGCTGGCGGCTGTAAAAATACCCGACATTCGTCGCGTCTTTCGGTAGAATCAAGTTTTGCCTGCTGTTGACCTGAAGTCAGCCCATCCGCACGGGGCGGTTCAAGCAAGTGTCTGGCGGCCGTTGAGGTTGAGCAATGAGCGTCCTCTCCCACGTTGAACACATTCTGGGCTATGCGCTGTTTCAAATCGGGGGCCATCCGGTTACCCCTTATGCCTTGCTGGGTTTTACCCTGACGCTTTTCATCACTGCAATTGCGGCGCGCCGGGCACGCCGTCTGCTGGAACTTTACTTCCTGCGCCGGCTGCCGGTGGAAGCCGGCGCGCAGTATGCCGTCGCCTCTTTGACGCAGTACGGGCTATGGGTTGTCGGGCTGCTGGTCGGCCTGAAGGTTCTCAATATCAACTTAACCGCCATTGCCGTCGTCGCCGGCGCCCTGGGCGTAGGCATTGGCTTTGGTTTGCAGAGTGTGGTTGCGAATTTTGTTTCAGGATTGGTGCTGCTGGTTGAGCGCCCAATTCGGGTTCGCGACCGCGTCTCGATGGAAGGGGCGGAGGGCAATGTCCGGGCGATTAATTTCCGCTCTACGACAATTCAGACCAATGACAATATTTCCATCATTGTTCCCAACTCGGAATTCATCAACGGTAAGGTGATTAACTGGTCGCTTGGAGACCCGAAGGTCCGGATCCACGTGCCAGTCGGCGTCGCATACGGATCGGATTTGGACACCGTCACGCGCACGCTTCTCGCCGTGGCGGCCGAGATGGAGGGCGTCTTGAAAAATCCCCAGCCGGAGGTTCGCTTCCTGGAATTTGGCGATTCCTCCCTGAATTTTGACCTGCTCGTGTGGACCCTTGATCCGGCGACCCATTTACAACTGCGAAGCAGGCTCAACTTTGCTATTGATGCTGCTTTCCGCCGTGAAGGCGTGGAAATTCCCTTTCCTCAGCGCGATTTGCATGTTAAATCAGCCAAGGGGCTGGCGGGCGTTTTGGGTCCTCTGGATCGGCCCTAAGCGCAACAATTGCCATGGTCTTTTCATTGGCGCCGCAAAGCTCTGCCGAGCGTCTGGCGGCCTTTCGCCCAGAGCGTTTCGAGTATTGCCGTCCGAGAGGTTGTGAGGCTCCGGTGAATTTGATAAAATCCAACCAAAGGAAAGATCGGCTGCCCTTCGGGGTGGCAGGTTGAATAATAAAAAAGAGGCTCCACGCGAACCGGTGGGCGGCGAGTGACGAGTGGGCGACTATGTTGAAAGGTGTCGAGGTTACTCATGGATCAAGCAACGGTTTACGTGGTAGGTGCCGGTCCGGCCGGACTCTTTGCTGCCAGGAAGATTGCGGCTGCTGGGCACCGGGTCGTGATATTTAACCGGGATGTCAAGCCGGGCGGTCTCGCCGAGTACGGGATTTATCCCCAAAAATTTCGCATGAAGAACGGT
>CAYWMN010000106.1:0-11985 GCA_964459065.1 uncultured Acidobacteriota bacterium | reverse complement strand
GGTGGCACAACAAGCCTCTCTACGAGGCGATCGTCGAATTGCTGCGCCACGAAGGGTTTCCCGGCGCCACCGTGCTGCGGGGCATCGGCGGCTATGGATCGAACAGCCGGGGCCAGGGCCTCTACCACACCACCAACATTCTGCGGCTCTCGCAAGACTTGCCGATTGTCATTGAAGCTGTGGATTTCACCGAACGCATCGAGAAGATCCTGCCCAAACTCGATGAAATGGTCGACGGCGGATTGATCACCCTTGAGAAAGTTCGCGTGATCCTCTACCGCTCCGCGCAATAAACCGCTTACTTCTCGAAAGCGAGGCGCTCCATGGAACCCGGAAAAACCCCGCCCACCATCCGGATCGGCCCCAATCACCGCCGGATCCTCTCGGTTCGGTTGCGATTGCTGGAGGACTATTGCCTTCAGCTTCTCAGCCTGCTGCATCCCGCCCGATCAGCTTTCACCACCCGCGCGGCCCTGCCGCGGCGCAAGGCGGCGGCATTGGAGAGCGCCGTCGCGGCGCTGGTCGCGAACATCAGCCGGATCAAGAGCGAATTGGAGCTGGAAGCTCACCGGCAGAACGTCCAGCGTGAGGCGATGGCGCTGGTGGCGTCGATGACCAACAACATTGAAGAGCTGCACCCTCGTTACCTCACGGGCTACGGAGAAGTTCCCAAACCTCTGGCTGGTTATCTGAAGGGATGCTGCTCAGACCTCGCGGAGGAGGTCGAGGCTGTGAACCGAATCCTGGCAGACCACTAAGCGCAGGCTTCGCCTTCCGGGCCGCCGAAGTGCAGACGCACCGCAAGGCTCGCCGCATGATCAAAAAGTTTTGCTGATCTGGGAAGCACGGGATGACGATGACAACCGATTCCGACACTGCCGCAGAAAAACCAGGCCGCTGGCTCAACCGCACGGTGGTGGGATTGGGCGCAACCAGCCTGTTGTCCGATCTCAGCCACGAGATGGGAACGGCAATCCTTCCCAGCTTTCTTACCGCGATGGGGGTATCAGCGGCGGCGCTGGGCCTGATTGAAGGCGTCGCGGACGGTGTCTCCAGTTTTGTCAAGCTTGGGTCGGGATGGCTATCGGACCGGAGCCGACGCCGGAAGCCGCTGGCCACAGGAGGGTATTTCCTGACCGGCGGTTCGACGGCCATATTCGCCTTCGCCGCCGGCTGGCCGCTGGTGCTGCTGGGCCGCGTGCTGGGCTGGTTCGGCCGCGGAATCCGCTCGCCGGCGCGCAACGCCATTCTGGCGGATTCGGTGCCGGCCGAATCGCGGGGCAAGGCTTTCGGATTTGAACGCGCCGGCGACACCGTGGGAGCCGTCATCGGCCCGCTCGTCGCCGTCGTCCTGCTGACCTGGCTGCATCCCTCATCCGGCGAGCCTTCGTCGCCTTTTCGCCTGATCTTTCTGCTGACCCTGATTCCGGGCATGGCGGCAGGAATTACCTTTGCCGGTTTGGTCCGCGAACGTCCTTCTCCGCCCATCAGGACAAGGTTCCTGGCATCGCTTCAGAGCCTGCCCTCAAATTTTCGGCGCTTGCTGGCAGGGGTGGGAGTTTTCGGGATGGGCGACTTCGCCCACACGCTGATGATCCTGGCCGCCACTCAACTGCTGGTTCCGGGCCGGGGAATCACCTACGCGGCAAGAACCGCCGCGCTGCTTTACGTGGTGCACAACGTGGTCTACGCCGGAGCTTCTTATCCCGTGGGCGCGCTTTCGGACCGTCTGGGCCGTCGCGGCCTGCTGGCGCTCGGGTACCTCGCAGGAACGCTTACGGCGGCGGGTTTTGCAGCCGCGTTCCTTTGGAACCTTCGGAGCCTCTCCTATCTCACGCTCTTGTTCGCCTTGGGAGGCCTCTACATGGCCTTTGGAGAAGCTCTCGAAAGCGCCATCACGGCAGACATGGTCGAGCAGCAAATCCGCGGCACCGCCTATGGCGTGTTGAGCGCGGTGAACGGCATTGGCGACGTGGTCGCAAGCGTGCTGGTCGGCGCCTTGTGGACCGCCTTTTCTCCCGCCATCGCCTTTGGCTACTCCGCCGCGGCCATGCTGGCAGGGGGCATCCTCGTCTACGCACTGCGCTGATCGACCGCGCGAGGGCCAATGACCGGCAAAGGGTTCTTTTACGCTGGCAGGATTAACAGCTCATTCTGAGAATTGGAAGATATAGATGCCGCCCATGTGGACGTTCACCCGAATGTCCTGAGTGCCGTTGGGATTCCAGAATTCCACCCGCCGGCCAAAGCCTGCACTATCCTCGCCGTGAAGATCGCTCTGAACGTTTCCGAGCCAGGTCTTGGCATGCAAAGACCGCAACCGGTCGATCGAGGGGACATCAACCTCCACGTCTCCATAATTGACCATCAGGCGTTCCTGGCCAATAATTCCCCGCACCCGGACATCGCCGTCCACGCACTTGAGAACCAGGTTGGAATCGTAGGGCATGTGAATATAAAAGTTGACGGAGAGTTTGGATTCTCCGCGAAAGGGCCGCCAGAGCCTTCGAGGCGGATAGACGGTTCGCAAGTGGACTTGCTTATCGCGGCCCTCCAGAATGATTTGAACTCGCTTGTACTGCGACGAGGCTTTGCGCCGGGACCCGGCCACGACGACCTTTTCCGCTTCAATCCGGACGTAGGGCTCGTCCCATCCCGAAATCTGGATGTCGCCCGTCCGCACGTTCATCGTAAAGGTTCCGTAGGAAAACAGCCGCACCTGGTAATGCGACACCCGGTGGAACTCATCAGCCCGAAGCGGAGGGCAAAAAGAAAGGAGGCCGAATAAGAATACAAAAAGCAGGCAGGCGCGCTGCTTTGAGCCGGCATCAAGGGTCGCGCAATCGGTTGTTGCCGTCTTCCCCATTATTGCCCCTGGTCTTGGCAAACGATGCGAACACCCGGCGCCCCTCGAGGTGGCCCACCGTTCATCAATCGGCCGGCTTCCCGGCTCGCAACGCCGCACGCAGCTGGCAGTCTAATCTCTAGTGGCCGGAATCGCCTGATGGCGCCGGACCGTTTTGGCTGCGCAGCGTCTCCACCACTAAATCTTCGCGTTCGGCGTCCATGGTCTTTCCCATTTTTTTGTAGGCGCCGGCCAGCAGGGCGTGGGCTTCGATATTTCGAGGGTCGAGCGCGATCACGGTTTCAAGCTGCTGAACGGCCTGGGGCAGTTTCTGGCGCGCCAGAAAGACTTTTGCCAGCCCGAAGTAGGCTTCATAGCGGAGCGGCCTGCGCGCGATGCCCCGGCGAAACAAGTCCTCCGCCGGCTTCAGATCATGGCGAGAAAGCTCAAGATTTCCAGCCTGCCAGTAGGTATCGTAGAAACCGGGAGTCGTCTTAAGCTCCTTTTGATACTGCTCAAGGGCCGCTTGGGCGTTTCCCTGGCTCTCGTAGGCGGTGCCCAGATAATAGTGCGCCAAAGGCAGTTCGGGAGCGAGCGCCAGCGCCTTCTTAAACTCCTTCATCGCGCCGGAACCGTCTTTCTCCTTCTGGCAGGCGATTCCCAGCAGCAGGTGTGCCTTGCCGTTTTCTGGATCGACGCGAAGGTAGGTCTCCAGCATCGACCGCGCCTCCGCGTATCGCCCCGATTGCATATCCAGAGTAGCGAGGTCGTAATAATCCTGAGGGATTGTGGGATCAAGACGGATGGCGCTTAAGAAACTCTGGCGAGCCTGGCTCTGCAATCCTTTTTCGGCCTCAGCCACCCCCAACAGGTGCATGAGGATTGCCGAGTCGGGATATTCCGCAACGCCCCGGCGCGCATGAGCCAGGGCTGCGTCAAGGTGTCTGGAGTTGATTTCCCATCCGATTTGCTGGATAAGGTCCAGCTTGGTATCTTGCGCGGTAAGACGCGGCGCCTGCCCCAAAACGAACGATACCAGGATCAGCGCCCATCCGGGGGCGACGCACTTTCGCCGCTGGAACATTTCAGCCTCTTCCGGAATGTTAGGCAGGGTTTCGCCGAGAAGTCAAACCCGGCGCTTCACTTCGAGCAATGCCCCGCAGGGAATATTCGAAGCTGGACTGAGGAACCTTGCCGCCGAGCGCCCGATAATCCGGCGGTTACTCCTAAAGACGCCATTTTCCGGCCGGAGGCCTGTATTTTGCCCCCGAAAAGGGGTTAAATAGTATAGAATAGAGTACTTATTTAAAGCAGGTACCTTTCTTTATGGATTACGATCAGCTAGCCAGCTTCCTGGAAGTCGCCAGGCTGCAAAGCTTTTCCCGCGCGGCTGAGAAGATCTACCGCACTCAACCCGCCATCAGCGCTCAGGTGCGCCTGCTGGAGCAGGAGTGCGGTGAAAAGCTCTTTGACCGAAGCGGCAAAAAAGTGCTGCTCACGCCGGCCGGCGAGATCCTTCTGCGCTATGCCCAGAAGCTCCTGGACCTGCAGAAGGAAGCGCTCCAAACCATTGCCGAGCTGAATCAGACGCCGCGTGGCAAACTCTATATCGGCGCGAACGAGGCCACCTGCCTCTATGTCTTGCCCAAAACGTTCGCCCGGTTTCGCCAGCTCTACCCGCTCGTTCAAATCAGCATCTACCGGAACTTCAGTCACAAGATCCTTCAGAAGGTGCAGGAAGGGGCGGTGGATATGGGCATCGTAACCCTGCCTCAAACGGCCACGAATATTGAGATCCTGCCGGTTTTTCGCGATGAGGTTCAGGTGGTGGTGCCCAAGCATCATCCGCTGGCCAAGAACCGCAGCGTCACCATTGAAGAAATCGCTCAGCATCCGCTGATCCTTCCCAAGACGGGCCATACCCGGGTTGTCATCGACCGCTTGTTGCGCGATTACCGCAACCATCTGCAAATTTCGATGGAGTTGGCAAGCGTGGAGACGCAAAAGAAATTTGTCGGCGCAGGGTTGGGAATTTCCCTCATCAACCGCGAGTACGCGCAGCCGGAAGTGGCGGCGGGAGTGCTCAAGCTGATTCCCCTGGAAGGACAGAAGATTTACCGTGAACTGGGATTGATTTATCGCCGGGATCGTTATCTGTCTTTACCTGCCAAGGTGTTTTTGCAAGTTGTACAAGAATCAACAAAAACCTCTCATTCGGGTTCCGGGGTTCCAACAAAGTCGAAGAAACGCTAGGGGCTGGGTGAGCCCCAGGCTTCTGCGCGGCTTTGGCGGAGGCCTCTGTTTGTTTGCAGGTTAAGAAAATGGCAAAAGAAGTTCAGACTTCGGGCAAAAGCAAACGGCCCACGATTGTCATGAAGTTCGGGGGCACTTCTCTCGGCAACGCTGAGAGAATGCAGGGCGTGGCCGGGATTTTGCAGGAACACGCCCGGCGGGCGGACCTGCTGGTGGTGGTCTCCGCCATGGGCGGCGTCACCGATATGCTGGTGCGCGCCGCCACACAAGCCAGCCTGGGAGTCGAAAAGCAGTGGAAAGGCACGCGTCAGGAGCTGGCTCACCGGCACCGCGAAGTTGCCGACCAGGCGCTTTCGGCCGGCGAGCAGGCGGCCATTCTTCCTCGCCTGGCGGAGCAAATCAAACATTTTGAGGATTTGTGTTCAGGATTCACGCTGGTCCGGGAAATCACTCCCCGAGGCATGGACACTCTCTCCAGCCTTGGCGAGGTGATGTCCTCGACGCTGATGGCGGCGATCCTGCGGTCGCGAGGGTTGAAGGCTGAAGCCGTGGACGCAACCGAGCTGATCGTCACCGACGACAACTTCGGCAACGCGTCGCCGCTATTTAAAGAAACCAACGCCAAAGCCCGCGAGCGGTTGGCGGCGTTAAAAAGCCAGGGCGTCATTCCCGTGATCACCGGCTTTCGCGGCGCCACCGCTGAAGGCCTCGGCACCACCCTGGGACGCGGCGGCTCCGATTACAGCGCCACCATCCTGGCGTCGGCGGTTGACGCGGATGAGGTCTGGATCTGGACCGATGTTGACGGCGTGATGACGGCGGACCCGCGCCTGGTGCCCGAAGCCCGGATTCTGCCTGAAATCTCTTACCGGGAAGCGATTGAACTTTCTTTCTTTGGGGCGAAGGTGCTGCACCCCAAAACCATTCAGCCCGTGATGAACAAAAAAATTCCGGTCTGGATCAAGAATAGTTTCAATCCTTCCTGCCCCGGAACCAAGATTGTTGCGGTTCCCGCAAACGGCCAAAGCGGCGTTAAAGCCATCACTTCCGTGAAAGACGCCGACCTGATGACGATCAGCAGCAGGAATACGCTGAGTTTCCCGCAACTGGCCGCGCGGGTTTTTGAGGGATTGGCGGTGGAGGAAGTGTCCACGCTGGTGGTGACTCAATCCTCCGCGGACAACGTTTTATCCTTCGCCATTCATCATAGCGATTTCCCACGCGTGAAAGCCCGTCTCGAAAAGATCTTTGAACTCGAGATGTTGCACGATTATGTCGGCGTGGTGGAAGTGTTGCCGAAAGTCGCCATTGTGGTCATGGTCGGCGAACACATGAAAGGGACTCCTGGCATTGCCGGCAACGCCTTCGTAGCGCTGGGACGGCAGGGGATCAATATCATCGCCATTGCGCAGGGCTCATCGGAAATCAGCATCTCCTTCGCCCTCAAAGCCTCCGACATGAAGGCGGCGGTGAAAGCGATCCATGAAGAATTTCACTTATAGCGCGGCGGCAAAACCATCGCCGGCCGGATAGAAACGTTAACGACATGGCATCAGCCTATACTCAATGCGTTGAAGAAGCTTGCGGCCGCCGGCAGGAGGCCAATCAAGGCGTCTACCAGTGCGCCTACTGCGGAGGCCTTCTGGAAGTCAAATGCGAATTCGATCCGTTTGACCCCAAGACGGTCCGTTCCGCCTGGCTCGAGCGCCGCCTGAGCAACAAGCCGGTGGACCGCAGCGGCGTGTGGCGCTTCCGCGAACTGCTGCCCTTCGCCGGTCCCAACGACCCCGTCGTCTCACTTTCCGAAGGTTCCACGCCGCTGGTGGAAACCCCGCGCGCGGGCTCGTGGGCAGGCCCCGTGCAGTTGACCATCAAGCATCAGGGAATCAACCCCACCGGCTCATTCAAAGACCTGGGAATGACCGCCTGCATCACGCGCGCCGCCTCGCGGGGGGTGCGGACTGTCGCGTGTGCTTCCACCGGCAACACCTCGTCGTCGATGGCCGCTTATGCGGGACGGGCGGGAATGAAGACGGTCATTTTTGTTCCCTACCGCCAAATCTCCGCGGCCAAGCTTGCTCAGGCGCTGGACTTTGGAGCTTTGGTGGTTGAGGTCGGCGATACCTTCGACCAGGCTTTCGCCCTGCTCCGCCAAATCGCCGGGGAAATGGATTTCTATCTGGTCAACTCGATCAATCCCTTTCGGATTGAAGGGCAAAAGACCATCGTGCCCGAAATGCTGGAGCAGCGCGCCTGGCAACCGCCCGACTACATCGTCGTTCCCGGCGGAAACCTGGGCAACGCTTCGGCGATCGGCAAAGGCCTGCGGGAATTGAAAGAGCTGGGCTTCATTGAAAAAGTCCCGCGCATTGTGGTGATTCAAGCGGCCGGCGCGAATCCTTTCTTCCGCACCCTTGCCGCCGGTTCCGACAAGCTGCTTCCGGTTGATAAACCCGACACCGAGGCTACCGCGATCCGAATCGGACGCCCGGCCAATTGGAAGAAAGCGCGGCGGGTGCTGGAGTGGACCAACGGATTCTGCGAGTCCGTAACCGATGAAGAGATTTTTGAAGCCAAGACGGTTCTGGCCCAGGATGGCGTGGGATGCGAACCGGCCTCTGCCGCAACCATCGCCGGCATCAGAAAGCTGGTCCGCTCCGGCAGGATCGAGCGGCATGCCGATATCCTGGCGGTCCTGACCGGGCATCAACTGAAAGATACCGATTACGTCATGCGGCATCGTTCTTCGGTCCAGGAATGCCGCCAGCGCCTGAGAGTCGAACCGAATCTGGACGCCCTGCGCAAGGCATTGGAGGCCGCGCTGGCCGTGCCTGCGTGAAGGGACTTCACACCTGGAGCTAAAACCGAGCTGATATGGATGAAAACCTGCGGAAAGAAGTTCGCCTGTTAACCACGCGCCTGGGTGTGCTGGTCGACGAGCAATGCGGGCGGGATGTTTTTGAAAGCATTGAGGCGCTTCGGAACCTTTCCAAACAGATCCGTCAAAAACCCACCCCTGAGCTGTTGGAAAAATCCGATACGGAAGTCCGGAAACTATCTCTGCGCAGCGCCTCAGAGGTCGCGCACGCCTTCAGCCTCTTTTTCCATCTGGTCAACCTCTGCGAGGAGCGCCAGCGCATCCGCCGGTTGCGGGGGTACGAAAAACAGGAGTCGGGCGCTCCCATGTCCTTTCGGCGGACTTTCACCACAGCCGCCCATCGGCATCTTCCCTCCGAGGAATTGGCCGGCCTGCTCCGCTCCATGCGCATTGAACCCGTCCTGACGGCTCACCCCACCGAGGCCAAGCGCCGAAGCGTCTTCAATCATGTCCTCCAGATCGGGCGGTCGCTTGAGGCCCTGGGCGATTCCCCGGAGCATTCCATCGAAAAGTCCGTCGATCCCTGGATTGAGGCGCTTTGGCTCACTGAAGAGGTCCGGGAGCGGCCCATGACCCCGGAGCTCGAGGTCGAAAACTCTCTCATCTTTCTTGAGAGGACCATTTACGATCTGGCGGGCATCCTGTGGGACCGCTTCAACCAGGAGATCAGCCGCTTTGACCCGCGCCTCGCCGATGGCCGTCCGTTCATCCGCTTCGGCTCCTGGGTGGGAACCGACCGCGACGGCAATCCCAACGTCACGCCCGAGACCAGCCTGGACGCCGCCGAGCGCCTGCGCAAAAGCATTCTGGGTTATTACTGCCGCAATCTCGATCGCTTTCTCAGCCTGATCTCTTTTCCCTGTTCAAACCCGGCGATTGAGCGCAAGCTGGGGCGGGACATCGGTCGCGACATGCGGCGCTTTCCGGCGACGCGGGCCTTTGAACAAGTTGACCAGCCCCGCGAGCTTTACCGCCGCAAGATTCGCATCATGATCTGGAGGCTGGAGCGCACCGCCGAAAGGGCCCGGGGCGCCTATTCGGAGCCCGGCGAATTTGAGCGCGACGTCAAGCTTCTCGAGCAGACGCTCAAGGAGCAACCCAGCCCGCGCCTGGCATCGCTCGCTCCCGGACGCCTGCACACCGCCGTCCGCGTTTTCGGCTTTCACGGCGCCAGCCTCGATTTCCGCCAGCACGGCTCCCTGGTCAGCTCGGCGGCCGATGCCCTTCTCCGCGCGGCGCGCTTGCCGGCCGAACCTGAAGACGCACGCATCCAGTCGATTCAATCGCTGATGGCAACCCGTCCGCATCCCCTCAAGACATCGCCTGCCATCCGTCGAACGATCGATGAATTCAAAGCGCTCAAACAAATCCAGGACCGTTGCGGAGAGCCCGCTTCGCACCGCTACATTCTCAGCATGACCCATCGGGCCGCCGACTTCTGGAACATTCTGCTGCTGGGCTGGCAGGCCGGGCTGGTGCAGCCGCAAGGCAAAGGAAGGTACCGCTCCAGTTTTGACGTCATCCCGCTTTTTGAAACCCTGGATGACCTCGAAAATGGCCCCAAAATCCTGGACCGGTTGTTGAAAGATAAGGTTTACCGCGGCATCCTGCGCTCGCGCGGCAACTTCCAGGAAGTGATGCTCGGCTATTCCGATTCCGTCAAGGACGGCGGATATTTTGCCGCCAACTGGGCGCTGTTCAAGGCGCAGAAACATCTCTGGCAGGTGGCGGAAAAACACCGCATTCGGCTGGGGCTGTTCCACGGCAAGGGAGGAACCATCGGGCGGGGCGGAGGCCAGTCCCACCGCAGCGTCCAGGCGCAGCCCTACGCGGCGCCCGGAGGCCGGATGCGGATCACCGAACAGGGCGAGGTGATTTCTCTCAAGTACGCGAATCTGGAAATTGCTGAGAGGAATCTGGAGCAGCTGATCACTTCCGTTCTGAACACGCATTTCCACCGCCATGAACAGCAGCCCGAATCCCGGCAGGCCGAACGCTGGGAAGAATACGCTGAACAGATCGCCCATGCCAGCAGCGGCTTCTACCGCAATCTGGTCTACGAGACGCCGGACTTTATAAAATTTTTCCGGCAGGCGACGCCGATTGACCTGATTGAAAACCTGCGCCTCGGCTCCCGGCCCAGCCGCCGCTCCAATTCCAATGACCTCAGCAACCTCCGCGCCATCCCCTGGGTATTTTCCTGGACGCAGTCGCGCCATTTTATTCCCGCCTGGTACGGGCTGGGACACGGGCTTCAGGAATTTCTGGAATCGCATCCCGACGACGGCATGAGCGTGCTCCGCCAGATGTACCACCACTGGCCTTTCTTTGCCGTGGTCATCGACAACGCTGAAGCCTCGCTCGCCAAGACCGACCTCTACATCGCACGCCGCTATGACGCCTTGTGCCGTCCGGCAAGCCTGCGCGAGGCCATTTCCGGCCGCATTGAAACCGAATACCAGCGCACCGTGCGGTACGTGCTTGAAATCACCGAGTCCAAACACCTGCTGGAGCGCCAGCCGGTGCTCAGCGAATCCATTCGCCTGCGCAATCCCTACGTTGATCCGCTGAACTTCCTGCAGATCCGATTCCTCGAGCAGTGGCGCCGCGCGCGCAAGCCTTCCCCGGAACTCCACCGCCTGCTGCAGATGACCGTGGGCGGAATCGCCTTCGGAATGAAGAGCACCGGATAACCTGCTTCACCAGTGAGGTGATCGATGAGCAATCCTGACAAGTCCCAGTTCAGCCGGCGGCATTTGATGGCCGGAGCCCTGGCCGGAGCGGCGCCCTTCACGCTCGGCATGGCGGCATTTGCGCAAGCAAAGCCTGGTCCTGCGGGCGGCCTGCTGAATGTCCGCGATTTCGGCGCCAAGGGCGACGGCAAAGCCCTCGACACCCAAGCCCTGCAGCGAACCCTAGACGCGGCTGCGGAGCGGCAAGGCGCGGTCTTTATCCCTCCCGGCGTTTACCGCAGCGGAGAGCTTCAGTTGCGGCCTCACGTTTCGGTTGTGGCGATTCCTTCATGGGACTACGGCGCTTCAGGCGATACCGCGATCGTGCTGGCTGACCCCAAGGCCTCCTGCCTGCTCAACATGACCGGAGCCCGCGGAATCACCCTGGACGGCCTGGCGCTCGACGGCGGCAATCTGGGCAGCGGCATTCACGGAATCTTCCTGAACAAACCCAAGTATGAGCATGAGGATTCCTTCCGCATTGAGCGCTGCCGGGTGGCGCGGTTTACCGGCGACGGCCTCAGCCTCAAACGCGCCTGGTGTTTTTCCGTGCGCCATTCCATGCTGGCCTTCAACGGCGGCGACGGTCTGCGGCTGCGCGGATGGGACGGCTTCATCATGGACAACTGGTTCTCAGGCAATCGCGGAACAGGCTTTGGCGCCCGCGGAGACAACGCTTCCGTCACCATGACCGCCAATCGCATTGAATGGAACCATCAGGAGAATGTCCTGATCAAAGGTGGAAACGCCTACATCATCAACGGCAACTTTTTTGACCGCGCTGGAACTTCCGGCCTTGCGCTGGTGGCCAGTGGCAAAGTGCCTTGCTCGGAAATGACCATCACGGGAAACTACTTCCGCCGCAGCGGCAAGTTTGCCAAACCTTCCAGCCACGATTCCTCCCACATTCGCCTGGACCATGCCGAAGGCATCGCCTGCGTGGGCAACAGCCTGCGCAATGGCCGCGACGACGGCAGCCGCGGCCTCTGGTCGCCTTCTTACGGCATCGTCTACAAAAACATCGGCGACTCCGTCATCACCAACAACGTCCTGCACGGCGCAGCCATGAAGCAATTGTTCGTGGACCTGGGCGGCCACGCCCCAGGCTTGATCGTCAAAGACAACCCCGGCCGCGTGTTTGTGCTTCCGAAATCGGAATCGTAAGCGGTTCGCACTGTAAGGACCGTGTCCTCACCGCGCAATTTTGTGCCGCCATTGGAACGGGTAGCCGCGACACTGGTTTCTGTGTCGCGGGCTCTTGATTTTCTCAGGCCCGG
>CAYWMN010000105.1:5569-12006 GCA_964459065.1 uncultured Acidobacteriota bacterium | reverse complement strand
CTCTACGTCTGGCGAGGGGAGCCGGTGGCCGCGCACTGCGGCCGGGTGAGGGGTTACTTCAACGCGCCAGCTGTCGCGGATATCTCTGAAGAGTGGTAGCCACGGTCAATCCGCTTTTCGATTGACCGTGGGTTCGCTGCATGTTGAAATGCCCACGGACAGAAAAGCTCCGTCATTGGCTACTTCTTAATCAGGCGAGGGGATGCGCATGGTTCGTCCCCGGCAAGGAGCGTTCGAATGAAACCGGCTTTATTTTTTGTCCTCCTCACCCTGAGCTTCACCTCGATTGCGCATTCCCAGGCTCGGAGCGCGCACGGGCCGGACTGCAGTGGCCACTCGCCAACGGATATGGCCTTTGCTCTTATGAAAAACGCCGGGCTCGTGGACAACGCGAGTATCGATTTCACGAAGACGAAAACGGTGCGGCTGGCTTCGGAGAAAGTGGGCAAGGACCTGTGGCATCAGGTCTATCTCGTCACGTTTCGAAAGAATGCCGGGGGCCAAATCCAGGCCATCTCTGTTATCGACTCATCAAGTGACGAGTGTTCAATATGGGGCGTGGAAGTTTTTGTGGTGTCGAAGCGTCTCAGCTCTGACGCAAAATAGGTGGGTGGCCTTGGCCCAGGGCTGGCGCACCTAAGAAGCCGGCGGCCGACCGTCCCGACACCCCGCAAAGCCGTTGACATATTTGGCCCACTCTGCTAGCCTAATGGAAGCTTGTCCGGCTGATGGGACCGCCGGGCACGCGGGGAAAATGCGGAAAAATAAAAAAAGAATTCTTTTTTTTCGACAAACGAAGCTAGGAAGTTGTTGAAAACAAAAGACCGCTGTCAAAAAAACAGCAAAAACGAACCTAAAACGAAGCTAAAACGAAGCTGGCAAGTTGTTGAAAACAGGTAAGCGAAAAATAAACGAAGCTAAGAACGAACCGAGGATTCCCGGCTTCCCGCCTGCCCCAGGCAAAGTCAAACTAGCCTATCGCCTCTTTAAGTACAGGCTGCAACCCTGCAATCCTCAACGGCCTCAAGGCGAGATTCCGCGCGGAGTTCATGAAAAGCAGATTCCTCGCTACGCTCGGAATAACACGAGGGAAATCGCGGCCGGAAGGGCGAACGGGCTCGCATGTCAACGCGCCTCGCACTTGCCCGCAGAGCCCAGCCAGAATAAACTGTTACAGACGGAAGCGAGCCGGGGACCGTTCATGGCCCGGCATCTGAGCTCTTGATCGTTCACAGGGAAAGCAGCCCATGACCCAACAGCGCCGGACAAATTGCCTGCAACCAGGCCGCCCCGCCATCAGGCTGGCCGCGGCGGGCGTCTGGATTCTGGCGGTTGCAATGGGGCTTGCGTCGATACCCTGCCTGCGCGCCCAGGCATCCCCGGGCCAGGTTGAAGACCTGACCGGAAATTATCAATTCCTGGGGCCCCATGACAATCTGGCTCTGCTGCAGGAAGAAGGCATGATCAAGGGCTACATCGACGTCATGCAGGGCGATTCGGAATCCGACGCGCTGCTGAGCTTCACCATTACCATGGGTTCGCGCAAGGGCGACCACGTGGAATTTCGAACTCAAGTCATCCACGAAAAATATTACCGCTTCTCGGGAATCGTGCGGCGCGGCAAGGCGAGCCGAAAGGGCCAGCCGGACTATTCGGAACTGGCGGGCACGCTGCTGGTGGTGGAGCACAATTCCGTGACGGAAAAAGACACGGTCGATCGCCGGCAGGTGGTCTTCAAATCCAAGGGAGGCTCTTAACCGCCACCACGCGCGGACGAACACCGGGCGGCACACGCCGCCGGGGGCTGCGGGCCGGAATCATTCCCTACTGAAATCTTCTCTATGAAATCACAAAAAAATCATCTTCAAGGACAGGTTGCTGTCGTCACCGGAGCCAGCTCCGGCATCGGCAAACAAATCGCGCTCGATCTGCTGCAGGCGGGCGCCTGCGTCGCCGGCGTGGGACGCCGCGCGGGGCGGGGCAAATTTTTAGAACCCTTCAAAAAATATCCCCGGCGCTTCGTCTGGATTCGTGCCGACGTGTCGCAGGAGTCCGACGTCGAGCGCCTGGTGCGGCAGGTGCTCAAGAAGTTCGGCCGGATCGATATCCTCGTCAACAATGCGGCCGTGCGCGGCCCCACCGCGCCCGCGACCGAGCTCGGGGCCGAAGAGTGGCGCCGCGTTCTGGACATCAACCTGACCGGCGCCTTCCTGTGCGCGCGCGAGTGCCTGAAAGCGATGATCAAGCGGCGCTCGGGCCGCATCGTCAACATGTCGTCCATGGCGGGCCGCATGGCCTACCCGCTGAGAGTTTCTTACGCGGCCTCCAAGTGGGGCATGGTCGGGCTTACGGTGACCCTGGCGCAGGAAGCAGGGCCCCATAACATCCAGGTCAACGCGGTTTGCCCGGGGCCGGTGGAAGGCGACGCCATTGAGGAAGTGATCGCGGCCAGGGCGAGTACGTTAGAGATGCCGACGGATGAGGTTCGCGCACGGTTCGTTCGCCGCGCGGCGCTCAACCGCATGGTGACGGCGGCCGACGTCAGCAGCACCGTTCTCTTCCTGTGTTCGGATGCCGCCCGCAACATCACGGGACAGGCCCTCGACGTGAGCGCCGGCTACCGGCTTTAAGAGGTTTCGAGGCGCAGCCTCTGCGAAAGTCAGCGTGAGGCCGGCAACGCAGCGGGCAGAACCGTCGCAGCCTGTTGCAACTTCCGCTGCAAGCGCTCCCGCCGGTGCGCAAGGCTCTTCAGGCGGGAATGGGACCCTGGATGCTCCCGCAGGTCATCGATGGCCGCTTCGGCATATTCCAGGGCCTTGGCGGCGTCGCGCAGGCGGTGCTCGTGATGCATGGCAAGCTGTTCGCAGGCTTCCACCCGGTAGCGCGACCGGCGGCGGATGATTTGCTCCCAGGCCTCCACGGCCTGTTCGTAGCGCCGCTGCCGCTTGTGCTGCAACCCGAGCTGCCACAACGCCTGGGGTTCAACCGAATCCGGCAAGCCGCGCTCGAGCGCCTGCCGGCACGTCACGATCGCCAGCTCCGAAGCGCCCCCGCGCTCCAGAATGCGGCTCAGGCTGAACAGGTCGCGGCTGTCGCAATCACCGCCGTCGCCCGCCCGCGCCACCGTCCGACCCGCTTCAACCATCACGGCGGCCAGCGTCACAATGTCGAGCGCGTTATGGAAAAACACGGGCTTCAGGCCCCGCGCGCTCCCGCTGCGCAGATAGTCAAAATAGATCTGCGGAATCTCGGAGCCGGGCACGTCGCCGTTGCGCTCAATCCCCAGCAGTTCCCGCTCCAGATTCTTCAGCGTGCAACTTTCCAGGCGCAGCCGCCACAGCCGGCGCGCCGGGTGCAGCAGGTCCAGATGGGCCAGGCGCGCAAAGGGCGACCGCATCCGGGCCAGCGTGTAGCGCGCTTCAAGCACCGGAAGGTCGAACGTCTTGCCGTTGAAGGTCACCAGCAGTTCGTAGGGCTCCAGCGCCTCGGCCAGCGCCGTGAGCGCCGCTTTTTCCTCCGTGAAGTCCCGCAGAAAAAATTGCTGCACTCGAAAGCCGGAACCCTCCGCGGCGCCGATCCCGATCAGAAAAGCGCAGGTTCCGGTGCCGCCGCTCAAGCCCGTGGTTTCCGTGTCCAGAAACACCACCGAACCCGGCGCAAGCTGGGCGACTCCGGGCAGAAAAAGGTCCAGAGGGTCGAGATCAGGGCTCGCGATGTCATCAATCCGGAACTTGCCGTAGGGACGCCCGTGGGGAAGCAGCTGCCGGGCCAGGAAATATTCGCCACTGGCGTTGGAGCAGGCTTCGCCCTCAACGTAATGCTCCACGCCGCGCGGCGCTTTCTGTGCGGGAAGCTTGCGCGGGCGCTGCTCCAGCCGCCGCAGGTATTCAAGCTGCTTTTCGAGCGCACTTTCGCGCAAGGTCTTCTGCGAAGACTGCTTGAGCGCCCGGAGTTTTTCTTCGAGGTTCATCGAACCGGTTCCGAACAGGCATTGCCGCTGCAACGTCCGGTCGCGCTACTGCGGAGCATTCCCGGCCGCTCCCAGAATCTGCCGCAGGACGGCCAGCGCCACTTCCTTGCCTTTTTCTCCCACTTCCCCCACCGGACCCACGCAGGAGGGGCATCCCATGGCGCAGGCGCAGTTCGCAATCAGCCGCTCGGTGTTTTGCAGCAGGCTCGTGCTCAGCCGGAAGAGCGGCTCGCTGAAGCCGATGCCGCCGGGATATTTGTCATAGAGGTAGATGTTGGGCTCGAACACTTTCACCAGCACGGCGGGCTGCCCGGAAGCCGGCAGCGGACTATCGTCGGAGTCCACAATCTCCAGATTTTCTCCCACCGCAACGCCCAGGTCGCGCGCGTCGCACATCATCAACAGAGTTCCGACCGCCTGCAAAGCGTTGGCAAGCCCCCGGACGCCGTTCAGCCGCTCCTCCCGCGAATACGGCAGGGCGTCCATGAACGGCTGCGGCAGCGTCAGCCAGAACGCCGTGGTGTGCATCTCCTGCTCGGGCAGCGACAGTTCACCCGAGCCCACGTTTTCCATGGTGTGGAATTTGATCTTCTTGAATCCCACCACCTGCGTGTTCACCTGTACCTCGCCGTGATTCCTGGAGGCGGGCCCGGCGGGCTCGGATGCAAAATTCTCAAGGATCTTGATCTTGGTGTAGGAAATCGCGTCGGTGAAATACTCGGAGTCAACCTCGTGTACGTAGGCCTTGCGGTCGTCGTAGTCCAGCCGCTCTACGTGATATTGCTGGCCGTCCTGCAGGTAAATGGCCTTCTCATGAACCGTTGTGAGGGCGCTCGTAAAATCAACTTCGCCGATCACGCGAGGCTCGCCCGTGTTATCGACAATCACAAAGTTGTCCGAAGAAACCGACCGCAGGCTGATGGCGTCGGCCGGATAGCTTTCCGACACCCAGTGCCAGCCGTCGGAGGTCTGATGAAGAAAGCCCAGTTCCTCAAGATGCGCGCAGAGAGTTTTCAGGTCGAGCGACCCGAAATGTTCGTCTTCGCGCAGCGGAAGTTCAAAGGCCGCGCACTTCAAATGGTTGAGGAGAATCTGCAGGTTGTCCGGGTTCACGTAGCCGTGCTCGGGAGGGTGGTTGAAAAAGTACTCGGGGTTTTGCGCGATAAATTGATCGAGCGGCGCGCTGGTGGCCACCAGAATTGCCGCGGAACTTCCCTTGCGGCGCCCGGCGCGTCCGGCACGCTGCCAACTGGACGCAATCGTGCCCGGATAGCCTGCCAGCACCGCAACGTCCAGGCTGCCGATATCGATGCCCAGCTCCAGCGCGTTGGTGGCCACCACGCCCAGCAGGCGGCCGTCGCGCAGGTCGCGCTCAATCTCGCGGCGCTCGAGCGGCAGGTAGCCGCCCCGGTAGCCGCGCACCAGGTCCGGGCCGCCCGGCCGCGCCGCGAAATCCTCTTTCAAGTAGGTCACCAGGATTTCCGCCGCCAGCCGCGAGTTCGTAAAAACGATGGTCTCGAGCTTGCGCAGCATAAAGGCTTTGGCCAGGCGGCGCGTCTCGTTCAGGTAAGAGCGGCGGATGCCAAGCTGCGGATTCACAACGGGCGGATTGTAGACGACGAAAAATTTCTCCGCCGCCGGTGCTCCGTTTTCATCCACCAGTTCGATATCTTCCTCGATGATGCGCGTGGCCAGTTCCGAGGGATTCGCAATGGTGGCCGAGGTGCAAACAAACTGCGGCTGGCTGCCGTAAAATTCCGCCACGCGCTTCAGCCGGCGGATCACATTGGCCAAGTGGCTGCCGAAAACGCCGCGGTAGTAATGCAGCTCGTCGATGACCACATAGCGAAGATTCTCAAACAGGCGCTCCCATTTGGTGTGGTGCGGCAGGATGCCCGTGTGGAGCATGTCCGGATTGGTGATCACCAGATTGGCGCGCGACCGGATGGCCTTGCGCGCGTCCTGCGGAGTGTCGCCGTCGTAGGTAAACGTCCGCACTTCATCGCCCAGATGCTGGGTCCACTGGTTCAACTCCACCAGCTGGTCTTGCGACAGCGCCTTGGTTGGGAACAGATAAAGGGCACGCGCTTCGGGAGCTTCCACCAGCGTGCTCAGAATCGGCAGGTTGTAGCACAGCGTCTTGCCCGATGCCGTGGGCGTCACGACCACCACGTTCTTGCCTTCATGCGCCAGGCGCGCCGCATGAGCCTGGTGCGTGTAGAGGTTTTCAATGCCTCGCGCGCGAAGAATCTCTTGCAGGCGCGGCGGAAGGAAATCCGGGAAAGGAGCCACCTGGGCTTCGCGAGCCGGGTAGCGCCGGAGCGCCGTCACGCCGCCTTGCCTTCGCGAGCCTTTGAACTTGTTTTGGATGTCCTCAACAATGCTCTCGATGGAAGCGGGGCCCGGGGATTGGCCCAACCGTTGCAGCAATTTCGTCTCTGAGGGAACCTTCATACTTACCGTCCGG
>CAYWMN010000105.1:0-5469 GCA_964459065.1 uncultured Acidobacteriota bacterium | reverse complement strand
CCCGTCACCGGCCGGAATGGGCATCTCCTGAGGGATCTATTGCCCGGTTTTGCCCGGAGCCGGAGGTGCAAAACGAATGGAATGCGGTTTAATCGGAACGCTGGGCTGATACGTGCAATTGTATTCCCGGTAGTGCGACTTCAGCCCCTTGGGAACGGGAATGACGAGCGGTGGATTGGGCGTTTGGTTAAAATCAAAAGCGTCCAGCATGTCGCTTGCGTGGTCATCCCGCTTGGCCAGGTGCGCAAGGTGGAAGCGCTCTTCCATAAACTTCAGGATGGAACTAAAACCGCCCATTTCATTGGTGACGTAGTCCGGCTTGGCATAGGGTGAGATCACCAGCAACGGCACTCGGGGGCCGTAGCCAAAGGCATCCAGATTCGGCGGCGCGACGTGGTCGTAAAAACCCCCATAGTCGTCCCAGGTGAGGAAGATCACGCTGTGGGCCCAATACTTGCTCTTCATTAAGGCATTCACCAGGCGAGTCACATACCACATCCCCTGAGGAACGGATTCGGGCGGGTGCTCGCTGTCCTGAAAAGTCGGAATCAGCCACGAGACCTGGGGAAGGGTTCCCTGCTTGAGGTCCCGGAAGTATTGCTTTTGGCTCACCAGCCGCGACATCAGCTGCGCGTTGTCCCGAATGCTTTTGAAGCCGGGCAGCGGGTTCCACAAACCGAGCTGCTTGGGGCTGGGATCTTTAACGTGGCAAGGGTCCCAAGCCGGCCCCGGATGCTTCAGGGTTTCGACGTAATACTTCCAGCTCACATGCCCACCGGCCAGCCGATTGATGATGTCGGCAAAACTGAAGCCGTCCGGATCGTCCATCATCTCTTTCAGCGCTTCCAACTCATGGTTCTGGGAACAGACGTTGGTGATCAGGCCTCCAGAGGTTGCGGCCACGGTGTAAACGTGGTTGGGCATGCTGGGCCCGTTCAACGAGGAGAAGAACCTGTCGGCCAGGGTGTAATGGCGGGCATAAGCCCAATAACTGGGAATATCGTGTCCATCCAGGTAACCCATCGCATAGGGACTGCCTTCGGCCCACACAAAACCGTCCATCGCGCCGTGGTCATAGGCGGCATGCGCCGCTTGCCAGCTGTGGCTAAGATCGCAGGCCGGCATGGGAATGTGCATGTGGAAAGGCTTGATGCAGCGCTTGGCGCCGGGAAGAACCGGCGAACAGGTTCCCGGCGGAAAGCCGTTGGCGCCCGGGTAGGTGCCGAAATAATTATCAAAACTGCGGTTTTCCTGAATAATCCAGATGATGTGCTGAATCTTTTGGATGCCGGCCGGCTCCTGGGGTTGGCCAAATGCGAAGGAGCCGGTCCCGGCAAAAATCGCGGCAGCCAGTGCGGCAAGGGTCAGCGGCAAACCCCATCGCCTGGCCCAGCTCATGATCATAAGTTTTACCTCCTTATAAAAACTTCGAATTCCCGGTTACCAATGCAATTTGCATCAGGTGATTCGCATGCCATCATACCGCGCGGCCGGGATGTCAAGAAACAAAAAGCCTGACCGTCGAGCCAGGACTCAGATGACTGCCGGAGGGATTGGTCATTGACTTTGCCTCGATGGATTTTAATAATAACGGGTGGCGTCAGATCATCCAGTCTAGAATGCGCCGGGAAAATCTCGGACTTGAGGGAAAGCATGGGAACGATGACTTCGGCTTATAAGCCACCCAAACTGTCCAAAGAGGCGCTGGCCGGCGTCTACCGCGTCATGTACCTTTCGCGCCGGGTCGATGACAAAGAAATCCAACTGAAGCGGCAAAACCGAGCCTTCTTTCAGATCAGCAGCGCCGGCCATGAAGCCATCAACGTGGCGGCCGCCATGCAGTTGAAAGGCGGCTACGACTGGTTTTACCTCTATTACCGCGACCGGGCGTTCTGCCTGCAGATGGGAGTCACTCCGCAGGAGATGCTTCTGGGAGCCGTCGGCTCCAAAGACGATCCCACCTCCAGCGGCCGGCAGATGCCGTCCCACTGGACGTCCAAGGAGCTTCATATTGTCTCGGGGTCAAGCCCCACGGGCACGCAGATTTTGCAGGGCGTGGGCGCGGCCGAGGCAAGCCTTTACTACTCGCGCGTCCCGGAAGCCCGAGAGTTGGCCTCGAGCTTCCACTCCGATGAAGTTGCTTACGTCTCCTTTGGCGACGGAGCCTCCAGCGAAGGCGAGTTCTGGGAATCCGTGAATTATACCTGTCTGCGCAGCCTGCCGGTGGTCTACGTGGTTGAAGATAACGCCTACGCGATCTCGGTGCCGGTGGATGACCAGACCGCCGGCGGCAGCCTGTCGCGCCTGGTCAAGGATTTCCCCGGCCTTTTGACCTTGGAGTGCGACGGCACGGACTTCCTGGAAAGCTACGAAACCATGGGCAAGGCCATCGCCTACGTCCGCCAACGCCGCGGGCCGGCCTTCGTCCACGCGCACGTCATCCGGCCCTATTCCCATTCCATGTCAGACGACGAACGGCTCTATAAACCCGAGGAGGTTCGCCATCAGGAAGCCAAGCGCGACCCCATCCTGCGCCTGGGTGAATACCTGATGAAGGAAGAGCTTGCCACCAGCGAAGAGCTGAAGGCCATTGAGTCCGATGCCGACCGCGAAATCCAGCTGGCGGCCGACCACGCCCTGGCCGCCCCTCCGCCGGAGCCGAAAACCCTGATGGACTTCCTTTACTCGCCCACCGTCGATCCCACTTCCGAGCTTTTTGACCAACCGGCCAAACCGCAGGGCGAGCCTCGAACCATGGTGGACCTGATCAACGCCTGCCTGCGGGATGAGATGCAGCGTGATCCGCGCATTGTCGTCTACGGACAGGATGTGGCGGATTGCAGCCATGAAGAAGATCTTGCCAAAGTCAAAGGCAAGGGAGGCGTTTTCAAGGTTACCCACGGGCTGCAGCGCCAGTTCGGCAGCGCCCGCTGCTACAACGCTCCCATTGCCGAGGCCAGCATCACCGGGCGCGCCATGGGGATGGCGACCCGCGGGCTGAAGCCGGTGGTTGAAATTCAGTTCTTCGATTACATCTGGCCCGCCATGCTGCAGATGCGCGATGAAGTCGCGGTGCTGCGCTGGCGCTCCATCAACTCCTTTTCCTGCCCGCTGGTTCTTCGGGTGCCGATTGGAGGCTATCTGATGGGCGGGTCGATCTATCACAGCCAGTCAGGAGAGTGTATCTTTACGCATTTGCCGGGCTGGCGCGTGGTTATGCCTTCAACCGCGCTTGACGCCAACGGCCTGCTGCGGACGGCCATTCGCTCCGATGATCCGGTTCTTTTCCTCGAGCCGAAGCACCTCTACCGGCAGACTTATAACCGCGCTCCCTATCCCGGACCGGATTACATGATTCCGTTCGGCAAGGCCAAGCTGGTGCGGGAAGGAAGCGATTTAACGATTGTCACCTACGGATCGCTGGTGCAGCGCGCCGTGCAGGCCTCCAAACAGCTTGAAAAGGAAGGCGTCAGCTCGGAAATTCTCGACCTTCGCTCGCTCGACCCCTATGACTGGGACTTGATCAGCGCCTCCGTCAAAAAAACCAGCCGCGTGCTGGTTCTTTACGAAGATTGCGTTTCCTGGGGATACGGAGCGGAAATCGCCGCCCGGGTGGCCGACGAGCTTTTTGAGTTCCTCGACGCTCCCGTACGCCGCCTGGCGGGCAAGGACCTGTTTGTTCCCTACCACCCCATCCTTGAGGACGCCACGCTGCCGCAGGTGGCTGATATCATCCGGGAAGTTAAGAAGCTGGCGGAGTTTTAAGATCTTCCAGCGCCCCTGCGCCGGGCCGGTCTCAAGGCTAGTGCACGGCCTGGGCTAACCCACTCCCAACTCGTCAACTTCCTCCAGCGGAGTCCCGCAACGGCGGCAGATTACCGCCGCACAATCGCCGCACACTAAAGGATCCTCTACCACCGTCCGGCACTGCGGACAATAGAGCGTTTCGGGTTCAAGCTCTTCGGTGTCTTCCATAGCCTCACCAGGAAATGGAATTTTGTCAGGGATTCCCAGGCTTCAAGACAATTTTAGACCTTTCAGGACGTCCTGGAGAAATTCCTGAACAGTTGATTGAAGTTCCAAAAGCTTCCCCGCAAAAAAGTGGTCGGTGTCCTCCACAATGTGAAGCCGTTTGGGTTCCTGAAGCGATGCAAAAAAAGCCTGCACCTTTTCCCGCGAGCCGAATTCATCCTGCGCGCCCTGCACAATCAGCTTGGGCTTCGCGTCCGCGTCAAGAAAGCTCAAATCTGAGGCATTCACCGGCACTCCTATGCCAGCCAGCGAATTCACACCCGGTTCCTGGGTCCCGACGGCAAGCGCCACCACCGAGCCGAAGGAAAAGCCCATCATGCAAACCGGCAGTTCGGGGAATCGCTCCTGCAGGTAGGCCAAAGCCGCGCGCGCATCCTCCCGCTCCCCCTTGCCATGGTCGAATTTGCCCTGGCTGCGCCCCACGCCCCGGAAATTAAAACGCAGCACGGGTACGCCGCAATGGGTCGCCGCCTTGGCAGCCCGAAAAACCACCTTGTTGTGCATGGTGCCGCCATAAACGGGATGCGGATGGCAAACCACCGCCAGCAGCCGTGGCCGCCACTCGGGATTCCACTCGAGCAGCGCTTCCAGGTTTCCGGCAGGTCCGGAAAGATCAAGACGTTCGATTTTCGTAGCAGCCTCCTTACTTCAGATAATCCAGTTTAGCGCATCGCAGCCACCTTCACGGGAGCCAAGCCGTCCGCGGCGGAAATCCCGCCCGCGATCACAAAGGGTTAAATGGTGTAAAATGGCGGTCAAGGTCCGTTGCCCGGCACGGCTCGGATGCGCGGGCGGGGGAAGACGATTTTTTATTCTTGCGGAGATCAGGGAGAAGAACCATTCGGCCCAAATCCATTCTCATCATCGCAGTTGCGGCGCTCGTTCTGGGTGGCGCGGGCTATTACTTCTGGCAGCGCAAACCCGCAGCCCCTCAGCAACTTCAAGTCGAATACGTCGTTTCACCGTCGCTCGATGTTCTCAACAGCCGCGCGCAGGTTCACCGGGTCATCAAGATCCTGAAGGCTGGAGACCGGGTTGAGGTCTTGAAAACTTCGGGCGAGTGGTCCCAAATCCATCTGGAGCCCGCTACCGAAGGATGGGTTCTTGCCAGGGAGCTGATTAGTTCAAGCATCTACCAAAAAGGGCAAGCTCTCCTGAAGCAACTTTCAAGCCAGCCGGTTCAGGCCGCGGCCCACGCCGCGGGCCCCGTCAACATCCACACGGAGCCGTCGCGCCATGCCCCCGTGCTTGGCAAGCTCATGCAGGGAGAAAAGCTCGAAGTCTTCGACCGAAAGTTGGTCTCCAGAGAGAGCGCAAAGGCCGCGCCGGGGAGAGCGCCTGCTTCGCCGCCGCGGCTTGATGCCTGGTATTTAGTCCGCTCCGGTTCCCGCGCCGGCTGGCTCCTGGGGCGCCTGGCGAGCCTCGACATTCCTCCGG
>CAYWMN010000104.1:11795-12099 GCA_964459065.1 uncultured Acidobacteriota bacterium | reverse complement strand
GAGCATTGCCCTTTTAAGGCAAGGGTTCTGGGTTCGAGTCCCAGCCGGCTCACCAGCTCGTGACCCATCCTGCGGAATTTCTCTGACCTTAATTTGCGCTGCAGGCGCGCCCGAATCTGGTGCTCAAAACGGCCGGAGCGCAGGCGAAGCCTCGGGTATCGGCGGCCTTCGTTCCGGCCTTGGCGGTCAATGCGACTTGTCGACTCCGGCTAAATCAGGGCTGCCCGGCCTCCGGCATCCCAGATGACTTTTTTGCCTGCGAGGTAGGACAGATTTACCATGTGCCCGGCGGCGGCGGAGCGAT
>CAYWMN010000104.1:0-11785 GCA_964459065.1 uncultured Acidobacteriota bacterium | reverse complement strand
CCTCCAGGGCCACGAAGTAGTCTCCGTCCGCGGGCGGCGGAGCGATGCCCAACTTCCGCATCCTCGCCGGTTCGCTTCCGCGTGCGCACGCAATCCAAGAACTCTGCCAGGTGAAGCGCCGTCGAGTCCATGCTGTCTTCGGCTGAAATGTCTTCGGGCGGGGGAGCTTTCCGCGCAGCCTCAGCGCGGCGGTCGCCTTCGTCCATATACCGTTCCTGGAGCGCCACGGGCCAGCTGTCGATCGAGTAGTGGTAACCTTCCGCGTGAGACTCGCCCGCAAAGTGCAGGAACGGCTTGCCCAGCAGCAGCGTCAGCGAACCGTCCGTTCCCAGGAACTGGACGCCCTGGCCCGTCGTGCTCTGGCTGTTGAAGGTGGAGGACATCGTGACGTGGAATCCCTCGGGATATTCGAACAGAGCATCCAGCGTGTCGGGAACCTGGCGGCCGTCGTGGCGATAGAGGATGCCGCCCGTGGACACCACGCTCGAAGGCATGGTGGCGCCCATGATGTAGTGGATGGAATTGATCAGGTGGACGAACAGGTCGGTTGAAATGCCGCCGGAGTAATCCCAGTACTTCCGGTACCGGAAGACGCGCTCCGGATCAAAGTCGCGTTGCGGGGCCGGACCCAGCCACTCCGCCCAGTTAAAGTTGACTCCATCGCGGAGGTCGGGTGGAATGGGATAATTCCACGCTCCGGTTGAACTGTTTCGGTTGTAAGCCGCAACAACCTTCGTTACTTTCCCCAGTTTGCCCGCGGCGATCATTTTCTTGGCCGTCTGGTTCTGGGCGGTTGAAACCCACTGACTGCCCACCTGCACCACGCGCTTGGCGCGCCGGGCGGCCTCGATCATGACGGGACCGTCGGCGATCTTATGGGTCATGGGTTTTTCAATGTAAACGTCTTTGCCCGCCGACATTGCATCCAGAAAGATCTGCTTGTGCCAATGGTCGGGCGTGGCGATCACCACCGCGTCGATGTCCTTGCGGTCGAGCAGTTTTTGATATTGAGCAAAGTTGACAGCGATCTTCCCTTCCGTTCGTTCCTTGGCGCGCTCCAGGTGCCCCTGGTAACAGTCGCAAACCTCCACCAGGTTGGCCTGGCCGGTTTTGCGGGTATTTTCCAGAAGGATGTTGCCGCGAATTCCGAATCCGATAAATCCCACATTCACCCGGTCGCTGGGGCCGGCCGGTTTGGGCAGGGGCGCGGCGGGTTCAGCAGCCACGCGCTTTCCATTTAAGAACAGACTCAGACCTGCGGCGCCTGTGGCGCTCTGGCGAATGAAATCTCGGCGTGTAAATCGGGACATGCTGCCTCCTTCGACGGGCTGACTGTTTTGCACACGCGCTTGAGCTCTGGCTGGACGGATTACGTGAGCAGAACCGACTTTCCCAAGCCTGCCTGAGCACGCATCCCTATCAAAAGTTATTCTTCCCGGCCGCGCAGTGATACAGGTCACCCTGGTTGGGTTGGGCGGCCGGGCCCCTTTTTTGCCCGAGCGCACCGAAAGGCCGGCCAGGGCGGAGGGCTCTGCGGGGCTCGCAGCTGCCTTCGTGTTGTATACTGGCAGCGCTCCGGATTTGAGTGCAACGTGCTTGGCCCCGGCCTCCGGCCGGCGCAAGACAATGGACACGCCATGAAATCCCGTTATTCCCGAAGAGAATTCGTTCAAAAGGCTTCCCTCGCCGGCCTTGAACTTTCAGCGCTGGCTCTGGCTGCGAACTCTCCCTTGCTTGGCGAGGTTCCGGCCGATTCCGGTTCGTTGTGGGAATCCTTCCTGACGCCGCCGGCCGATGCGCGGATCATGATGCGCTGGTGGTGGTTCGGACCGGCCGCGACGCGCCAGGAGCTTGAGCGCGAGATGCTGAAGATGCGCGAGGGGGGAATTGGGGGATTTGAAATTCAGCCGGTCTATCCGCTTGCCCTGGACGATCCCGCTACCCCAATTCGCAACCTTCCGTATCTTTCCGATGAATTTATTGACGTCTTGCGGTTCGCCAATCTCAAGGGCCGCGAACTCGGCTTGCGCGTGGACCTGACCCTGGGCAGCGGCTGGCCCTATGGCGGAGCGAAAGTGCTGCCGGCCCATGCGGCCGGCATGTTGCGCGTGGTTCGCGTGCCGGTCCAGGCCGGCAAGGGCTTTGCGATGGTGCCGCCTCTCGAAGCCGGTGAGAATCTTTTGGCCGCTTGGGCCGTTGAGGACGATCAAGCTGAGCTTGCGGGTGGGGCCGTCCATCGGCTGAACGATCTCCGGGGCCCGCGAGTGAGCCTGGGCGGTGAGCCGGGCGCTCGCGCTGTTCTGTTCTTTATTGCCAGCCGGACGGGCATGCAGGTGAAGCGTCCTGCGGTGGGAGCGGAAGGTTTTGTCGTCGACCATTACAGCCGCGCCGCCGTTGCTGCCTACCTTAAATCCACCGGCGACCGGCTGTTGCAGGCCTTCGGCGCCGCGCAGCCCTACGCCGTTTTCAGTGATAGCCTGGAGGTTTTCGGTTCCAACTGGACTCCTGACTTGCTGCCCGAATTCCAGCGCCGCCGGGGCTATGATCTCAAGCCCCATCTGCCGGCGCTTGCGGGCGATGCCGGTCCGGATACGGCGGCAATCCGCTGCGATTGGGGGCGCACGCTCACGGAGCTTGCCAACGAGAACTTTCTCAGCCAGGCGCGCCGGTGGGCCGACGCTCGCGGCACGCGCTTTCGCTGCCAGGCCTATGGCACGCCGCCGGTGACGCTATCGAGCAGCCGTTTGGTGGATATGCCGGAAGGAGAGAATCCCCATTGGCGCGGTTTCAGCCCGGCGCGCTGGGCGTCGTCCGCATGCCATCTGTACGGCAAGCCCGTCACCTCTGCTGAGACCTGGACGTGGGTGCACTCTCCGGCTTTTCGCGCCACGCCGCTCGATTTAAAAGCTGAAGCAGACCACAACTTTTTGCAGGGTATCAATCAGATCGTTGGGCATGGCTGGCCGTATTCTCCTCCGAGCGCCGGCGAGCCCGGCTGGCGGTTTTATGCCGCCGGAGCCCTGAATGGCCACAACCCCTGGTGGATTGTGATGTCCGATCTGGCGCTTTATCTTCAGCGGGTCTCGTTCCTGCTGCGGCAAGGGAAACCGGCCAACGACGTGGCGCTTTATCTTTCCAACAGTGACGCCTGGGCTCGCTTCAAGGCGGGGCACAGCCCGTCGGTCAACGAAAGCATGCCTTCGCTTCTCGGGCCCCGTGTTATTGGCGCCATCCTGGACGCGGGTTTTAATCTCGACTTTATTGACGATGAGGCACTTGAACGCGTGGGCGTTCCCTATAAAGCTCTGGTGCTCGCAGGAGTCGAGCGGATACCGCTCGCCGCGCTTCAAAAGCTCGCGCGTTACGCCCGCTCGGGCGGCGTGCTGATCTCCACGCGCCGAATGCCGGCGCTCGCCCCCGGTTTGCTCGAAGGCAGGCGGGATAGCGCGCAGGTCCGGGCGCTCGCCCGGGAACTGTTTGAGGCTCCCGGCGGCGCGGGCGTTTTTGTTAAGGATGAAGCGCAACTTGGCGCAGCGCTTTCCGGCAAGCTCACCCCGGATGTTGCGCTCGACACCCCGGCTCCTGAAGTCGGGTTCATTCGCCGCAAGCTCGAGGCGGGTGAGCTCTACTTTCTGGCCAACACGGGCAACCGTCCCCGCAGCCTGCGGGCGACGTTTCGCGTGAAGGGGCTGAAGCCGGAACGCTGGGACCCATTCACCGGCGGCAAGACGGGCCTGGAATGGTCCACTACCAGCGACGGGCGCATCCAGGTTCGGTTGCAGCTTGATGCTTACGAATCGGCAATTGTGTTTTTTTCCGCTTCCGCCGCGCCTGCCGTGCGGCCCGCTTCAGAGCCGCCACGTCGGCTTGATCTCAGCCGCGGCTGGAAGCTCAGTTTTCCCGCGCTTAAAAAAACGATGCGCCTGGAGCGGCTTCGTTCCTGGACTGACTACGAGGATTTGAAATTTTACTCGGGCGAAGGAATCTATGAAAAGCGCATCTCGGTGCCTGCGCGGATGCTGAGGAAGGGAAGAAAAATCTTTTTGAGCCTCGGCCAGGCGACTCCCGTCGAGTCCCTGGGCGGATCAAAGCACGGCACGCGCGCCCTGCTGGAGACTCCCGTGCATGAAGCCGCGGTTGTTTATTGGAACGGTGTCCGCGCCGGGTCCATCTGGAGCCCGCCATTTGAGCTGGACGTGACCGAGCAGTTGCGCCCGGGTGAAAACTCCCTGCGGATCGTGGTGGGGAACCTGGCGATGAATGAAATGGCGGGGAAGTCGCTGCCTTCTTATCGGCTCTTAAACCGGCGTTACGGCAAGCGCGCCGAGCCGCAGGACATGGAATACGTCCGGCCTTTGCCTTCCGGATTGCTCGGGCCCGTGGCGCTCGTTGCGCGGTGAGCCGCCCGCAGTCTTTCACTTGCGTGCGCCGAGGGGCCGCCTGGTTTGCTATTCTCAAAGAGTTGGGACGAATCTCTGTTTTCCCGGGAGAAGGTTTATGAGCCGACGCAAGCACCGGGCGCCGTCAGGAAAAATTGATGTCGCCTACCGCAACGAGCGCTTCATCGAGAGCGCCGACGCTCGCACACTGCGCATTGCAGCCGAATACCTGGAGCCGCAAGTGCGCCTTCGCCGCGCAAGCGTGCAGAACACCGTTGTCTTTTTCGGATCGGCGCGCGTCATTCCGCAAGATGAGGCCCGCGACCGGTTGCGCCAGCTTGAGGCCGCAAAAAAGTCCGCCCGCCCGCGGCCGACGCAACAGCAATTGCGTGACGCCCGCATGGCCGTCCAAATGTCCCAGTATTACGAAGACGCGCGGGAACTGGCGCGGCTGATCACCCAGTGGTCGCTGGGATTGAAGAACGGCAGCCATTTTCTGGTGGTCTGCTCGGGAGGCGGTCCGGGCATCATGGAAGCCGCCAACCGCGGAGCTTCCGAAGCCGGCGGCGTGACTATCGGCTTCAACATCAAGCTGCCTTTTGAGCAGGAGCCCAATCCTTACATCACGCCGGAGCTGAACTTTATGTTCCGCTATTTCTTCATGCGCAAGCTCTGGTTTGCTCAGCCCTCGCGCGCCGTCATCGTTTTCCCCGGCGGATTCGGCACCATGGACGAAATGTGGGAGTTTCTCACGCTGATCCAGACGCACAAAATGGGGCATCGCTGTACGCTGCTCCTGTATGGCTCAAAGTACTGGAAGAAGGTCTTGAATTTTGACTGGCTGGCTGAAGCCGGAACTGTCAGCCGCGAAGAGATGAGCCTGATCCGCTTTGTGAATACCCCGGAGGAGGCTTTCGGGGTGGTCAAAGAGAAGTTGACCCGGCTGCTGCACCTTCCCGGCGCTCCGCGATATCCGTTCATCTGAAGCAGCGCGAATTTGCCGCCGCGCCGCGCGCCCGCTTCGGGCGCTGTCAATGGGCGTAACGGGCCCGCTGGTCCGGGCCCGCGTCCCTTCATCCCTCGAGTTCCAAATAAAACCGTTGCCAATCCTTTCCACCTCACTATAATGAGGGCAATCACGAATGCCTTGATCGGGGGTAGTCCAGGCCATGAAATCCAAAGCTTCTTTTGCCTTAGTGTCGATGGCGGTCGTCGTCATCAGTCTTTGCGCTTCCTTCGCCGCGGTCGCAAGCCCCGCGCCGGCAAGCGCCGAGGTCGCGGTTGCCTTGCAGCCTTTTGCCGACCATGTTCGGCGCCTTGAAAGGACGCTCGAGTTCCTGGGACAACCGCTCCCGGCAGCCGATCAGAAGCAGATTAATGCGGCCCTGGCGGGTTCGGATGAGCAGGCCGCGGCTTCCAAAATTCAGGCTGTTCTGGATCGGCACGTGCTCGTCCAGGTGAGCATTGACGCTGAAAGCCGCGTTGACGCGCACCGCGGGGCGGCCGCGGCGAACCTGATTCAGGACGGCAGCCGGATCTTTCTGGTGAAAGTTGTGAACGATGCCGGCGTCACTTCTTTTCTGCACGTTCAAAGCCCCAACAGCGGCGACGTTTACCTGCGCTCCAGCGGCAAGTCGGTTCCGGTCCGCAAGGTAACGCCCCAGGAAGTGCGCGAGCGCTGGGCGGAAATCACGCTCTACAGTTCGCAGCTCGCTGTCGGCGGCTTCAAGCAAAAGCCCCGGCCGCAGCGCCTGACGGGATTGAGCGTCGAATACATGCTCCTGGTGATTTACAGCCGCGACGCGGGTGAGCGCTCCGCCACGCTCAGCTTTGACGTCGGCCAGGGCACGCAGGACGTCGGTTTCCTGAACGAGGTCAACATTCTTTTCAAGATCACCGCGGCCCATGCCATCAGGATGCACGTGTTTGACAGCAACGGTCATCCCACCATGGCCTCGTTCGTCTTCAAGGACCGGCTGGGGCGGATCTATCCCAATCCCGCCAAGCGCCTGGCGCCGGACTTCTTTTTCCAGCCCCAGATCTATCGCGCCAATGGAGAATACATCTCACTGCCGCCCGGAAACTACACAGTCAGCTATACGGGCGGTCCCGAGTACGTCACCCAAACCCGCGACTTCAAAGTGGGCTCGACCGAGCCGCAGGAGCTCGACTTTCATCTCAAGCGCTGGATCGATCCGGCGCAATACGGCTGGTTCTCCGGCGATCATCACATTCACGCCGCCGGGTGCGCCCACTATGAGACGCCCAGCCAGGGCGTGAAGCCCGCCGCGATGGACCGCCAGGTTCGCGGCGAGCACCTGAACGTCGGCTGCGTGCTTACCTGGGGGCCTTGCTACTATTACCAGAAGCAATTCTTCCGCGGCCGGCACGATAACCCGGTCTCCAAAAAAGACCAGCTGCTGCACTACGACGTGGAGGTTTCCGGATTTCCTTCCAGCCACGCGGGCCACCTGGTGCTGCTGAATCTGAAAGACCAGGACTATCCGGGAACCAAACGGATTGAAGACTGGCCCACCTGGGACCTGCCGATTCTGCGCTGGGCCAAATCGCAAGGCGCCACGGTGGGCTTTGCGCATTCGGGCTGGGGCCTGCAGGTGAGCGGCAACGCGCTGCCCAACTATCAGATTCCCGGCTACGACGGCATCGGCGCCAACGAATACATTGTGGACGTCACTTACCCGCACACTGTGGACTTTATCTCCGCCGGCGACACGCCCTACGACTGGGAACTCAACATGTGGTACCAGACGCTCAACGTCGGCTATCGCACCCGCATTTCCGGTGAAACGGATTTCCCCTGCATTTATGACAGCCGCGTGGGCGAAGGAAGATCCTACGCCAAGGTCACGGGGCCCTTGACCTATTCCAGTTATATGGAGGCGATCCGCGCGGGAAGAAGCTACGTTTCCGACGGCCGCAGCCATCTGATGAATTTCTCCATCAACGGCACCCTGATCGGAACTCACGCGAGCGAGGTTGATCTCAGCGCTCCGGGAACCGTCCACGCCCAGGTGACCGTAGCGGCCTATCTTGATCCTGTGCCCGACGAGAAAATTCGCAATCGTCCTTACGACAAGAAGCCTTACTGGAACCTCGAACGCGCCCGGATCGGCAACACGCGCAAGGTTCCCGTGGAACTCGTCGTGGATGGACAGGCGGTCGCGCGCCGGGAGATTGTGGCCGACGGCAGCGTGCGAAAGCTCGCCTTCAACTTTCCCATCCGCAAAAGCAGTTGGGTCGCTTTGCGGATTCTGCCCTCTTCCCACACCAATCCCATCTTTGTGGTGGTGGGTGGCAAACCCATGCAGCCGCTGTGCCGCAGCGCCCAATGGTGCCTGGATGGCGTCAACCAGTGCTGGACGCAGAAGCGGCCGCGCATTTCCGCCGCTGAATTGCCGGCGGCATTCAAGGCTTACGATCACGCCAGGGAAATTTACGAGAAGATGGTGGAAGGATGTTCGGGCCGCGCCAGCGCCAGCCGTTGACCGCAAAGCCCGCTGCGGCGCTCAAGCGGATGCATTCTTTTCAAGCCTTCTAAGGAAAACTTCGATTTCGCGCTTGGTTTGCAGGTCGCCTTTTTGGCTTGAGATCTCGGCGCCCTGCCGGTAAGCTTCGCGCGCTTCATCCGGCCGTGAAAGCTCGACCAGCGTTCTGCCAAGCTCGCGATAGGCGGCGGAATAGTCCGGCTTCAGCCTCACGGCTTCCCGAAACTCCCGCTCGGCCTCGGCATAGCGCTGGGCCTTCAAATACTCGCGGCCCAGGCTGTAGCGTACCATGACGTTTTCGGGAGCCTGTGCCGCCAGTTCTTCAAACGCTTCCAGGGGTGCTTTGGGGGTTTCTTCCTCAGTCACGGTTGGTTGAGTCCTGACGTTGGGCCGGGCCTTGCTGTGCACGCCAGAGGCGGGCGGCATTCCGGCCGGCTACTTCATGTTTTCCGGAATCAGGTATTCCACCAGCACCAGGTCGTGCCACTGGTTACCCAGCCGGCCGTGCTTTTCGTAGACGCCGACCTCTTTCCATCCGGTCGTCTGGCAGATTTTGCGCGCGCCTTCGTTTTCCGCGATGATGCGCCCCACCAGCTTGTAGAAGCCCTTTTCCCGCGCGGAGTTCTGCATGGCCTTGATGAGTTCCTGCGCCACGCCGTGTCCTCGCAGGCTGCGCTCGATAAAGATGGAAAGCTCCGCGATGCCGTCGAAGCTTCGCCGGGGGCTGTAAGGGTTCAGGGCCGCCCACCCCATCAGGGTGTGCTTCACTTCCGCCACCAGCACGGGAAACTTGTCGGGCCGCGCTGCCAGCCACAGATATCGCTCTTCCGGAGTGACGTAAGCATTCTCAAAAGTGGCGGCGCGATCCTGCACGCCCTGGTTGTAAATCCTGGCAATTTCCTTTGCATCATCAACCCGCGCCGGCCGGATCGTCAGCGGGCCGCTCCATTCCGTCATGGTTCCCTGTCCTCTTTCTTCATATGTCGATTCGTCAGAAGTACGACCGCAAGTTGAGGCTAACACAAAATGCAAACTCTATGAAGTGGGTCGCCGGGTTCAATCGTCATTCATCGTGCTGCGCTGTGGCGGCCAGGCGGTCGAGAATGCCGTAAACGAGCGGCCGCAGCGCCTGGGAAGCGCCCGCCAGGGCCTGCATCCGGGACGCCGACTGCACAAAGGCGCCGGAGTCGATATCTCCGGCGGAGTTTTCGATCAGCCGGGCCAGCCCCGCCGGCTCAACTTCCAGATGGAATTGCAAGCCGAGCGCGCGCCCATCCAGCTCAAACGCCTGGTTCCGGCAGGCTTCGCTTTGGGCCAGGTGCGCGGCGCCCGCCGGCAAATCGAACGTCTCGCCGTGCCAGTGCAGCACCGTCAAGGTTGCGGGCAGGCCGCGCAGCGCGCTCGTGCACGCTTCCGGCGTGAGCGTCACCGGAAACCATCCGATCTCTTTTTCCCGGTTGCGGAAAATTCGCGCCCCCAGAACGGCGGCCAGCAGTTGCGCGCCCAGGCAGACGCCCAAGATCGGCTTCTGCGCCCGGAGCGTCCGGGCGATCAGCTTTTTCTCCGGCCCCAGCCACCCAAACTCCGCCTCGTCGTTCGCGCTCATCGGCCCGCCCATGATTACCAGGAAATTGAAATCGTCCGGCCCGGGTAGCCCTGCGCCCGTCCACTGTTCGGTCAGGGTTGTGGCGTGCCCGCGCTCGCGCGCCCAGCCGCCAATCGCTCCCGGGCCTTCAAACGGTACGTGCTGAATGATGTGGACTCGCATCCTGAATAGCTCCGCTTCCCGCGTCGCAACCCCTCATCTTATGCCATCCGGCCTGACGCGGCAATGGGGCCGAGCGCGCCGCGGGTGGCGCATCCGTCGCGGTGTTTGCAAAGTGGGCGATGCTCGCTCATCTCGCCCCCTTCATAGATGCGCCAGCACCGGCGCCTTGCGCGCCGCAATGCCAGGGTGTATCTAAAGACATGGGTATAAAATCAGCGCAGAAAACGGATTTGCGTTCATCCGCCATCTAATGAAAGTGGACCTCGCCATAGCAGCGGGTTCAGCCAATTTCTTAAGAGAAAGGAGGAACAAAAAATGCGCCGATCCCTCGTGATCACCCTTTTCTTTTTCTTTGCCAGTTTCGCAACCCCGCTGGCGCTTTTGGCTCGCGCGCAGCGGCCAGTTCCCAAGCGCGCCGTGGAACGAATCACGCGGCAAGTCCGCCACGAGATTCTAATGCTTCCCTACTACAACGTCTTTGACAACATCACCTACAAGGTCCAAGGTTACAACGTCACGCTGATGGGGGCGGTCACGCAGCCCGTTTTGAAGAAGCAGGCCGAAAACGTGGTGAAGCGGATTGAGGGCGTGGAGAAGGTCGACAACCAGATCGAAGTCCTGCCGAATTCCGGCGTGGACGACCAGTTGCGCCTCACGCTTTACCGTGCCATTTATGGCTTTGCGCCTTTGCAGAAGTACGCCCTGTCCTTGATCAAACCGATCCGCATCATCGTCAGGAACGGCCACGTGGTTCTGGAAGGCGTGGTGGACAGTGAAGGCGATAAGAACCTGGTGAAACTGCGCGCCAACGGCGTCTCGGGCGTCTTTTCGGTAACCAATAATCTGAGAGTGGTTAAACCCTGAGAGGGTGGCTTATTCGCGGGCGCCACAGATTTATCGCCTCGTCGCACCCATCGCATGACGTGCGATGGGTGCGACCCCCGCGGATAATGTGTGAACTTCTGAGAAAGAGCCGGCGATGTCGCAAGGGTGGTTCGCCCTGCCTTTTTGTCGACTGGGCCAGAAGTATCTTTGCATCCCGTGTGCTTAGAAATGACGCAGCTTTCGTCAGATATGGAATCTCCAGTGCCAGGTCTTGCTGAACTTTTCGCGGGTTCTATAAAAGGGGATGTGGCGCATAGATTGAGCCGTTGTCGATCTGTGCGGTCACCTTAACCGCGGTCACGCCCTAAATCCTCACAAACGTCTTCTTGCGGAACATGTAATAGAGCCCCAACCACAGGATGCCCAGGGCTCCGGCGGCGAGCAGGAAATTGCCGAACATGCCCAGGTGTGTTGCGAGGCCCGCAAACAGCGTGTGGCTGATGGTCTTGAACGGAATGATGTCCGGAGCGATATAGGCGACGATGGCGTTCATGCCAATCACGATAAAGAAGAACGCCCAGCGCCGGTAGCCGCGCACGTCGATCACGTAATAAAACAACGCGAGCAGCAGCAGACACCAGCCGCCCGACCACAGCACCATCGAGCTGGTCCAGAGGTGCTTGACGATGGGGAATTCCAGACTCCACAGCCAGCCTGCCGCCAGGCACGCGACGCCCGCCGCCGCCAGCAACTGCGGCTTGCGCTCTTTGGGTTTGGGCCCGCGCAGCAGGTGTCCGGCCAGCACGCCCATCAGCGTGGTAGCGCCAAAACCCAGGCTGCTCAGAATCCAGGTGTAATCCGTGCCGTCCTGGAAGCGCCCCATCAGCGCCTTGTCAATCCACATGGCCAGGTTGCCGTGCGGCGTGATGACGCCTGCGCCGTAGCCCGGCACCGGAACGAACCGCATCAGCGCCCAATAAACCACCAGCAGCCCCAGGGCCAGTCCCGCCTGCCACGGCACCGGCAACTCCACGAGCGCAATGGAGGCGATCAGGTACCCGGCGGCAATTGCCTGGAGCGTGTTGCTGTAGACCTGGAAATTACCCAGCGTGAAAAGCAGCAGGTGTCCTTGCGCCACCATGCCCAACACCCACAACACCGCCACGCGATAGATCACCTTGCCGTAGATGCTGCGGCGGCCGTCGCCCCGCTCCACGCGCTTGCCGATGGAGAAAGGCATGGCCACGCCCACGATAAAAAGAAAGAGCGGCATGATGATGTCCCAAAAATCAAACCCGATCCAGGGA
>CAYWMN010000103.1:3404-12214 GCA_964459065.1 uncultured Acidobacteriota bacterium | reverse complement strand
AGGAAGCAGGTGATGGCCCGCCTGTCCTACTACCCGTTCGGCGCTATTTCAAAATATCAAGGACTGGGCCTTACCGGCTTTGTGGATTATGGCTACAAGGATGCGGCTCCGGACCTGAATGTCAAAGTACCTGAAACCCGGGTTGCCGCCCTCATCCACTACACCACCAAATCCAACAACTACAGTATCGCCGGCGAGTACGACTATGGCCGGAACGGCTTCTCGCTGGGCCACCTGTACTCGGGCAGCGGGCCCGCTGATTTCTTTGGCTTAGGGACCACACAGTATGCAGACTTTAACTCCATGGCTGCGGCGCTGCTGGCGGGGAGCCACACGAAACAACGGGGCTTTGACTTCTTCGGCCACGCGCGGCTGGGCAACTCGCCCTTCTCTTTGTTTGGCATGTTTATGCAGTTCAATCCCAACACGAACGTCGCCACAGATCCCCTGGATTTCCGAACGATCGTCGGCGGCATCAGCTACCAGTACGGCAAACACTGGGAGTTCGCGCTGGATAGCCAGAACATTATCTATTATCACAACCAGTTTACTTTCCCGGCTGCTGAACTGGCCCAATTCAGTCCCGGCCTGGCGGAGAGCAATCCCAATGGAATCGCGAACGCAGTTCCCAGCAACACCAACGCGATCTTTTTCAACGTGCTGTTCAACTATTAAGCCATCCGGGGCGGGTGATGCCCGCCCCCCGGGATGCTCCCGGTTTGTTCAGCAAGGAAGCAGCAGCGGTTATCCGAACATGAAGAGGTTTTCCAGGGAAAGCGGAAAACCAGCGCCATCGGCGATTATCACCTTTTGAATCCATATATTACGCCGATAATGGCGCCGGCCACGGCCGATAGGGCGTGAGAACTTTAACAGTTCTGTAACAAAAGCTTAACACTTTTGTAACAATTCACAATCAGTCTCATATAAGGGAGAGCGTAGCTAATGAAAACCAGAATTCGCGGAACAATGACAGCCTTGGTGGTTACCTTGGCGCTGATGGGCCTTCTGGCGGCGTGCACGCAGCAGAAATCAGGCTCGTCAGAATCCCAGACGGTCACCCTGAACGAAACCGGGTCCAGCCTGCTCTATCCACTCTTCAACCTTTGGGTTCCGGTCTATACAAAGGCCAACCCGAATGTGAAGATTACGACGCAATCCACGGGGAGCGGCACGGGCATTTCCTATGCCGTGAAAGGCATTGCGCAGATCGGGGCTTCCGACGCTTATATCAGTGACGCCCAGATGAAGCAGCATCCGGAAATGCTGAACATTCCGCTCGCCATCTCCATGCAGATGGTGAACTACAACTTGCCCGGCCTGAACAAACAGAATTTGAAATTGAGCGGTCCCGTGCTGGCCGGCATCTACGAAGGCAAGATTCGTTATTGGGATGACGCGGCGATCCGCAAGCTCAACCCGGACGTCCAGCTTCCCCATCACGCGATCATTCCGGTGCATCGGAGCGACGGCAGCGGCGACACCTTTATCTTTACGCAGTACCTGGCTTTCAGCACGCCTGCCTGGGCCAAGAGCCTGAGCTATGGAACCACGGTAAGCTGGCCAGCGGTTCCCGGGAGCCTCGGCGCGGTGGGTAACCCCGGCATGATGACCGCTACCCAGGCCAACCCTTATTCGGTCGCCTACATCGGTTCAAGCTATAAGGACGCGATTGAGAAGGCCGGTTTGGGCATTGCCAAGCTGGAGAACCGTGACGGCAACTTTGTTCTTCCTGAAGCCAGCACGGCGGCAGCCGCCGCGGCGGTCATGGTGCCGAAAACTCCCAAAGACCAGCGCATCAGCCTGATCTTCGCTCCGGGCCACGACTCCTACCCCATCATCAATTACGAGTATGCCCTTGTGAAGAGCAAACAGCCCTCGCCGGAGATGGCGGCAACCCTGCGTAAGTTCTTTACCTGGGCGATCAGCGCGGACGGCGGCAACGCACCCCACTTCATGGAAGCGGTGGACTTTGTGGCGCTTCCCGACGCGGTGGCGAAGCTCAGCCAGGCCCAGATTGCAGAGATTCAGTGATCTCGGACGAGTTTGATCTCAGTGTGTTTGACTTGCCCTGCCGGCGGCTTTGCCGCCTGCAGGGCAGATGTTTTTGATTGCCCCGCCAGCTTTGGGGCTGCGGGTCGACCGAATAAGATTTTTTGAAGCGGGCTGCCAATGTTTCGCGGTTTGATGAATTTCCGCAGGTTTACGGCGCTGCTGGCCAGCGTCGTAGGAGCTGTTCTTCTGGTCATTGTGGTTTTTCTGGGCGTCTATGCCTGGCCCGCCGTGCGCCTGAACGGCTTCGGTTTTCTATTCGACAACAGTTGGAATATCGGCAGGCAGTATGCCACGCCGATCGTCGTCCACGGGCAAACGATTCTACCGGGCGCCCATTACGGCATCCTGTTCCTGATTGCCGGCACCCTGCTCAGCACGGCGATTGCGCTGGCGATTGCGGTTCCGGTGGGAGTCGGAGCGGCTTTGTTCCTGGCGGAGGGCGTGCCGCCGTTTCTGCGTTCCTGGCTCTCCTTCTTTGTCGAACTCCTGGCGGCCATTCCGAGCGTGGTGTTCGGCCTCTGGGGCTACGTGGTGGTGATTCCTTTCCTGGGTAATCACTTTTTTCCGTTCATGGCCAAGTGGTTGAGCTTTATTCCCTTTTTCGCAGGCCCCACGGGCAGCGGGTATGGGCTTTTGACCTCCGGCCTGGTGCTCACGCTGATGATCGTGCCGCTGATCACCGCGACTTTGCGCGACGCCCTGGTCAGCCAGCCGGCCAGCCTCCGCGAGGCTGCCGTGGCGCTGGGAGCCAGCCGCTTTGAGACGATGTGGAGCGTGCTCATGCCGGCAACGCGCCGCGTGCTGATCGGTTCCAGCATCCTGGCCACGGGCCGCGCGCTCGGCGAAACCATGGCGGTCCTCATGGTCAGCGGAAACGCCCTGAACATTTTGCCCGGCAATATCTATGCGCCCATTTCCACCATGGCTTCCTTCATCGTTTCCCAGCTGGACAGCGCCATGCAGGATCCTACCGGACTCGCGGTGAGGTCCCTGGCTGAGGTTGCCCTGGTGCTTTGCCTGATTTCGATTATTGTGAACGGCTTCGCCCGCGTCCTGCTCTATTACGAAGGACGCCAGGGCGCGAGGGTCGCCTGATGAGTTCTACGGTTGCTGACCTCCGTCCCGCCAGCGTTTCCATCCCCGGCCGTATGCTGCGCCGCCGCCTGTTTGACTACCTTGGCTGGGGCTTGTGCACGCTGGCTTTTCTTCTGCTGGGCAGCGCCATGCTGTGGATTCTGGTGGTGGTCTTCATGCGCGGCGTTGGGGCGATCAACTGGGAAGTACTCACGCACGTTACGGAAGGAACCGGCGGCGGACTGCTCAATGCGATTGAAGGCACGCTGGTGCTGGCGTTTGGCGGCATCCTCTTGGCCTCGGGGCCGGGGCTTGCCGCCGGCATCTACCTTGCGGAATTCGACAGGGGACGGTTTGCGCCGGCGATTCGATTTATGTCGGATGTGCTGGTGGGCGTCCCGTCCATCGTGATCGGTTATTTCGGGTACGTCACGATGGTGGTGGCTCTGGGGTGGAAATTCTCAGTGGCGGCAGCCAGCGTCGCGCTGGCGATCATCTCGCTACCCTACATCTGCCGCACTACGGAAATGTCGCTTCGCCAGGTGCCGCGTTCGTTGCGGGAAGCAGCTTACGCCCTGGGTGCCGGCGACGGCCGGGTGACGCTGGGAATCTGCGTGCCGGCGGCGCTTCCCGGCATTCTGACCGGCATTTTGCTCGCACTCGCCATCTCGGTGGGCGAAACCGCGCCGCTGATTTACACCGCGGGTTGGTCCAGTTATATGTGGACGGGCCATCTGACGAATGAGCCGATCGGCTACCTAACATATGCGATCTGGGCTTTTATTCAGGAGCCGTTCGAAAGCGCTCATGCGCTGGCGTACGCGGCCGCATTCTTTGTCACCGTTTTCGTTTTGGTCATCAGCATTCTGGCGCGCATGGCGCTGGATGAGAACGCCGGCTGGCGCCGGTTCAGGTCTGGGGAGCGGCGAAAGGCGTGAGACGCCGGCTGGCTGGTTTGTGCTGATTTTGAAGGACATGAACGGCTGGGTTCATCTTGTTCCCGTGAGGGGTTGTTGATAAGATGAGCTGGCAGCCCAAGGGGCCCGCGGGCGCGCGGACCCGGGAGGGCAATCTTATGGCGAAGCTAACCGAATCGGAGGTGGTTTCTAGCGTGCCGGAAGCTGACTGGACAAGTGAAACATCTGCTCACCAGGGGGCGAAGCCGACGCGCAAAATTACCGTCAGCCACCTGAACTTCCATTACGGGCCGCGCCAGGTGCTTTTTGATGTTTCTTTGGAAGTTCCCGACCGCGAGATCACCGCTCTCATCGGTCCGTCAGGCTGCGGGAAGTCAACCTTCCTGCGAACCCTGAATCGAATGCATGAGACCGTGAACGGCACCCGGGCCGAGGGCGAAGTTCGGCTGGATGGGGAGGATATTTTCGCGCTCGATGTTGTCCAGTTGCGTCGCCGCGTCGGGATGGTGTTTCAAAAATCCAATCCGTTCCCCAAGTCAATTTTTGAGAACGTGGCCTATGGGTTGAAGATCAACCGGATGGCCAACCGGAGAGAGATCGAGGAAGTGGTGGAAAAAAGCCTCACGCGCGCCGCTCTGTGGGACGAAGTCAAAGACAGCCTCCACAAGTCCGCGTATTCGATTTCCGGCGGCCAACAGCAGCGGTTGTGTATTGCCCGCGCGCTGGCGATTGATCCCGAGGTGCTGCTGCTCGATGAGCCGTGCTCGGCGCTCGATCCCGTCGCCACCGCCAAAATCGAGGATTTGCTGCTCGATCTCGTTTCCAGTTGCACCATCGTGATTGTTACGCATAATATGCAACAAGCAGCCCGTGTAGCGGATTACACCGGGTTCTTCTTGCTCGGCAAGCTGATCGAATTCAACAAGACGGATGTGATTTTCAAGAATCCTGCTCAGAAAGAGACCGAGGATTATATTACCGGTCGTTTCGGCTAGCAACGGGGAGCGTTTCCAGTGCGCCATTTTGAAATCCGGCTCGATGATCTCCGAAAACGGCTCCTTGAGATGAGTGGGTTGGTGGAGTCGTCCATCTATCGCAGCGTCCAGGCTCTCGTCGAAAAGGACGAAGAGCAGGTCCGCATGGTGATGGAAAACGAAGACCGCATCAATCGGATGCAAATCGAGATTGATGATCTTTCCACGGGATTGCTGCTCCTCCAGCAGCCCATGGCGACCGACCTGCGCTTTCTGACCGCGACGATCAAGATTAATAACGACCTGGAGCGCATGGGCGATCATGCCGTGAACATTGCCGCGCGGGCAATGTCCCTGATGCATGAGCCGCTGATCAAGCCCCTGGTCGATATCCCCCAAATGGCAAGCCTGGTGAAATCCCTGCTGCGCAAGTGTCTTGATGCCTTCGTCAGGAAGGATGCCAACCTGGCGCGGTACGTGCTCACCTCCGACGACGAGGTTGACCATATGCGCGACGGCATCTATAGCGAACTGGTGCACTACATGGAAAGTGAGCCGGCAGCCATTCGCGCCTGCGTTGATTACATGTTCATCGCCCGGAATTTGGAACGCATTGCAGACCACACCACCAACATCGCCGAAGACGTGGTCTTCTTGGTTGAGGGTACCGACATCCGCCACCACGCCGAAGCCCGCCGGTGATTCCCGCCCGAGCCCGTTGACTCCATCGCAACGATTCGCAGAAAACCCTTCCCGGGCCGCGATTCGCGCCGAAGGGCCGGAACGGCCAAGGCACCCCGCACGGATTCAAAATCATCCAAGGGATATGATGTCTTGGCTGCAAAGTTGGCGTATTTGGCTTAGTAGAACCGTTTAAATGCCCCCTGGAAACTCTCCTCGTGATCGATCCATTGCCGTAGGCCGGTGGCTGATCGCGTTTGCCGTGATGGCAAGCGCCGTCATGGAACTCGTCGATACGGCGGCGGTCAACGTCAGCCTGCCCTACATCGCCGGAAACCTCTCCGCCTCGGTCAACGAGGCCACCTGGGTTCTGACCTCCTACCTGGTGGCCAATGCCGCCGTGCTTCCCACCACCGGCTGGCTGGCCAATTACATGGGGCGCAAGCGGCTCCTGATGCTGGCCGTAACCGTCTTTACCGTCGCCAGCGTCCTGTGCGGCTTGGCGACCTCGTTGCCGATGCTGGTCTTTTTCAGGATTGTGCAAGGCGTCGGAGGCGGCTCGCTGCAGCCCACCACCCGGGCGATTCTGCTGGAAACTTTTCCCCGCGAGGAACGCGGCAAAGCAATGGCTTTCTGGGGCGTAGGCATTGTGGTGGCGCCCATCCTGGCGCCTGTGCTGGGCGGCTGGCTGACGACGGATTACACCTGGCGCCTGGTCTTCTTCATCAACGTTCCCATCAGCATCCTGGGGCTCATTCTGGTGCATCTGTTCGTGCACGATCCCAGCTATATCCGGCGCACCTCCAACCGCATCGATTACTGGGGCCTCGGCATGCTGGTGACCGGCATTGCCGCGCTCCAGATCGTGTTTGACAAGGGGCAGGAAGACGACTGGTTCGGATCGCACTTCATCATCACCCTGGCGGTGGTCGCCGTGGTTTGCCTCACGGTCTTTGTGATCTGGGAATTGCGCAGCAAGGACCCGATTGTGCGCTTCCGTTTGCTCAAGCACCGCACCTTTGCCGTGGGCGTAGCGCTTTCCGGCGTCCTGGGAATCGTCTTGTTCGGCAGCACGGTGCTGCTGCCCCTGTTTATGCAGGAACTGCTGGGGTTTCCGGCGGTCACGGCCGGCGAGTGGAACATTCCCAGGGGACTGGCCACCATGGCGTTTATGCCGCTCGCCGGCATTCTCATCAGCCGCCGGTGGGACATGCGCCGGATGCTCTTTTTTGGAATGCTGACGGCCGCGCTCGGAGTGTATGGCTTTTCCCGTTTCGATCTCAGCGCCGGCCCGTGGAATTTTGTTCTGCCTGAAATCATCATGGGCCTTGGTTTCTCTTTCATCTTCGTTCCCCTGGCCACGATTACCGTGGATCCCATTCCCGCCGAACAGATGGGATACGCCACCAGCATTATTGCGCTGATGCGCAACATCGGAGGCGGCCTGGGAATCTCCGCCGTCACCACTTTGCTGGCGCGGCGGGAACAGTTCCATCAGGACCGTCTGGCGGCCGGCGTCACAGCTTACCGTCCGCTCACGGCTCCGCTCCTCGAGGAGCTCCACCATCACCTGGCGCAGTATGGCGCGACTTTCACCGGCGCCGGCCAGCACGCCCTCGAAATGCTTTACCACATCCTCTTGAAGCAGGCGGCGCTGCTCAGTTATCTCGACGCGTTCCGCTTCCTGACGCTCCTCTTTGTTTTGGTCGCTCCTCTCACTTTCCTGATGCGCAAGGCGGAGCCGGCTTCCAAGCCGGACGCCGGCAAATAACCTGCGGCAAGAGTCGACGGCCGGCCAGCCGAATGACACGTTGGCGCCCTTCGCACTGTTCCACCGATGCATCCACTTTTCCTGCAAAATTTCCCCGGCATAGCGCATAATTCATGGCGTGAAAAAGCCCGGGCGCACTTTTGATGGGTTGGCCCTCGCCGGATTGACGCTGGCCGCCCTGCTGATTCATGGCTATCATTTCGGCGTTGAAGATCAAGGCATCTATCTTCCCGCCATCCGCAAGATCCTCGATCCCGGTCTTTACCCTCATGACTCCGCCCTGTTCCTGCCGCAGACCAGCGCCACGCTATTCGGAAATCTGATTGCATTCCTGGTGAGCGCTACGGGCCTGTCGTGCGCGGCGGTGATGTTTATCGTCTACCTGCTCTCGGTATTTCTTATCCTGTGGGGCTGCTTATTGTTGAGCCGGCGGCTGTTTCATGAGCCCGCCGCCCACTGGGCCGCCGTTTGCCTGATCACCTCATTGCTGACGCTTCCGGTGGCGGGCACGGCTCTCTACCTTGTGGATCAATATCTTCACCCCCGGGCTCTGGCAATGGCTGCGCTGCTGTTCGCGCTTCTTGGCGTCTTCCCGACGGCCGCGCCCGGCGAGCCCGTCGGCAAGGTTCGCCTTTCCCCCGGAAGGCTTCTATGGATGGCAGTCTGGTTAGCGGCCGCCGCCACGGTCCATCTCATGATGGCCTTTTACGGCGCGGGGCTTTTGGTATTTTTGCTCTGGAGGATTCCGGAGCGCATCAAGCCCCCGTTGGCCGCTGCCTTGCTTCCTTTCCGTTCCTTATGGGAGCCGGCTTCCGCCGCATGGCGGAAAGCCGCCCGCACGCGACGAGACCTCTATCTGGGCATGTGGCACTGGTACGAGTGGTTGGGGATTGTGGCTCCCCTGGCTTTGCTCGCCTGGTTTGCGCGCCTCGGTCGCCGTTTTGCCCTGCCTCGCTTGGAGCATTTGAGCCGGCGGCTGGCCTGGTTCGGCGCTGCCGGTTTCGCGGCCGCCATCGTGATCGCCATTCCACGGCGGCTTGAAAGGCTCACGCCCTACCAGCCGCTGCGTTGCTTCCACCTGGTCTACCTGCTCTTTTTCCTGATGGTGGGCGGAATGCTCGGCAAATGGGTGCTGAAAAAGTCCTGGGTCCGGTGGCTGGCGCTTTTTATTCCGCTCAGCCTGGGAATGTTTTATGCGCAGCTGCAGCTCTTTCCCGGCAGCCCTCACGTCGAGTGGCCGGGCGTGCGGGATCCCAATCCCTGGGTGCAGGCCTTCGTCTGGATTCGTCGGAATACTCCCACCGACGCCTACTTTGCGCTCAATCCGCGCTTCATGGA
>CAYWMN010000103.1:0-3394 GCA_964459065.1 uncultured Acidobacteriota bacterium | reverse complement strand
GTTGCCCGGTGAAGACTTCCACGGCTTTCGCGGCCTAGCCGAGCGCAGCCGCATGGCCGATGTCGTCAAAGATCCGGGGGTGGTGTCTCTTTTCCCCGCCCTCGGCAATCGCTGGCTGAAAGAAGTCACGGCGCTCCAGGGCTGGAAGCATTTTTCCGTGCAGGATTTTCGCCGCCTCAAGCGGCGTTTTGGAGTGAACTGGGTCGTGGTCGAGCAGCCCGGAGTGGCGGGGCTCGACTGTCTTTATCAGAACAACCGTGTCCGAGTCTGCCGCATTCCGTGAATGACAGGCGTGCCAGACGCTTTTTAAGGGCTGAACGGGTTGGAGCCCACAAACACACTTAACCCACTGTTTCCGATGGGGTTGGCGCGTTTCCGGCCGGGACGGGGGAAAGACCTAAGCTCTTTTCCACGCCCCGATGGGTGAAAAGTAATTGCAATTCTCGTGCATTTGGCCCAGTATTATGACTTTTGGCTAGGGAGGATTGTTTTTCCTGAGGGCCGAGGAGGACAAGAAAAGTGCGCAAGAAAACAGTGCAAATTGCTGAGCCGAAAGGCAAGCTGGGAATCATGACCTGCGGCATGGGCGCGGTGGCGACCACGTTTTTTGCCGGCGTTGAATCCATTCGCCGGAATCTGGCGCTTCCGTTTGGTTCGCTGACGCAGATGGGAACCATTCGGCTGGGAAAACGCACTGATAAAAAGGCGCCCCTGATCAGGGATTTTGTGCCTCTTGCGGGTCTCGACGACCTGGTCTTCGGCGGCTGGGATATTTTCCCGGACAACTCCTACGAGTCGGCGACCAACGCCGGCGTCCTGGACGCCCGCGACCTGGATGCCGTTCGCGATTTCATGGAAGACATCAAGCCGCTGCCCGCCGTCTTCCAGCGCAAATACGTGAAGAAGCTCAACGGCTCCCACGTCAAGCGCGGCAAGACCAAAATGGATCTGGCCAAGCAGGTCATGGAAGATATTCAAAACTTCCAGGCGAACTCAGGCGCCGACCGCATGGTGATCATCTGGTGCGGCTCCACGGAAATCTTCATGAAGCCCGGCCCCGTGCACCGGTCGCTGGCGGCCTTTGAGAAGGGATTGCGCGCCTCGGATCCCGGCATCGCGCCCAGCATGATCTACGCTTACGCCGCTTTGAAGCTCGGCATTCCTTTTGCCAACGGCGCTCCCAATCTGACCACGGACATTCCGGCGCTGCAGGAGTTGTCCATCCGGAACAACGCCCCGATCTGCGGCAAGGACTTCAAGACGGGACAGACTTTGATGAAGACGATCATCGCCCCCGGACTGAAGGCGCGGATGATCGGCCTGAAGGGCTGGTTTTCCACCAACATCCTGGGCAACCGCGACGGCGAAGTGCTGGATGATCCGATGTCGTTCCGCACCAAGGAAGAGAGCAAGCTCTCCGTGCTGGAATACATCCTGCAGCCCAACGTTTATCCTGAGCTTTACAAGGATTTCTACCACAAGGTTCGAATCAATTACTATCCGCCCTCCGGCGACAACAAGGAGGGCTGGGACAATCTCGACATCTTCGGATGGATGGGTTATCCCATGCAGATCAAGATCAACTTCCTTTGCCGCGACTCGATCCTGGCTGCGCCCATCGTTCTCGATCTGGTCCTGTTCATGGATCTCGCCCAGCGCTGCCCGCAAATGGCCGGCAAGGGCATCCAGGAATGGCTCTCCTTCTATTTCAAAAGCCCCATGTGCGCTCCCGACCTTTACCCCGAGCATGACCTGTTCATCCAGCTCATGAAGCTGAAGAACACGTTGCGCCACCTGCGCGGCGAGAGCCTGATTACTCACCTCGGCCTGGAGTATTACGACTAACCGGCCGCCGGGCCGTTCGGGGGACTTTCCTTCCGCGGGTTTGACAAAACCGCGGCCCGGTCCCGATAATTGAACCTTGTAACTCACAACTCTGGACGGGGCTTCCATGAAAAAATTCTTTCCCATCACTTTGCAGGCAATCCTGATTCCGGCCCTACTGCTGCTGGGCGCCTGCCACAGCGCCAAAGAAACTAAGGAGACTGCCCAGAAGAGTCCCCAGACCCAGGCAAGCCCGGCCAGCCACGGCGCGGCTTCGCTGCTGCAGCCGGCCTCGCTGGATGCCCAAGCTCCGGCGACGTACCAGGCCAAATTCGTCACCACCCAGGGCGACTTTGTGATTCAGGTAACCCGCGCTTGGGCGCCGCTGGGCGCGGACCGCTTTTATAACCTGGTCAAAAACGGTTTTTACAACGGCGCCGGCTTTTTCCGCGTCCTGCCCCGCTTCATCGTGCAGTTCGGCATCAGCGCAGACCCGCGCGTCTCCCACGTGTGGCACACGGCCACCATCCAGGATGATCCGGTCCGCCACAGCAATACCCCCGGCACCATCACCTTTGCCACGGCCGGCCCCGACACCCGCACCACGCAGGTGTTCATCAATCTGGGCGACAACAAGAACCTGGATTCCCAGGGCTTCGCGCCCTTCGGCCAGGTGGTTGAAGGCATGAAGGTCGTTGAAAACCTTTACAGCGGATACGGTGAAGGCGCTCCCATGGGAAACGGGCCCAACCAGCAGCTCATTGAAAAAGAAGGCAGCGCCTATCTCAAAGCCAATTTCCCAAAGCTCGATTCCATCAAGTCCGCCTCGATCATGTGATCGGCGCGGCCCGCGCCTGGCGCGGAATCGTCCTCGACCCATTTTCAGAAGTCAGGAAGGAGAAGTTTTGGCCGATAACAAACCCACTTTGCAAGCCGTTTTTGAAACCTCCGAGGGCTCCTTCACCTGCGCTTTGTTCCCGGACAAAGCCCCCAAGACCACGGAGAATTTTGTGGCGCTCGCCACCGGAACCCGCGAGTTCACCGACCCCAAAACCCGCCAGCCCGTTCAGCGGCCCTTTTACGACGGATTGATTTTCCATCGGGTCATCCCCAACTTCATGATCCAGGGCGGTTGCCCGCTTTCCACCGGCACCGGCGGGCCCGGCTATCAGTTTGAAGACGAGTTCACCGACGAGCTGACTTTTGACCAGGTCGGCCGCCTCGCCATGGCCAACGCCGGCCCCAATACCAACGGCAGCCAGTTCTTTATTACCGTCGCACCCACGCCCTGGCTCAACAACCATCACACTATCTTCGGCCAGGTCGTCGAAGGCCAGGACGTCGTCACCAAAATTTCGCTGGCCCAACGAGACCCGCGCGACAAGCCCTCTAAGCCCATCGTCATCAAGAGCCTTCGCATCGAACAGGCCTAACCTCTCGATGTCGCGCGGATCTTCAGATCCCCGGCCTTTTTGTAGCGGCGGTGTCCTCACCGCCGGATTTTGGATCGCCCGATGTAGCCATGTAGCGAAGAGGTACGCGTTCTTTGCGTTTCTCTGCGGGTTTTGGT
>CAYWMN010000102.1:0-12341 GCA_964459065.1 uncultured Acidobacteriota bacterium | reverse complement strand
ATCGTTGTTGACAAAACTTCCGCGAATAACACGTTCGTCTACGCGTCCAACGCGGGCAGCAACACCGTCAGCGGATTTAAGGGTGACCCCGCAACAGGAGCGCTGACAAGCGTTTCCACGACGCCTTACTCAACATTGGCGTACAACAGTACCATTGAATCCGGGATTTCACTGGCTGCAACCCCGGATGGAAACTATCTTTACGCAGGCAGTACGGGATTCAACGGACAAATCACGATCTTTCAAATCGACCCCAACACGGGAGCGCTGACGGCGAATCCCACGCTGGTCCAAGCTGACGGTCCTATGACCAGCATGAAGGTGACCCCGAGCGGCGGCCTGCTGGTGCTGGCAATCAAGGATCAGAATGAGATTCAGACTTTTAAGATCGGACAGGGCGGTGCTTTGACTTCTGCCTCGGCGGCAATTCAGTTTGGAACGGCCTTCACCGGCGTGGATATCAACTGTGCTGGAACTTATGTTTACGCCGGGACCTACGGGACTACCGTTGAAGTTTACAGCCTCGACTCCTCAACAGGAGCCCTGACCTATCTTTCGTCTTCGCCCGCAGTTGGGACGATAACCAGCAATCAGGTGGTGCGGCTGAGTGCGGATGACAGCATGCTTTACGCCAGTACCCAGGGGAGCCAGTCGGTTACGGAGTTTAATGTTGATTCCAACACCGGCGCGCTGTCCGGCGGGACCGCGATCGGGATTGGCAATCAATACGCTTACCCGGGCGGGCTGGCAGTGAGCCAGGATGGAACCCTGCTCTACGCTGCCAGCGCACAGCCGGCTCTAACCGTTTATGGAGCGAACCCATTCGGCTTTGATTCGATCACCACTGCTTCTACTGTTCCTGCTCTAGACGTGGTGGGGTACGGGTTGCTTTCCGTTGCGGCTTTTCCGGCAAAAGCTTGCTCCAGCCCCACGACACTGAATGCCACCCTGGATGTCACTGCGGGTCCTCCGCCCAGTTTTGATCTGAACGCTACCTTAGACACCGGCAGCGGTGGCGGAGTTATTGATCCGCTCACCCAGCCTGTCACGCTGCAGATTGGCAATTCCTCTTACACTTATTCCGTCACCATCCCGGCCGGATCGTTCAATACCCACCAGAATGGCAGCAAGGCAGGAACTTATGTCTTCCAGCGCGGGATCGATGGAGCAAGCCTTAAGGTTCAAATTGTGCTTCTGAGCCCGAGTCAATTCCAGATTTCGGCCTACGTCAAGAAAGTTGACCTGACTAATCTGGCGAATCCTTTAACCGTTAACGTGACGATTGGCGGAAACTCCGCCAGCACGACGGTGAATGCGACAACCATCAATTAGCTTACTGTTCATTGGAGAGAGGTTCATCCCTGCGGCCATGGCCGCAGGGATGAACCTCAGATCCTTGCTGAAAGCAGCCCTGTGCACAGGATGACGTTCTGCGCCGGTTGGAGGTCTGCGGCTCAGGACTATTGCCGTGCTGTTCCTTTTCACACTCTTCTATATCTTGGCAAGAGCTTGATCGAGGTCCGCGATCAAGTCCTCGATATCCTCGATTCCAACCGAAATCCGAACCAGGCCGTCCGTAATGCCAAGCCGCTTACGGTCCTCGGGCGGAACGCTCGCGTGAGTCATTGAGGCGGGGTGTGATATGAGTGTCTCAACGCCTCCCAGGCTTTCGGCAAGCGAACAGAGTCGGACCGCCTTCAGGATCTTCCCGGCGTTTTCAATGGAGCCCGTTTCGAAGGAGAGCATGCCGCCTGAGCCTTTGGTCTGTTTTTGCGCCAGGTCGTGCTGCGGGTGGGAAGCGAGACCAGGATAATTGACCTTCTGCACCTTGGGGTGGCTGTTGAGGAACTCCGCCACCGCCATGCCGTTTGCCGTGTGCTGGCGCATGCGGACAGCCAGCGTCTTGATTCCTCGCAACACCAGCCAACTGTCCATGGGGCCGAGGATGGCTCCGGCGGCGTTTTGAATGAACTTCAGGCGTTCGGCCATCGTCGCATCGTTCAGGACGACGGCGCCACCGACCCCGTCGCTGTGGCCGTTCAGGTATTTCGTCGTGCTGTGGATCACAAGATCCGCTCCCAGTTCGAGCGGACGTTGCAAATAAGGACTCATGAAGGTGTTATCAACCGCGACTTTAACATTCCGGCGGTGGGCAGCAGCCGAAGCCGCTGCAAGATCGGTGATTTCCATCAGGGGGTTAGTGGGCGTTTCAAGGAACAGCAGCCGCGTCGAAGCTCCTATGGCTTTTTCCACCTCTTCCAACCGGGTGGTGTCCACATAGGTAAAGCTCATCCCAAAGTCCCTCAGGACGCGCTCAAACAAGCGGAAAGTGCCCCCGTAGACATTCCGGCCCGCGACAACGTGATCGCCGGTCTTCAACAGGCTTAGCACGGCATTAATGGCAGCCATTCCCGAGGCGAACGCAAAGCCGAATTGGCCGTCCTCAAGCCGGGCCAGATTGCTTTCCAGCGCCGAGCGCGTGGGGTTTGCCGAGCGCGCGTATTCGTAGCCCTTATTCTTTCCCAATTCTTCCTGGACGAAGGTGGACGTCTGATAGATGGGAACGATAATGGCTCCCGTGGCAGGATCCGGCTCCTGGCCGGCGTGAATTGCGTCTGTGGAGAATCCCATAGTGCCTTTCCGGGCATCGAGCCCCTTGTTTTGCGTTGGATTTCAGTTCCGTGTGCAATATTGGAGCCCGGCGCCCCCTTTGAGGGTGGCGGGCCAGGGCCCAAGAACCGGCCAACCAGCCATTCAATTGTGATAAAACTTAAATATAGCATTGACTGATGTGAAGGAGGAACCGTGAGCGGGTGGAAAACGTTGGGGCGAAGGAAATGGCAGGGATTGGGATTATTGGTGGCATTGGGCGTGTGGATGGCGGTTCCGGCCGGGCTTCGCGCGACTGAGATGACGACGGTCCGCGTGCTCGTCAAGGATGCTAAAAGCGGCGATCCTATTTACCAGGCCCACCTGACGTTAGCGTACTCCAAGTCTGGCGGATTCATGCGGCAGGCGAAAACCATTTCTTACTCCTCAAAAACCGACAAGAAAGGGCTCGGCAGCTTCCCCTTCGTGCCCATGGGTAAGATCACTTTAATGGTTTCCGCGCCCGACCATTCAACTTTCGGAAAAGTTTTTAGGATTACGAAAGAAAATCAGTTGATTGAGGTTCGTCTCAAAAAGCCGAAGCCACAGCTTTGAGCTTTGCGGGCGACTGTGTTCCTTGAGCAGGGGCCGTGATCGCCATGATGTGGCCGGCATTGAATCCATATCCTATCCAGGTTGCTTTGGCCGGAAAAAATTAAAGCCATTGGGGAAATTGTCTTCTCATATTGAAGCGAGAGCCGAAGCGTCACCCCCACCCTCCAGGTTAATAAGCTATGAAAATGTTAATGTTGCAGGGAGGTGGCCGTTCGGGAGCTCTACCAGCCGGCCTAAGGATGAATATGCTCAACTGTTGTGCAAAGAGTGCAAAACCTTTACTACTCTAATGGTTGGAGGACGGAAGAGGCCATTTTTCCACAAGCTTTTCAACACATCTGTTGATTACTTTTATGCCTGCTATAAGAGCTATCGATCGATTTCAAAGGATATCCGGAGATGGATGTCTTGGGCGCCGGGTTGGAAGCCGGGCCCACCGGGTGAGAGAGAGGTCGAAAATATCCAGGTAAAAACGGTTCCGCTGAAGGAGGGCTCGGGGATCAATCCCTCCCTTAGCAGAGTGATTTTTTAGCGCTCGATGCGCGGCATGATTCCCGGCTCAAACATTGTCCGGCGATGCGTGTTACTTTTGCTCCTGTGGCGCAGCCTGGCTGGATGCCTGCGCGGCCGGAGTCTTGAAATAAACCGGGTCCATCCAAATATTGGTCTTTGCTTTGAGAGCATCGACAACCGACTGCATCTTTTGCTGGCGGAGATTGCTCTCAATCTCGTCTGACACATCTTTCAACTGCGGTTGCTGACGGGAGAGGACCTGGATGGCGACAATTGCCCGGGGCGTGTCCACGGGATCTGAAAACTGGTTGTCTTTGAGTTCAAAAGCCACCTTGTCTAAGGCGGGTATCAACTGGCCTCGGTGTACCGTGCGGGGCTGGGGTTCAATGATGACCTCGTTCGGCACCTCAAACTTCTTGGTGACTTGCGCGATGGGGGTTCCCGCAACGATAGCCTTGCGGATCGAAGCGAGGCGCGCCTGGGCTTGTTCGGGGGAAAGCCCCGGAGCTCCGGCTGCGGCGCCCGGCGCTTTCTTCATGACGATAAACTCGCGAACGCTTGCCTGTTCAAATTCCTGCTTATGGGCTGTGTAGAAAGCGCTGACTTCCTGCGGGTTGACGCTGACCTGGCCTTCCAGCTTCCGATACTCGGCCTGAGCAAGCGTTTGGCGTTTCTGGAGAGCAATCTCCCGCTCAATGTCAGGCGAAGTATCCAGGTGGTCGTTTACAGCTTTCCGCGAAAGCAGAAGCATCATCGAGTATTGCTGGCCCAGGACGCTGCGCCCTCGGGCGGCTACAGCTTGCCGCACCCGCGGGTTAAGGTTCTGAATCAGGAAGTCCATCTCAGCTTGGGTTACCTTCTCGTTGCCGACCCTCATCACAACCTTCTGCGGCGAAGAGGCTGAGGTGGCTGCGGCCCGGCTTGGTGAGGAGCTTGCCTGCGGCGCGTGCGCCTGCGGTGAATTCTGTCCAAAGCAGACCAGGCCGGACAAAGCTCCCGCCAAAATGACTTTAAACGCTGTACCGGCCGGCCTAGAAAAACATACCCTCATGGCAATCTCTCCTCCAAGTTTTCGGTGATAAATGAAATGCCTCATCATAGCACGGGCCTGCGGTTTGGCCAAAGAGTTTAAGCTGCGGGTGCCGAGAAAGGAAATGCGAAGCGACGGCGCTGGCGGCCGGGAGATCAAAAATACTGAAGATTGCGGGAGGGCGGAAGGAACGTCCACCCTCCAGGCGTCAGGTGTTTAACGCAGCGAAATCAGCACATCGTGCGTAGTGCCATCGTTCAGCGTGGCGCGCAGAAGCCACGTGCCCTTCGTCGAGCCCTAGCGCTCTGAACTACGGCGCATGTTGCGGGCGGGAGTCTACTACTGTCCGCCCTGTGATCCAGTCAGCAATCCCAGCGATTGGGGTGAAGGAAGCGGCTGGCCATCTCCGTATTGGGCTCGAATCGTCGAATACTTTGAGATGAGGTCCTGCCACAAATCGCCGTTGCGCCGGTAGAGCGCCAGAATGTTGGGCAGCCACGTGGGAAGATTCTCGCTCAACCAGAGATGGCGGTACATTTCCTCCAGCCGGGTTGTGTAGTCGCGGAGGTCTTCAAGGCGGCCGTTGGTGGAGGTAATATCTGAAAGATCCCTCCTGGCCAAACGTTTTTGATTGGCCCTGGCCTTCTGGATGGCGTCCAGGTAAAGCTCGGAAATTTCCTGGGCGAACTGGTAGCGCATGCCCAGTGCGTCGAGCCTGAGCGCGGCAAACTTGAGCGTTGCCAGCGTGTCGCTGTTACGTTTGGCGCGCGATGCGCTATCCACCATCACCGTGTAGGAGTGTTCGGCCGTCAGGCGAATCAGCGAGGCTACGGGGAGATCTTTTTCGACGGATTTGCGGCCGGCGGGTGAGAAGGGATTTTGCCAGAACAGGTTTTCGCCGGCGCCTCCATATCCCATGTCGTAAGTCGAGATAGGTTTGCCGGCACGCATGACCTCGTTCAGATGGCTGAGCGCCATAATGGCCTTTGCAAAGCGGTGATCGGTGTTCCGGTAAAAGGCCCAATCGTACTTGCGGTTGAAGGCCTCGACGCTGGGTCTGCCCGGTTCCCAAGCGCAGGCAGCTCCGTAGACGATGGCCCACCAGTTGGGTCCGTAGAGCGTTTCCCCGCCATCGTTCCACACCGTGATGAGGGCTCCCATGGCGCCGGCCTGCTTGCCCTCAGCGAGCAACTCACGGATGTTATAGGCGGCTTCTTCGTAGTCGGGAACAATCAAACCTGTGTTGCCGACCCACGGACAAACAAAGAGGCGTAATCCCGTGCCCTCGAATGGTTTCAGCCATTTCTGGTAGCTGGTTTGCGCGCCATAGGTCCAGGTTGCCACAATCAGATTCTTGGGCAAGCTCGGAATCATGTCAGGGTGCTCAACCGCGATATCGCCCCAGAACATGACTTGCTTGTTGTAGCTCTCAACCAGTTTTGCAACGCGAATCAGGTTATCAACGTAAACTTTTCCATAACCCTCTTTATCGATCAGGGCCTTCGAGCGGCCTTTGCCGAGCCCGAAGGTTTCATCGCAGCCGATGTGGTAGATCTGGGAGGGAAAAACCGGCACCATCTGCTTGTACATGTCGTTGAGGAAGCTGAGTTCGTGCGGGTCCTGGGGCGCCAGGACGAATCCGTGCGGGCGCTCGGCAAGCCCAGTGTACTGTTCAAACCGCAGGATCTTGTGCAGGTGTCCGCAGTTCTCGGTTGAAGGCACAAGGGTCACGTGATAGCGGGCCGCGTAGGTCACCAGAGTGTTCCAATCGGCACGCGTCAGGGTATCGCTCAGCACGCCCCAGAGCGGTTGTCCCTGCAGCCGGAAGGAGTCTTCCATGTACAGGTAAAGCTGATTCATCTTGAACTGGGCGATTCTGCGGACGATGCTTTCCAGATAGCTGAGTTTTGGAACCGGGCCGCGGCTCATGTCAACCTGGACGCCGCGGTATCGCAGGGCCGGCCAGTCGCGGACGCTCACTCCCAGGATCTCGGCTCCGCCGGGGCTGGGAACCACTAACTGGCGCAACGTCTGGGCGCCATAGAAAAGCCCCGCGATGTCTTTGCCTGCCACCAGGATGCTGCTTGGCGAAACGTCCAGCACGTAGCCTTGCGCGGCGACGCCCGCCGTGCTGAGATGGCGGCTCGCGAGCAGGGCCCTGACCTGGGGTTGCGCGATCCGTCCCATGATGATGGCGGGCGCATTCTTCGGAGGTTCTCTCAAGCCCACGATTGGAAACATGTGGCCGGTGACCAATTTCAGCTCCCGCTGGACGCTCTCGGCCGCGTACCGGTCCTGGTGGGCAAAGGGCGAGAGCAGAACAATCTCAAGCTTTGAGGTCACCTGGAAAGGCTCCGCCTTGCTTTGGAGATACCGGGGCTGAGGGATCACCATCGGCTCCATGGCCTGAAGATTTTTCGCCAGGGCGCCTGTGCAGAACGCGGCAAGCAATAAAAGCAGATAAGGCCCCGGAGTCCGAAACCGAACAGGGCTGAATCGTTTCATGACAACCTCCAAAGGAGTTGCAAATTACCCGGCGCAGAGCCGGCGGCCGGGCATCGGAAAACAGCGAGTGTATTCAGTCCCCGGGGCCCTGTCAAGGATTGCCGAGGCTGATCCGATAGCTCCGGACCATTCTTGAGGAGTAACCTTGCGCCGGACGGCGGGTGAAGCGTGACCGGGTTTTGCCACAGGGGTGAAGCTATAATAGAGTTGCTCAATTCGAAGGATTACCGGTAACCGGTTATGGACTTCAAACTAATTTCCGACTATTCGCCTCGCGGTGACCAGAAGGCGGCCATCAAACATCTGGTGGGCGGGGTCGACAAGGGGCAGCATCACCAGGTGCTGCTGGGCGTGACCGGCTCCGGAAAAACTTTTACCGTGGCCAAGGTCATTGAGGCGGCCCAGCGACCGGCGCTGGTTCTGGCGCACAACAAAACCCTGGCCGCGCAGCTCTACCACGAATTTCGCGCTTTCTTCCCGCACAACGCGGTGGAATATTTTGTCAGCTACTATGATTACTATCAGCCCGAAGCCTACATCCCTTCCGGCGACGTCTACATTGAAAAAGAATCCACCGTTAATGATGAGCTCGATAAGCTGCGGATGTCGGCGACGCGGTCGCTGTTTGAGCGGCGCGACTGCCTGATTGTCGCAAGCGTCAGCTGTATTTACGGCATCGGTTCGCCCGAGGCCTATTACGGCATGCTGCTGATGCTTGAGAAAGGCCAGCGGATTTCCCGGCACGAGGTTCTTCGGCGGCTGGTCGAGATCCAGTACGAGCGCAACGATACGGACTTCCGGCGCGGGACGTTTCGCGTGCGCGGCGACGTGGTCGAAATTTATCCTACCTATGATGACAACGCCTACCGGGTTGAGCTTTGGGGCGATGAGATTGAGTCGCTCGCTCAGATCGACCCGCTCTTCGGGCAGGTGAAACAGACCTATACGCGGCTGCCGGTTTATCCCCGCAGCCACTATGTGATGCCGCCTGAACAGCGCGAGCTGGCGATTGAAAGAATCCTGGGCGAACTCGAGTGGTGGCGGGGCGAGTTGGAAAAACAGGGAAAGCTGGTGGAAGCGCAGCGCATCCACCAGCGAACCATGTTTGACGTGGAAATGATGAAGGAAATGGGATACTGCCACGGGATTGAAAACTACTCGCGGCATCTTTCCGGCCGGCTGCCCGGTGAACCGCCGCCCACGCTTCTCGACTACCTGCCGCAGGACGCGCTGATGTTTCTGGATGAGAGCCACCAGACGGTTCCGCAGCTTCACGGGATGTTCCGGGGCGACCGCTCACGCAAACAGACCCTGGTGGATTACGGTTTCCGGATGCCCTCGGCGCTCGACAACCGTCCGCTGACCTTTGAAGAATTCGAGCACCGCGCGGGGCAGGTCATCTACATCTCGGCGACTCCGGGGCCCTACGAGCTTACGAAGACGGCTGGAGAAGTGGTCGAGCAAATTATTCGCCCCACCGGCCTGGTGGACCCCGAAATTGAAATTCGTCCGACGCGCAACCAGGTGGACGATCTTCTGGACGAAATCCGCGCGCGGGCCAAGGCGAATGAGCGCGTGCTGGTGACGACTTTGACCAAGCGCATGGCCGAAGACCTTGCCGGGTATTATACGGAAGTCGGCGTCCGCTGCCGCTACCTGCATTCGGAAATTGACACCCTGGAGCGGGTGAAAATCCTGCGGGACCTGCGGCGCGGCGAGTTTGACGTTCTGATCGGCATCAACCTGCTGCGCGAAGGGCTCGACCTGCCGGAAGTTTCGCTGGTGGCGATTCTGGATGCCGACAAAGAGGGATATCTCCGCTCGGCGGGAGCGTTGATCCAGACCATGGGCCGCGCGGCCAGGAACCTTCACGGAAAAGCCATTCTTTACGCCGACCGGACAACCGATTCCATGCGGCAGGCGATTGCGGAAACCGAGCGCCGGCGCTCGAAACAGATCCAGTACAACAAAGAAAACGGCATTACGCCGGAGAGCATTATTAAGCCCGTGGATATGGCTCTGGTTGCCATTGTCGAGGCGGATTACGCGACCGTGCCGAGCGAGGACGACCTGGAAGAGGTGACGTCGCAGGATCAGTTGGAGGCGCTAATTTCCCGTCTGGAAAATCAGATGCGCGAAGCCGCCAAGGAGTTTGAGTTTGAAAAAGCGGCCCAGTTGCGCGACCGCGTGAAGGCTTTGCGGGAAAAAGGCGCGGGCATTCTGCCGGTTGCCGCCGGCGAAAAGGGTCCGCGTAAAAGTTAAGAGGGGCTATGCTCTTGGTCTACGGCGTGGACCGGGGGCTGGCGTTCGACGGTTCCTTTGCGGGGAAACCATGGTTTGAGGACAGGCCAGAGCCAGCGGCGGAGGCCTACAAAAACAAACGCGCCGGCAATCACGGCGTAGAAGAGAAAAACCAAAATAATAAAAACTAATGACACGTCGTCCATAAGGCTTCGACTTTCACCGGTTTTTTTCTCCCTTAATATTCTTTAGATGCGTATCATCGTCGGATGTCACCAAAGAAATGAGAAGAATTTTGTTGAACGGGCGATTGCAGGGTGAAGGCGGAAAGAGCGTTGGCGTGGCGATTGTCGGACCGGGCCGCCTGGGACAGGCGATGGGGAAGGCCCTGCGCGAAGCCGGGATCGGCATTGGCTGCGTAGCCGGACGCCGGATTGGGCAGGCCAGACACGCCGTCCGTTTTATCGGAAGCGGGAAAGCCGTCAGCCTGAGTTCTCCGCAACTGGGCAAATCCAGCGTGGTTTTAATAACAGTTTCCGATACCGCCGTGGAGCCGGTGTCGCGCCAGGTTGCGCTTTGCCGCGCGGATTGGACCGGACGCGCAGTCCTGCACACCTGTGGGTCGTTGCCGGCCTCGGTGCTGGAGCCGTTCAAACGGCGCGGCGCATGGATTGGATCGCTTCACCCCTATCAGACGGTTCCCAGCCCGCAGGCCGGCGCCCGTAGCCTGAGAGGCTGTTACTGGGCGGTGGAGGGCGACCGACAGGCGAAAGCGCAGGCCAAACGCTGGGTTAAAGTCCTCGGCGGGACCTGCTTTGAGATCGCGCCCGAAGCCAAGCCTCTTTATCATCTGAGTGCGTTCCTGGTTTGCCCCAGCGTGGTTGCCCTGATGGATTGCTCCGAGAAGCTTTTGCAGCAAGCCGGCGTGCCACCCGGAATTGCGAAGCCCATGCTGGCGCAGTTTGTGCAGGAGACGGCAAGAAACTTCAATCAGCTGGGCGGGCACAAGGCCCTGACGGGACCGGCGGTTCGTGGGGACTGGAAAACGCTCGAAAGGCACCTCGCGGAGCTTCGCCGCTCAGCGCCTGAGGCCGTTCCCGCCTACCGGGAACTGGTGCGCCTGATGTTGAAGGTAGCGGGAGCGGCTGAGGCCAAGCCCTCCATCCTCAAATGAATTTCGGCGGACTCCATCGCGGCTTCTTAAAGCAGAAAGGGCGGGGAAACGATCCCCGCCCTTTTGCTTACTTCTTGGTTGTTGGCCGGATTGCGGCTTAGTACATGCCGCCGCCCATGCCGCCCATGCCGCCTCCCGGAGGCATGGCCGGAGCCTTGTCTTCTTTATCAGGGATTTCGCTGACCAGCGCCTCGGTGGTGAGCAGCAATGAGGCGATGGAAGCAGCGTTCTGCAGCGCGGTGCGAGTGACCTTGGTGGGGTCAATCACGCCGGCCTCGACCAGATCCCCGAAGGTTTCCGTCTGGGCGTTGAAGCCGAAGTGGGCGTTGGAGTTGGACCGAACCTTCTCCACAACCACGGCGCCTTCCCATCCGGCGTTGGTGGCAATCAGCCGGACCGGCTCTTCAAGCGCCCGCTTCACGATGTTGATGCCGATCTGCTCGTCTTCTTCCGCCTTGAGTTTGTCAAGCGAAGCCAGGGAGCGGAGCAGCGCAACGCCTCCGCCGGGCACGATGCCTTCTTCGACAGCGGCCTTGGTGGCGTGCATGGCGTCTTCAACCCGAGCCTTCTTCTCTTTCATCTCGGTTTCGGTGGCCGCACCCACTTTGATCTGGGCGACGCCGCCGACCAGCTTGGCCAGCCGCTCCTGCAGCTTTTCGCGGTCGTAGTCCGAGCTGGTTTCCTCGATCTGAGCCCGGATCTGCTTGACGCGGCCTTCGATGGCCTCGCTGCGGCCCGAGCCTTCCACGATGGTGGTGTTGTCTTTGTCGATGGTGACCTTGCGGGCCTTGCCGAGATCTTCCAGCTTCACGTTCTCAAGCTTGATCCCGAGGTCTTCCGTGATGGCCTTGCCGCCGGTGAGGATTGCGATGTCTTCGAGCATCGCTTTGCGGCGGTCTCCGAAGCCCGGAGCCTTGACTGCGGAGCACTGCAGGGTTCCGCGCAGCTTGTTGACCACCAGGGTGGCCAGCGCTTCGCCATCAACTTCTTCCGCGATGATGACCAGCGGCTTGCCGGACTTGGCAATCTGCTCGAGCAACGGCAGCAGGTCTTTCATGGAGCTGATCTTCTTCTCGTGGATGAGGATCAGGGGATTTTCAAGCGCGCACTCCATCCGCTCCGCATCGGTAACAAAGTAGGGGGACAGGTAGCCGCGGTCGAACTGCATTCCTTCAACAACTTCCAGCTCGGTCTCCATGGTTTTTGATTCTTCCACCGTGATCACGCCATCCTTGCCCACCTTCTTCATGGCTTCTGCAATGATCGTGCCGATGGTGTAATCGTTGTTGGCGGAAACCGCGCCCACCTGGGCGATCATCGAACCTTCAACCGGCTTCGAGATCTTTTCAAGGTCGCCCTGGATGTGCTTCCGGGTGCCGTTCTTCTGCGTCTCATCGTAACCGCAGATGCTGCGAACTGCGGCCTCGATGCCGCGCTTGATCGCCATGGGATTGGCGCCCGCTGCAACGTTCTTGACGCCTTCGCGGAAAATCGCCTGCGCCAGGACGGTTGCAGTGGTCGTGCCGTCGCCGGCCACATCGGAAGTCTTGGAAGCTACTTCGCGCACCATCTGCGCGCCCATGTTTTCAAGTGAGTCGGGCAGTTCAATTTCCTTGGCCACGGTCACGCCGTCTTTGGTGATCGTGGGGGAACCGAACTTCTTGTCGAGAACCA